>NZ_CP108393.1:7333982-7700464 GCF_035961655.1 Streptomyces sp. NBC_01317 | reverse complement strand
TCGGCCAGTCTCGGGGGCCAACTCGCTGAGATTCGCGGGCAGTTAGTCATCGTTTCGCATGGAACTGGATACAACAAGACGCTCCGAAGGACGACCGGGAATCCGGCGACCGAGAATCCGGTGCTCGGCGATCCGCTGTTCGGAATGGCGCCGGAATGGGTGCTGGCCGACGGCGTACCGGTCGCGGACGCGATGGTGTTCTCGCATCCCGAGCAGATCGAGCGGTTGGGCGTCGCCTGTCCCGAGGCCGTTCCTGCGGCGGTGCTCGGTGGTGACCCGTGCTTCGACCGGATGCTGGCGGCCCGGCACCACCGGGAGCGGTACCGCAGGGCGCTGGGGGTACGGCCGGGCCAACGGCTGGTGCTGCTGAACTCCACCTGGAATCCGGATTCGTTGTTCGGGGACCGTGGATCCGATGACGTACTGCCCCTGCTGCTGCGGACGTTGGCATCGGATCTGCCCGTGGACGAGTACCGGACCGCGGCCGTGCTCCACCCGAACATCTGGGCCGCGCACGGCCCCGGGCAGGTACGGCTCTGGCTGGACCGGGCCGTACGGGCGGGTCTGGCGCTCGTGGATCCGCTGGACGGCTGGCGGCAGGCGCTGATCGCCGCGGACCTGGTGATCGGCGACTTCGGCTCGGTCAGTTACTACGCCGCCGCCCTGGGGACGCCCGTCCTGCTCGGGTCGGCGTCCCTGGACGGCCTTGGCCCGACCTCGCCCGTCGCCGGGTTCGTCCGTACGGCTCCCCGGCTCGACCCGTACGCGCCGCTGCTTCCGCAGGTGGAACACCAACTGGCCACCCACCGGCCGCTCCCCGCGCCGGCGGAGATGACCACGTCGGCGCCGGGCCGGTCGGGGGCGCTGCTGAGGGAGCTGTTCTACGGCCTGATCGGCATCCCGGAACCCCCCGGACCCGCGCTGCTCGACCCGCTGCCCCTGCCTCCGTACGAACCCATCCCGCACACCGCGCCGCTACGCGTCATCACCCGTGTCGGCGACGACGGTGTGATCGAGGTCCGCCGCTTCTCCGAGCCCCCTGCCGAGCCCGGCGGCCCGGGTGACGGCCATCTGGCCGTGCACGAGGACACCCTCGACCCCGGCATGCTGGAGCTCGCCGACCTGATCTGGCGTCAGGGCGAACCGTACGATCCCCGCCTCGGCGCACCGCGGCAGTGGGCGGCCGAGATCCTCGACCGCTACCCGGGCTGCTCCCTGGCCGCGTACGTCACCGGTCCCCATGCCTGTACGGTCCGGCACCGCGACGGTCTGACGAGCGAACTCACCGCCCGCCCCGGCGCCGGCGCCGACCCCGCCCTGTACGCGTCGGCGTTCTTTGCCCACTTGGCCGCCGGTGCGGCCGGTGCGATCGTCGCGCTCGGCGCACCGGGCGACATCACCGTCCGTACGGGGGCGAGTGAACACCGGATCCGCTCACGCCTGACCGGCCAGGCACTCCCGGCGGATGAGATCGAGGGAGTCCAGGTGCCCCGTGGCCTTCTGGCCGCCGAGGATAGCGGCGGCCTCGTCGACCAGCCGTAGGGCGGCGGTGTAGTCACCCGCGTCGCGCTCGGTCTCGGCCTGATCGGTCAGCACGCGGGCCTCGTTGTACGGCTCCGCGGTGTCCGGGGCGCGGAAGAACTCCAGTGCGACAGCGAGGCGTTGCCGGGCCGGCGCGAACCGGCCGAGACCGCGCAGGGCTCGACCGCGGTGGCGTTCCAGCAGGGCACGTGCCCGTGGCAGATGCTGCGCGTCCCGGTCGGTGGCGGCGATGCCGTCCAGCAGCCGGCCCGCTGCGTCGAACGACTCCAGGGCGGCGGCGAACCGCCACTGGCGCAACCGCAGCAGGCCCAGCGACTCGATCACGGTCGCCTGGCCCCGGAGGTGGCCGGCCCGCTCCTCCGCTTCGGCCGCCGCCTCCAGTTCACGTTCGGCCTCGCCGTAGCAACTCGGCGTCTCCATCAGCGCGAAGGCCAGTTGGGTGTGCATCCGGCCCGCCATCTCCGTACCGGGGAAGCGCTGTTCGGCGGCGCGTGTCCCGGCGCGCAGCGCGGGCAGTACGGCCTCGTGGCGGCCGGCCTTGAGCTGGACGGCCCACAACGCCTCGGTTCCGCGGCAGGCGGTGGCGAAGTCCCCGAACTCCTCGGCGGCCAGCACGCTTTCCACCAGGTTGCCCAACTCGGCGGTCAGCGCGGCGATCGCGGCGCCCTCGTCCTCGTACTCTCCCGGACCCAGTTCGTCGAACAGCGGGTCGACGTGCGGGCGTTCGCGCAGCGCCGCGAAGTCGGCGCGGACAGCGAGGCGTACGTAGTAGTCCACGGCCCTGGCCGTCGCGGCGGCGCATCGCGCGAGGCCGTCCTCGCGGGCGGCGGCTTCGAGCGCGTGCGCGCGGACGGCGGGGCGGAAGCGGTACCTGGCGTCGGCGAGTTCCTCCAGCAGCTGCCGCTCGGCCAGCTCCGCCAGCATGCGGGCCGCGTCCTGCTCGCTCACCTGTGCGGCGGCGGCGACAGGCGCGGCGGCCAGGGCGGGCCAGGGCCGTAGCGAGGCCATGCGGTACACGCGGGCCGGGTCGGGTGCCAACTGCCGGTACAGCTCCTCGGCGACCGAGCGGACGGGATCTCCGTTGGCGGCCACGTCGGCGACAGGCACGGGAACTGGAGCCGCGAGATACGGGGCCATGGCGCGCAGCGCGAACGGCGAACCGGCGCACCGTTCCAGCACCGCCGGAAGTGTGGCGCGGGCAGCCGACAACGTCTGCTTGCTCACCAGTGCGCCGAGCAGCAGCCGCGCGTCCCGGTCCGCCAACGGCCCCACCGGAACCGGCACGGCGTCCAGACCGGTCAGCGGACGCGCGGCCACCACGATCGTGAACACGCCGGGTGCTCCGCTGATCAGCGGTCGGACCTGGGCGGCGGACTGGGCGTGGTCGAGGACCACGAGTAAGCGCCGGGAGCCCAGGAGCGTACGGAAGTATGCGGCCCGGTCCTCTGTGGCGGGTGGGATGTGTTCGGCCGCCACGTGCAGTTTCAGGAGGAAGTCCCGCAACAGCACCGAGGCGGTCGGGGCGGTTCCGGCCGACGCGCCCCGCAGATCCGCGTACAGGGTGCCGTCGGGGTAGCGGTGGGCCTCCTGGGCGCCGAAGTAGGCGGGGACCTCGCTGCTGCCGATGCCCGGAGGCCCGAAGACAACCGCCACACGCGGCCGGCCGTCGGCCTTCCGCCCCGCTTCCCTGCGCAGTTGCGTCAGCGCTTCTTTGCGGTCGGTGAAGAACCGGGCAGGTGCCCGCAACGACTGGGGCGCGGGCCCTTCCGCCGTACGGTGATTCGGCAGCCCGCTCATCAACGACCCCAGCAGCCGGGCCTGCCCCGGATCGCGCCGGGCCTCCGCCACCAGAACCCGGGCCACGGCCTCCCGATCGGCCTGCCCACCCGGAGCCGTCACCTCCCGCCCCGCGACCCGCGCCACCATCCCGCCGACAGCCTCGTTCAGCCGCCGCCCGTACTCGTTCGCCATCCCCGCACCGACGGCCCCGAGAAACGCCACTACCGCCGACACCGACAGCGGATCAATCACGCCACAACCCCCGACTCCTCCGACAACTCCGGACCACGGTAGCCCGCGACGCCCCGCGACGCGGGAGGATGCCCGCCCAAAGCCACGGGCTCCGCGCGCTGTTGTAGGGCACAAGGATGAGCCATCAACCCAACGCGACGCGTACAGCCCAACCCGGTCCGTGATCACCAGCCTCGGCAGGCACGGCTCCGACAACGAGCACCACCCGGCACTTACGGGCTCCGTCCGCACAGGAATCAAGGCCGGATCGCCCTTCATCGCCGCCGCCTCACCAAGACCTCCGGAGCCGAGCTCGGCACTGGCCGCCGCGACACATCTCCCCCCACAACCCAAGCGGCCACGTCTCCGCCACCACCACAGCAAATGAGCGGATACGCGGGTCCCGCCCTCGCCACAGAGCCTGGGTAGCATCTGACTGGTCAGGGGGTCCACAGAGCCCTAGAGGACCCGCCTGCCGCACGCCAAGTACCCAACACGGGAGTGGTGCGCGCTGAGGTCTGACACGATGTTCCTGATGCGAAGAGACCTAAGCAAAGAAACAGCAAAGCCCTCCTGAAGCCGCAGGTCAAGAAGGGTTCTTCCCGCGCGAGCGGGGGTGTTCCGATCAGCTCGAAAGTCTGCGGCGCCCGCTCCTTGTTCTTCCCGCGCGAGCGGGGGTGTTCCGGTCGACACCATGCTCAACGATCACGCGCTCGCGTTCTTCCCGCGCGAGCGGGGGTGTTCCGTGACCCGCGGAACCCCACCCCAGCACGGAGAAGTTCTTCCCGCGCGAGCGGGGGTGTTCCGGCGCTCGCCAGCATCGCGACGGAGGACCGGGCGTTCTTCCCGCGCGAGCGGGGGTGTTCCGGCATCGCCGACCATCCCGTCGGCGTAGACGATGGGCTTCCCGCGTCAGCGGGAGTGTTCCAGCGACCCATCCGGACGTGGCGCTTGAGATGTGCTCTTCCCTCGCGCCAGCTGGGGGGTTATGCCCAGCGACGGCGGACGGGCCAACGGCCTTTCGGTCTTCCTTCCCGCGCCAGCGGGGGGGGGCGTCCCGTCCGCGTTGGTGGTGTCCTGGGTCGCGCCTGTGTTCTCCCCGCCTGGGCGGGGTCTGCCGGTTCCTAGGTCGTCTTGGGCGAGGTCACGCAGTTCCGTGAGCGTTCGGGGGAGGCGGCGCCAGGAGGGTGGGACGGTGGTTCGTTGGGTCCAGGTCGTGCCGTGCGGGGGCGTTGGATCGATAATGGTTGAGCCGCGTCATCACCGGGTGCGGTGTCGGCGATGGCAGCAGGAGTGCCTGGCACCGTCAAGATCGAAATACCGGGCTTGTGGGGTGTGACCTGCAAGTATGTCGGTCAGAGACACAGCCGCTAACCTTGGTAGGAGGATCACATGAAGATGCTGATCAACGTGCCCGAGACCGTGGTCGCCGACGCGCTTCGCGGGATGGCGGCGGCGCATCCCGAGTTGACCGTGGATGTGGAGAACCGCGTCATCGTGCGCGGAGACGCGCCCGTCGCCGGGAAGGTGGGGCTGGTGTCCGGCGGAGGGTCCGGGCATGAGCCGTTGCACGGGGGGTTCGTCGGGCCGGGAATGTTGTCCGCCGCCTGTCCCGGTGAGGTCTTCACCTCTCCTGTACCCGACCAGATGGTCCGCGCCGCCGCCGCCGTCGACAGTGGCGCCGGCGTGCTGTTCATCGTGAAGAACTACACCGGTGACGTGCTCAACTTCGACATGGCCGCCGAGCTGGCCGAAGAAGAAGGCATCCGGATCGCGAAAGTCCTGGTCAACGACGACGTGGCGGTGACCGACAGCCTCTTCACCGCCGGGCGGCGCGGGACGGGCGCCACGCTGTTCGTCGAGAAGCTGGCCGGCGCCGCCGCCGAGGAGGGGGCGCCCCTCGACCAGGTCGAGGCGATCGCCCGGCAGGTGAACGAGAGCTCCCGCACCTTCGGCGTCGCCCTCAGCGCGGTCACCACGCCCGCCAAGGGCACCCCCACCTTCGACCTGCCCGACGGGGAGCTGGAGCTGGGCATCGGTATCCACGGGGAGCCGGGGCGCGAGCGGCGCGCGATGATGACGTCCCGCGAGATCGCCGACTTCGCCGTGGACGCGGTCCTGGAGGACCTGCGGCCCAAGGGGCCCGTACTGGCCCTGGTGAACGGCATGGGCGCGACCCCGCTGCTGGAGCTGTACGGCTTCAACGCGGAGGTCCAGCGGGTGCTCGCCGAGCGGAACGTCACCGTGGCCCGCACCCTCGTCGGGAACTACGTGACCTCCCTGGACATGGCCGGCTGCTCCGTCACCCTGTGCCAGGTCGACGGAGAGTTGCTGCGCCTGTACGACGCGCCGGTGGAGACCGCCGGACTGCGCTGGGGGCGGTGAGGAGAGGTGGTTCCGTGATGGCCGGACCGTCCCGCGTGGTCCATGCGGTAGGCCGATAGGTTCGGGGCAAGGCGTCCACGGACGCGACGCGCGCGCGAGGAGTTCACATGTCCGATCAGGAATCCGGCCGCACGCTCGACGGCGACTTCTTCCGCCGCTGGCTGACGACCGCGGGCGCGGCGGTGGAGAGGGAGGCCGGCCGGCTCACCGAGCTGGACTCGGCCATCGGTGACGCCGACCACGGTACGAATCTCCAGCGCGGTTTCCGGGCCGTCACGGCCACCCTGGAGAAGGAGGGGCCGCTGGCGCCCGGCGCCGTGCTGACGCTGGCGGGACGGCAGCTGATCTCCACGGTGGGCGGCGCCTCGGGGCCGCTGTACGGCACCCTGCTGCGGCGTACGGGCAAGGCGCTGGGCGACGCGGCCGAGGTCACTCCCGCGCAGTTCGCCGAGGCGCTGGCCGCCGGGGTGGCGGCCGTGGCGCAGCTGGGCGGGGCGAAGGCCGGGGACAAGACGATGCTGGACGCGCTGGAGCCCGCGACGGAGGCGCTCGGTACGTCGTTCGCCGCGGGCGCCGAGGCGGCGGAGGCCGGAGCGTTGGCGACCGTACCGCTCCAGGCGCGCAAGGGCAGGGCCAGCTATCTGGGCGAACGGAGCGTCGGGCACCAGGACCCGGGAGCCACGTCCTCCGCCCTGCTCCTCGCGGCCCTCGCCGAGACGTGGGAGGCGACCGCATGAGCATCGAGAAGCCGGTGGGGATCGTGCTGGTGTCGCACAGCCCGAGTGTCGCCGATTCCGTCGCGGAACTGGCCCTGGGCCTGGCGGGCGGCGGCCCCCTCGCCCCGGTCGCCGGCGCGGGCGGCACACCGGGCGGCGAGCTGGGCACCAGCTCGGAACTCATAGCCGCCGCCGCGGCGCGGGTGGACCGGGGCTCCGGTGTCGCGATCCTGGCGGACCTCGGCAGCTCCGTACTGACGGTGAAGGCGCTCCTCGCCGAGGGTGACG
The DNA here is from genome assembly GCF_035961655.1 of Streptomyces sp. NBC_01317. Classification (NCBI taxonomy): domain Bacteria; kingdom Bacillati; phylum Actinomycetota; class Actinomycetes; order Kitasatosporales; family Streptomycetaceae; genus Streptomyces; species Streptomyces sp. NBC_01317. The sequence continues at coordinate 7,693,523 of NZ_CP108393.1, read as the reverse complement.
AGCTGCCCGCGGGGGCGCGGCTCCTGGACGCGCCGTTCGTGGAGGGCGCGGTGGCCGCCGTGGTCACCTCGTCCGCGGGCGGGAACCTGGACGCGGTGGAGGCGGCCGCCGCCGAGGCCTACTCGTACCGGAAGGTGTGACGGCCCGAAGCTGTGACGGTCCGGAAGCTGTGACGGCCCGCACGTGTCACAGCCCGGACGCCGTGACGGCCCTCAAGGTGTGACAGCCCGGAAGAGCGAAAGAGCCGGTCGGCGCACGCCGCGTTGCTGATCGCCGCTCCGGGGCACACGCTCACCCTATGAGGGACGTATCTGATCAGGACGAGAACCACGGGCCGGCGGCACCGGGACTGCGCTGTCTCGTGACCGGCGCCACCGGCTACATCGGCGGCCGGCTGGTGCCCGAGCTGCTCGACGCCGGGCACACGGTGCGCTGCCTGGCCCGGACCCCGGACAAGCTGCGCGACCACCCATGGGCGGGCCGGGCGGAGATCGTACGGGGCGATGTCACCGACCCCGTCTCCCTCGGGGCCGCCTTCCAGGGCATCGACGTCGCGTACTACCTCGTACACGCGCTCGGCACCGGCCAGGACTTCGCCGCCACCGACCGCCGCGCCGCCCGCACGTTCGCCCAGCAGGCGAAGGCCGCGGGTGTCCGGCGGATCGTCTATCTGGGCGGGCTCACGCCCGCAGGCGTGCCCGAGGGCGAGCTGTCGCCGCATCTGCGCTCACGCGCCGAGGTCGGCCGTATTCTGCTGGACTCCGGCGTGCCGACCGCCTTCCTGCGCGCCGCCGTCATCATCGGCTCGGGCTCGGCCTCCTTCGAGATGCTCCGCTATCTCACGGAGCGGCTGCCCGTGATGGTGACGCCCAGCTGGGTACGGACGTCCCTCCAGCCCATCGCCGTACGCGACGTGCTCCGCTACCTCGTCGGGTGCGCGCGCCTGCCCGACGACGTCAACCGGGCGTTCGACATCGGCGGCGCCGACATCCTGACGTACCGCGACATGATGCAGCGGTACGCGGCCGTCGCCGGACTCCCCCGGCGCCTCATCGTCCCCGTACCGGTGCTGACCCCGCGCCTGTCGAGCCACTGGGTCGGCCTGGTGACCCCCGTCCCGGCGTCCATCGCCCGGCCCCTGGCGGAGTCGCTGCGCCATGAAGTCGTGTGCCACGAGAGGGACATCGCGCGGTACGTCCCCGATCCGCCCGGCGGCCCGCTCACCTTCGACCGGTCCGCCGAGCTGGCCCTGCGCCGTATCCAGGAGGCGCAGGTGTCCACCCGCTGGACGTCCGCCTCGGTGGCCGGCGCCCCGAGCGATCCGCTGCCCACGGACCCCGACTGGGCCGGCGGCAGCCTCTACACGGACGAGCGCGAACTGACCGTGGACGCGCCCCGGGAGTCGCTGTGGCGGGTCATCGAGGGCATCGGCGGGGAGAACGGGTGGTACTCGTTCCCGCTGGCCTGGGCGGTACGGGGCCGGCTCGACCGGCTCGTCGGCGGGGTGGGGCTGCGCCGGGGCCGGCGGGACGCGCAGCACCTGCGGGTGGGTGACTCGCTGGACTTCTGGCGCGTGGAGGAGATCGAGCCGGGGCGGCTGCTGCGGCTGCGGGCCGAGATGCGGCTGCCGGGGCTGGCCTGGCTCGAACTCCGGGCGGACCGCGACGAGAAGGGCGTGACGGTGTACCGGCAGCGGGCGCTGTTCCATCCGCAAGGGCTGCTGGGGCACGCGTACTGGTGGGGCATCTCGCCTTTCCATTCCTCGGTGTTCGGCGGGATGGCACGCAACATCACGCGGACGGCGGGTGGTTCGGCCACGGGGCGGCGGGAGCCGACCCGGGCCGGCCGTGGTTGATACGTGAGCCGTGGTCGATACGTGATGCGGGCCTACCGGATCGGGCCGGCCCGGGCCGGCATGAGGCTCCCCAATGTTTCTACACTGTTGTAGATTTTCGCTACGGCACCAACATGGCTCAGGAACAGCTCAGGAGGAGCAGCGTGGGAGTTTCCCTGTCCAAAGGCGGCAATGTCTCGCTCAGCAAGGAGGCACCGGGGCTGACAGCCGTCCTGGTCGGCCTCGGCTGGGACGTTCGGACGACCACCGGCACCGACTACGACCTGGACGCGAGCGCCATTCTGGTCGGCGACTCCGGCAAGGTCGGCTCGGACCAGCAGTTCGTCTTCTACAACAACCTCACCAGCCCCGACGGGTCCGTGGAGCACACCGGGGACAACCTCACCGGTGAGGGCGAGGGCGACGACGAGGCCATCAAGGTGAATCTGGCGGCCGTGCCCGCCGACGTCACCAAGATCGTCTTCCCGGTGTCGATCCATGACGCCGAGAACCGCGGGCAGAGCTTCGGCCAGGTCCGTAACGCGTTCATCCGGGTGGTCAACCAGGCGGGCGGCGCGGAGCTGGCCCGCTACGACCTCAGCGAGGACGCGGCCACCGAAACCGCCATGATCTTCGGTGAGTTGTACCGCAACGGCGCGGAGTGGAAGTTCCGCGCGGTCGGCCAGGGGTACGCCAGCGGCCTCGCCGGGATCGCGTCGGACTTCGGCGTCGGGGTCTGAGAACGGGTGCGGATGTGACGCGGTGGGGTACGGGGGCCCTCAGACGGCTCCCCGTACCTCATCGCTCTGCTCCGGCGTCCCCGGTGCCTCGGGTGTCCCGGGTGCCTCCGGCGCCGGGACCGTCCCCGGCACCCGCGCCGCGTCCCCCGGCTTGCGCCCCCGGGTCACCCTGCGTACCAGCGGTTCCGTCCAGCGGGCCGCCAGGGGGCCGAGGATCACCAGGATGAGGACGTAGGCCGTCGCCAGCGGACCGATGCGGGGCTCCGCGCCGACCGCGAGCCCGGCGATGACGATGGAGAACTCACCGCGCGCCACCAGCGTGCCGCCGGTGCGCCAGCGGCCCGCCGTCCGCACCCCGGCGCGCCGCGCCGCGTACCAGCCGGTGCCGATCTTCGTCGCGGTCGTGACGAGCGCCAGGACAAGGGCCGTGAGCAGGACGGGCGGGATGGCGGCCGGATCGGTGTTCAGGCCGAAGAAGACGAAGAAGACGGCGGCGAACAGGTCGCGCAGCGGTGCCAGCAGGTGGTGCGCGCCCTTCGCGACCTCGCCGGACAGGGCGATCCCGACGAGGAACGCGCCCACGGCGGCGGAGACCTGGAGTTCCTGGGCGATCCCGGCGACCAGGACGGTCAGGCCGAGGACCACCAGGAGCAGCATCTCCGGGTTGTCGGAGGAGACCGCCCGGCTGATCAACCGGCCGTGGCGCAGGGCCAGATAGAGGACCGCGCCGACCGTGCCGAGCGAGATCAGCAGGGTGACGGAGCCGCCCGCGAGGCTCAGTCCGGCCAACAGGGCGGTGAGCAGGGGCAGATAGACGGCCATCGCGAGGTCCTCGATGACCAGCACGCCGAGGATGACGGGGGTCTCGCGGTTGCCGAGCCTGCCGAGGTCACCGAGGACCTTGGCGATCACCCCGGACGACGAGATCCAGGTGACCCCGGCCAGCGCGACGGCCGCGACCGGGCCCCAGCCGAGGAGCAGCGCGGCGACGGCGCCCGGCACGGCGTTCAGGACCAGGTCGACGATGCCCGAGGGGTACTGGGTCTTGAGGTTGGTGACCAGTTCCGCGGCGCTGTATTCCAGTCCCAGCAGGAGCAGCAGCAGGATGACGCCGATCTCCGCGCCCGTGGCGACGAACTCCTCGCTCGCGGCGAGCGGGATCAGACCGCCGTGGCCGAAGGCGAGTCCGGCGAGCAGGTAGAGCGGGATGGGCGAGAACCCGATCCGTCCGGCGAGCCGGCCGAGGATGCCCAACCCCAGGATGATGGAGCCGAGTTCGATGAGCAGCGGGGTGGTGTCATGCACAGTCGGCTAGCCTCCGGTGATCAGTTCGGCCACGGCGTCGACGCCTTCGCGTGTCCCGACGACGACGAGCGTGTCGCCGAGGGCGAAGCGGAAGTCCGGGGCGGGTGAGGGGAAGGCGTCGGTTCGGCGCAGGACGGCGACGATCGACGCGCCGGTACGGGTGCGGGCCTGGGTGGCGCCGAGGGTGCGGCCCGCGTACGGGGACCTCTTGCCGACCGGGATGTGCTCCGTGACCAGGTCGATCTCCAGGTGCTGGTGGAGGTGGGCGACCGGGTCGGGCGTCAGGAGGGCGGACAGCGCGGTCGCCTCGGACGGCGCGAGGGCCGCCGCGTCCTTGCAGGCGTCGTCGTCCTCCGGGTCGTGGAAGGAGATGATGCGCCGGCCGTCCTGGTGCACGACGACCGAAAGGTGCGCGCCCGCCTCGGTGTTGAGGTCGTAGCGGGTGCCGACGCCGGGCAGGGCGGTCTTGCGGACATGAGCGGCGGGTTTCATCGGAACGCTCCCTGGGGACGGGTCGGCGGGCGTACGGGCGGCGGCTGCTCCTTCGGCCTCCCGAACAGGCATTCTCCCTCATGGAGCGCGGGGGCCGCCGGACGCCGGAGCGGGCCCGTGGCCGCCGGGAACGTGACCGGGGCCATGACCTGGGCGGGCCCGGTGGGAGTCCGCGGGCCCCCGGATGGGCAGAGAGTGGGTGGCGACCGCACACACATCCGTACGGACGTCCTGTACCGGACATCGCACCGACACGAGCGGAACGAGGCGAGGCATGGACTCGAGCAACAGCTGGGAGTTCACGGACGACCGTGGCCACCTGACCGTGACGCCCGGTCACCCCGCGCGGGTGGCCGCGTACATACAGGCGGGCGCGACGCTGTGGGACCACGGGCTGCGTCCGCTGGGCATCTTCGGCTCCCATCACGACGGCGGGGCGCCCGATCCCGCGAAGGCGGGCGACCTGCCGCTCGCCGGGCTGGTCTCCTTCGGCGCGGGCAGCGCCGTCGACCTGGACGCGCTCGTCGCGGCGGAGCCCGATCTGGTGGTCGCCGTCAGCTACGGGGGCGGGCAGGTGTACGGCATCGACCCCGAGGCGGCCAAACACCTGGAGGAACAGGTCCCGGTGGTGGTCCTCGACGTGGGCAAGGACCGCTCCCTCGGCGGGATCAGGGACCGGTTCACGGAACTGGCCCGCGCGCTGCGCGCTCCGCACGGGCCCGCCGAGGCGGAGTTGGCGCGCGCGGAGGCCGCCGTACGTACGCTGACGGGCCGGGCCGACAGCCCCCGGGTGCTGGCCCTGTCCGCGGCGGGACCCGAAACGGCCTACCTGGCAAGGCCGTTGACCTGGCCCGACCTGCGCGACCTCACCGAGCTGGGTGTGTCGCTGATCGACCCGGCGGAGGGCGCGGGGACCAACTGGCGCACGGTCGAGTGGGCGGAGGCGGCCGCCCTGGAGCCGGATGTCGTCCTGGTCGACGTACGGGTGAACGCGGCGCCGCGCGAGAGCCTGCGGTCCAACCCCGCCTGGCTCGCCCTGGAGGAGCGGGCGCGGATCGTGGCGTGGAACCCGGAAGCGCCGTGCAGCCACCGCGCGCACGCGCGGTTCCTCGACGCGGTCGCGGCCGCGCTGTAGCCGCGGGGGCGCACCGGGGTCACCGCGGGCACCGGCCCGGTGTCGGCGGGCTGTCGGGGGCGTGTCGGCGCGGGCTGCCAGCGTGGCCCGTATGACAGAGAACGCAGACAGGCCGCCCGCCGCCGCGCCCCGGGCGCTGCCCGTACGGACCGTCCAGGTCACCGGTGTCGTACGGCTCTCCCCGCACATGGTCCGGGTCACCTTCGGCGGCCCCGACCTCGGAGATTTCGCCCTCGCCGGCCCCGACCAGCAGGTGAAGCTGTACTTCCCGAGGGCCGGGCAGCGGGTCCCCCGGCTGCCCGCGAGCGGGGCGGCGGGCCCGGAGCAGGACGTGATGCGGTGGTACGGGGCCCTCCAGGCGATCCCGGAGGCCGAGCGGCCCTGGGCGCGCAGCTACACGATCCGCTCGCACGACCCGGTCCTGGGCACGGTCTGTGTCGATTTTGTGCTGCACGGGAACGGTGGCGACGGGGGTGGGACCAAGGGCGGGAGCGGGGCCGGGGAGGCCGGTCCCGCGACGCGGTGGGCGCGGTCGGCCGCCCCGGGCGACGTGCTCGGGATGTTCGGCCCCTCGGCGTACTTCGCGACGCCCGTGCCGCTGGGGACGACGGACTGGATGCTGCTGGCCGGGGACGAAACGGCGCTCCCCGCGATCGGCACGATCGTGGAGGCGCTGCCCGCCGGGGCCCGCGCGGTGGTCTTCGCCGAGGTCGTGGACGCGGCGGAGGAGCAGCGGTTCGGGACGGCGGGTGACGTGACCGTGCACTGGCTGCATCGCGGCCGGGCGCCGTCCGGGCCGCAGGGGCCGCTGGTACGGGCGGTGCGTGACGCGGTCTTCCCGGAGGGCTCGGTGCACGGCTGGCTCGGCGGTGAGGCCGGTGCCGTACGGGCGCTGCGGCGCCATCTGGTCGAGGAGCGCGGGTTCGACCGGCGGGCGGTCGGCTTCACCGGGTACTGGCGGCGCAGCCTCTCGCAGGACGACGACCCGACGGAGGCGGATCTCGCCGAGGCGCGCGAGCGGCTGGCGGATGCTGGGATCGCCGCCGAGCCCTCCATGTCGCGGAAACCGGCGAACTCCTGACGGAACGTCAGCTCGAACTGCGTCACTTCAGATGAGGGCTGCGGCCTCCACCACGGTGAGGTCGCGGCCCTCGGCGTGGGCGCGGATGTAGGCCGGACCGTCCAGTGCCGCGCGTACGACTGCCTCCGCGTGCTCCTGGATCTCGGTGTCGGAGGCCGGCGGGAAGGGGTGCAGTCCGATGCCTTCCGGCAGTTCGGTGTGGCGTGCGTGGGCGCCCAGCAGCCGCGCACCGGCCTCCGGCTCACCCAGCCGTGCCTTGGCCCAGGCCGCGCTGGGGAGTTGACTGACGATCAGGTGCGGAGCGACCAGGAACACCAGCCGGTCGAAGCGCTCGACAGCCAGCCGCAGATGGTCCAGGGCGCGGTCGAACTCCCCTTCCAGACAGTCCAGCCAGCCGTGCAGACCCGCGACCATGCCACCGAAGAGGGCCCGGCCGGCGTACGGGTTCTCGCCCTCCAGGGTGTGCAGCTGCGCACGTGCGAGGTCTGTACGTCCGGTGCGTCCGTAGCGTCTGGCCAGCAGCAGCCGGGACGTTCCGGCGGTCTGGCCGAAGTGCACCGCGTTCTCCTCGACCGCTTCGACCAGCAGCTCCTCGGCGCGCCGCTCCGCGTCCTGGTCACCGGCGGCGTCGGCCGCGTCGAGCCCTACGGAGGCCAACCGCGCCTTGAACAGGGGGATCTGGGCGTGGGCCCCGATCCGTGCGCAGCATTCCATCGCGCGTTGGAGGTCGGCGGCGGCTTCCTCGTACCGGCCCTGGCGTTCGTGGGTCTCGGCGCGGGCCGACAGCGATTCGGCGATGGCGTACAGGTCGCCGGCCCGTTCGAAGAGGGCCAGGGCCTCGTCGGCGTCGAGGCCGGAGCGGATCAGCCCCTCCGTACGGTCGTTGAGGAGTTTCGCGCGCAGCATCAGGGCCAGGCCGAGATGCCAGCTGTCGCCCTGGGTCCGGGAGGCCAGGACCAGTTCCTCCATCGTCTCCGTGATGCCGGGGAGGTCTCCCGTCATCAGCCGGGCGAAGAACCAGGTGGTGCCGGGCTGGCGGCAGTTCTGCGGCAGCCCGGGGCCGTAGGCCGACACGATCGCGCGCAGCCGTGACCGGGTGCCGGGCCGGTCGGCGGTGAACGAGCCGTCGTCGGAGCCCGCGAGGAGGATCAGCCGTATCCCCCGGCGGGCTTCCCACAGTTGGTCCTCCGACCAGGGCGGGGGCAGGGCCGTGCACGGCTCGGTCAGCGGTACGGCGGGCCGTACGGGCTCCTCGAACGGGTCGGGGCCGAGGGCGGCAACGGCGGAGGACCAGGCGAGGGCGTCGGCACGGTGGTTGCGCAGCTGCCAGAACCAGCTCATGGCGAGGACGAGGCAGAGCGCCTCCTGCTCCTCCTTGTGGTCCACGGCGGTGCGCAACGCGGCCCGTACGTTGTCGTGCTCGCGCTCGAAGACACCGAGCCAGTGGGTCTGCCCGTGGCCGCGCAGCTCCGGGTCCCCGACGCGGACCAGTTCGCGGTACGCGGCGAGGTGGCGGCGTTCGACGGCCGCCCGCTCGCCCGACTCGGCGAGGCGTTCGGCGGCGTATCCGCCGACGGTCTCCAGGAGGCGGTAGCGCATGCCGGCGGCGCCTTCGGGGTCGGCGACGACGAGGGACTTGTCCACGAGGGAGGCCAGCAGGGACAGCGTGTCGGGGGTGTCGCAGACCGTCTCGGCCTCGGCGAGGGCGCAGCCGCCGGAGAAGACGGAGAGGCGGCGCAGGACCGCCCGCTCGTCCTCGGCGAGCAGGTCCCAGGACCAGTCGACGACGGCCCGCAGGGTCTGCTGCCGGGGCAGGACGGTCCTGCTGCCGCTGCCGGTGCCGAGCAGGCGGAAGCGGTCGTCCAGGCGGTCGGCGATCTGCCGGGGGCCGAGCACGCGCAGGCGGGCGGCGGCCAGTTCGAGGGCGAGCGGGAGGCCGTCGAGCCTGCGGCAGATCTCGGCGCAGGCGTCAGGGTCGTCGGTGATACGGAAGCCGGGGCGGCCGGCGGCGCCGCGCTCGGCGAGGAGCCGCAGGGCGACGTCCTGGGGCAGCGGCTCCACGGGGCGTACGGACTCCCCCGGCACGCCGAGCGGTTCGCGGCTGGTGGCGAGGACGGTGACGCCGGGGCAGCGGGTGAGGAGGGCCTCGACCAGTTCGGCGGCGGCGCCGATCACGTGCTCGCAGTTGTCCAGCAGGAGGAGCATGCGGCGCTGCCCGCAGTGCTCGGCGAGCTGGTCGAGGGGGTCCACCGGGGGCGCCCCTGCGGCCGTGCCCCGTACCCCGGGCGACCCCTGCACGACGGTTTCACGGGCACCCAGGACGGTAAGCACCGCCTCAGACACGGCCGAGGCCTCCCGCACGGGCGCCAACTCAACGACCCACACCCCGTCGGGCCACGCGTCTCCACCCACCGCCCCGCCGGGCCGTCCACCCTCGGCCCGCCACCCCTCGGTCCGGCCGCCGCCGAGCGACGCCACCTCAGGCCGGCCGCCCCCGGCCCACGCCACTCCGGGCCGACCACCCTCGGGCCACACCCTGCCGGTCCACGACCCGCCGGGCCCACCGCCATCGGGCGATGCCTTCTCGTCCCATGCCACGTCCGGCTGGCCGTCCTTGGGCCACACCCTGCCGGCCCGTGTCCCGCCGGGCCTGCCTCCGCCGGGCGACGCCTGCTCGTCCCATGCCACGTCCGGCTGCCCGCCCCCGGGCCACACCCTGCCGGCCCGTGTCCCGTCCGGCCTACCGCTGTCGGACGACGCCTTCTCGTCCCACGCCCCGCCGGGCCGGCCGTCCCCAGGCTTGCCACCCTCGGGCCGGCCGTCCCCGGACTCGCTACCCTCGGGCCGCCCAGTGTCGGGCCAGGCCACCTCCGGCTGGCCGCCGCCGGGCCACGCCTCACTGGCCCGCGTCCCATCGGGCCCACCGCCGTGAGGCCCACCACCGACGGGCCCTACCGCATCGCGCTCGCCACCGTTGGGCGACGCCTTGCCGGCCCGCATCACGCCGGGCCCACCACCGTCAGGCCTGCCGCCTTCGGCCCACGGCACGTCGGCCCGCGCCTTGCCGGCCCGCGTCCCGCCGGGCCGGCCCGCGTGAAGCCTGTCGCCGTGCGGCACCACGGCGGGCCGCGCTCGGGTGGCGGCCGCTCGGGCCGCCTCCAGGGACAGGCGGGTCTTGCCCGCGCCGCCCGCGCCAATCAGGGTGATCAGTCGCGCGGTGGACAACTCGGTTTCGAGGGCGGCTAGTTCGGCTTCCCGGCCGAGGAATGAGGTGAGTCCGGCCCGTAGGTTGCCGACCTGGGTGGTGCGGGGAGTGGGGCTCGGGGGTGCGGCGCCTGTCAGCAACTCGGTGTGCAGGGAGCGTAGTTCGGGGCCCGGGTCGGTGCCGAGGCGGGTGGCCAGGACGGTCCGTACCTCCTCGTACGCCTGGAGCGCCTCGGCGGGACGGCCCGCCGCGCGCAGGGCCCGGATCCGCAGGGCGTGCAGGGGCTCGTCCAGCGGCGCCCCGGCGGCGAGGGCCGCGAGACCGGCCAGTGCCCGCTCCGGCCTTCCCCGAGCCACCTCGGCGGCCAGCCGGTCGCGGCGGGCCGCGGCGCGGCGCTGTTCGGCCCGTACGGCCAGGGGGTCGGCCGCACGCCCCGGGAGGTCCGCGAGGGCGGGTCCGTCCCAGAGTGCGAGGCCCTCGTCCAGCAGCGCCAGAGCGCGCTCGGGGTCGCCCTCGCGCAGGGCGGCGGCACCGTCGGCGGCCAGCCGCTCGAAGCGGAAGAGGTCGATGCTGTCGCGCCCCGCGACAAGCCGGTAGCCGCCCGGCGCGGAGGCCACGGCCTCGCCGCCCAGGGCCCGCCTGAGCCGCCCGACCAGGGCTTGCAGCGCGCCCACCGCGTCGGCGGGCGGCTCCTCGTCCTCGCCCCACACCTGGGCGACCAGCTCCCCGGTGCCGACCGCACGCCCGCCGGCCCCGGCGAGGGCGGCGAGCAGCGCGCGCAGCCGTGCCCCGCTGAGCCGTACCTCCGTCCCGTCGGGACGCAGGGCCCGGGTGGCGCCGAGGACGCGATAGCCGTAGGTCACCGGTCCATTGTCCCCGCTCCGCGGCGGGCGGCGGCGGGGTGGGGCCAAGGGGCGGGGCCACGGGTGGGAAACCGCCGGCTCACCGAACGCCGTGGTAGGACAGGCCCAGAGCCAGGGCGGCGGCCGCGGTGGCGAGGAACACGATGCCGCCGACTATGTTGCGAGAGCCCACCCGCAGGTGGGCGATGATCGCGCCGATGAAGTACAGCACGAGACCGGACGCGGCGAGGGTGCCCAGGAGAGGCACGGCGAGCCCGGCCAGCAGCCCCACGGTGCCCGCCGCCAGCAGCACGCCCAGCACCGGCACCCACTTCCGGGGTATGCCCTTCATGTCCGCCTGGGTCTTCGGGTATTCGTGGCCGATCAGGTAGGTGACGGCGGCGGCACCGTTGAAGACCGCGCCGAGGATGATGACCGTGACGTAGGCGGCGAACACGATTTCTCCGTATCTGCGGGGCGTGGCGATCCCTCGTGGGATGCCGTTCTCCCCGTAGACGCTCCGGCGACCCGTTTTGTGACATCGGTTCGTGAAATCGGTGCTTGATATGGGTTCGTGAAACGGTCGACACTGCCCCTATTTCGCACCGAGGGCGGCGCCCTGCCCGCGGCAGCGTTCCAGCCCCGCCCTCACCTCTGCCTGGTCCGGGCCGTCCTCGGCCGCCAGTAGTTCGCCGGCCGCCGTCAGCGCGGCCCAGAAATCGGGCGGTGAGCCCCGCCCGGCCCGGATTCCGACCCTGGCGAAGTACAGGAAGAGCTTGGTGAGCTCTCCCGTGCGAAACCACGTGATCAGGCCGCCGGGGAAACCCCCGCGTACGCCGGCGGCGGTTTCCAACAGGCCGCGGATGTGCTCGTCGTGCTCGTCGAGCACCGCGTCCACGATGAACGTGTCTCCCATGACGAGGAGACTGGAGAGGAGTTCCTCTTCGCCCGGTTCGAATTCCGCGAAGCACCGCTCCACGTGGCGCAGTCGAGCCTCGGCATCCGTCCGGGGCACGCCCACGGCCAGGCACACGGCCAGCACGCAGGCGTGCCACTCGCCCGTCCTCGCGGCCAGTTGGGCGACGACCTCTTCCTCGTCCTGCCCTGCGGCAAGCCTCTCCCGGGCCGCCAGAACCAGCGCGTCCTCGCCCTCACCAGCTTTCATGGCGAGAGGCTAGAACGAGGTGCGACGGCCACGTCAGCAGGGCGGGCACGTCAGCAGGCGAGGAGGACCGCCTGTACGGTCTTGCCGCCGCCCGGGGCGCCCAACACCGAGAGGCGGCGGGAGAGTTCGCGTACCAGCGTCATCCCTCTCCCTCCCTCGGCCATCGTGTCCGCCGTCGAGATGCGGGGTCGCAGGGGGCTGTTGTCGTGGACCTCGACCGTGACCCGCCCCCGGTCCACGCTGAGTTGGAGGCGGCAGCCGCTCCGGCCGTGCCGGGTTGCGTTCGTGACGAGTTCGGAGACGACCAGGGTCGCGTCGTCGACCTGGTCCCGTGAGACGTTCTCGCCGCAGCCGTGGTTCAGGTAGGCGGCCGTCAGGTGCCGCGCCCAGCGGGCGGACGAGTCCGACCGCGGCAGGCTGTACGTGGCGCGTGCGGCACGCCGTCGGGCATGCCCGTACGCACGCATCGAAACCACTCCCTTCGTGAGGGACCGGCGCATGCCGCTCCGGGGATGGCCAAGGCCTGTCCGGCGACCGGTCTGTCCCCTTCTGATTCCCGGACACCGTGATCGGCAATCACCGCCCGCTCCCCCAGGGCTCAACCGGTCCCGCGCGGCGCGAGAAACGAGCGTGTGTGGTGCAGGTGTTCCTCGACCAGGCCTCGCATGAACGCCCGGTCCGGGAAGTCCCCTTGGAGAATCCGCAAGGGGCCCGCCACGAGCGAGAGATGCTGGGCGAAGCGGTAGAAGCGGAGCCTGTCCTCGTCCAGTCCCGGCCGGTGCAGAGCGGGATAGCTCTCGCCGAAGCGGAGGCGCAGGAAGACGTGCTCCCACTCGACGTCGAAGTGCATGAGGCCCTCGATGTCGATGAGCACCGGCCGCCCCTTCGGGTCGATCAGCACGTGGTCGGGGCCCAGTTCGCCGTGGATGAGACCGTACGTGCCACGGGGCCCGACGGCCCCGGCCAGCTCCGCCGCGACCTCGGCCAGGGGCTCCCGCAGCTCCGCGAGGCGGCGGTCGAGGGCGGCGCCCTCGGCGAGGTCGCGCACCACCCGGTCCAGGACGGTCCGTTCGGCCGTACGGTCCCCGGGGGCGATGCCGCGCCCGGCCGCGACCACCGCGGCCTTCCCGAGCACGGGGCTCCGGCTGCCGTGCAGCACGGTGAGCATCTCGCCGAGCCGCGCCATCACGTCACCGGCCGCGTCACGGTCCCGGTCGAGGAGGTCGTCCAGCGTCTCACCCCTCAGGTCCTCCACCACCGCGAAGGCCGCCGGGAACAACTCCATGCTGTCATCGGCCAGATGGACCCGCGGAGCACGTACCCCGAGGTCCGTCAGGGCCCGGTGCGCCGCCACGAACAGGTCGTGACCGGTGGCGTCCGAGAACGGATCATCGTGATCCTCGTGCCCGTCCGGCGAACCGGCGCGCTCCGGCCAGTAGTTCTCGCTCGCGGCCCAGCTGTAGAGCACGGCGCTGGACGCGTCTCCGAAGGAGAGCCGGTACACGCCCTTCTTGCTGCCGCCCAGCAGCCGGTCCACCCTGACGGGACCACGCCCGGACCCGAACGCGGCCCGTACGACGCCGGCCACGTCCTCCGGGGTGAGATCCCCACGCGTTGCCTCTGTCATCTCGTCTCTGTCATCCCGTGCTCCGCCGTATCGAAGAGGTCACCGTAGCCGCGTAGCGACTTCCACGCTCTGCCATTAGCATCGTTACGCCCGGATTGATAGCATCCTTCCATGACCACGCGCACCCGCATCCTCGAAGTGGCCGCCGAGCTGCTGGCGAAGTCGCCCAACGGCGACATCTCCACCCGCGCGGTCTGCGAGGCCGCGCAGATCGGCGCGCCCGTGCTCTACCGGCAGTTCGGCGACAAGAACGGGCTCCTCTCGGCGGTGGTCGACCACGGCTTCGACACGTATCTGGCGACCAAGCGGGAGCACGTGCCGGGGGCGGACCCGGTCCAGGATCTGCGGGAGGGCTGGGACAGCCATGTCGCCTTCGCGCGCGCCCACCCGAACCTCTACCGGCTGATGAACTCCCCCGCCATGCGGGAGCCCCCCGCCTCCGCCCTGGAGTCGCACCGGATCCTCGCCCGCGATCTGGAGCGGGCGGCGGCCGAGGGGAAGCTGCGGATCTCGCCCGACCTGGCCGCGCAGATGGTCATGTCGGCCAATGTCGGGGTGGCCCTGATGCTGGTCGCCCGGCCCGCCACGTTCGCCGATCCCGGCATGTCGCGGCGGGTACGGGACGCGGTGCACGCCTCGGTCCTCACCCACGAGGCGATGTACGGCGGCCCGGACACCGGCGGGACGGACGGGACGTCGGCGGACGGGACGGCGGCGAGCGGGCCCGACGACGGCTCCGGTACGGCTCCCGCCGTGGCGGCCCGGCTGGGGGCGCTGCTGCGGCAGTCGCCGCCCGAGGTGCTCAGCGGCGCCGAGGGGGCCCTGCTGACGGAGTGGCTGGAGCGGGTGTCGGACGCGCGAGCGGCGGAGCCCTCGTCGTGAGGAGCCGCGGCCCGTGTGTCACGCGGCGGCATGCGGGCGCAGGAGGTCCGCCAGCCCGATCCGTCCGAGGAATTCCGCGCGGATACGGTCCGCGACGTCGCTGACCTCTTCGGAGCCGTCGCCCGCCGGGTCGACGTGGACCCTGAACGGCCGTTCCCCGTAAGGCGCTTCGACCACCCGGACCATGGCATCGGCCACCTGGCTCGCGTCGGCGTCGGCGGGGGCCAGCGCGGCGAGGCGCGCGGACACCTGTTCCATCAGGCCCGCGTACCGCTGCTCGTACGCCGTCACCACACCCTGGTCCGCCGGGTGTCCGCCGGTCACGAAGTGGTGGGTCCCGGTGGTGAAGGAGCCGGGCACGACGATGGACGTCTCGATGCCGAAGCGCGCCAACTCCGCGGCGTAGCTGACCGCGAGAGAGTCCATGGCCGCCTTCGCCGCGAAGTACGGCGCGAGGTAGGGCGGGGTGCCGCCCTTGGTGCTGGTCGAGCCGATCCAGAGCACCAGCCCGCGGCGCCGGTCCCGGAGGTGCGGCAGGGCGGCCCGGTTGACCCGCTGGGTCCCGAGGACGTTGGTGTCGTACACGGCGGCGATCTCTCCGGGGGTGAACGCCTCGGCCGGCCCCGTGACCATGTGCCCGGCGTTGTGTATCAGGACGTCGAGCGCCGGCCGCTCGGCCAGCACGGTGGCGATCGCCGCGTCCGCCGACTCCTGGGACAGCACGTCCAGTTCGACGGTCCTGAGGTCCACGCCGTGTTCGGCGGCGTACGCGGCGGTCTCGGCGACGCGGGGCGCGTTGCGACCCGCGGTGTCCCGCATGGCCGCGTAGACCGTGTGGCCGTTACGGGCCAGGGCGCGGGCGGCGAGCGCGCCGAAGCCGGACCCGGCGCCGGTGATGAGAATGGTGCTGCCCATGAGGGGGCTCCTTCTGTTGCTCGGTAAGGGCTGACGGGAGGGGCGGGCGGAGTACGGGAGGTACGGCCCCGGTCAGATGACCCCTCCGTTGACCCGCAGCACCTGCCCGTTGACCCACCGGGCGGGGCCCGCCAGGAAGGACACCACCTCCGATACGTCCTCCGGAGTGCCGAGGCGTTCCAGCGGCGACTGCCCCCTGAACCACGCGAGGGTGTCCTCGTCCTTGCCGTCCAGGAACAGCGCGGTCGCGGTCGGGCCCGGTGCCACCGCGTTGACGGTGATGTCACGGCCCCGCAGCTCGCGGGCGAGGATCAGGGTCATCCCCTCGACGGCGCCCTTGGTCGCGGCGTAGGCGGTGTAGCCGGGCAGGGCGAGGCCCAGCACGGAGGACGAGAAGTTGATGATCGCGCCCCCGTTCCTGAGCCGGCGCGCGGCCTGCTGGTCGACCACGTACGCGCCGCGGATGTTCGTACGGACCATGCGGTCGAAGGCGGCCAGGTCGGTCTCCGCCATCGGGGACACACTCATGACGCCGGCGGCGTGGACGACCACGTCGACCCCGCCGTAGGTCTCCGTGGCCGCGTCGAAGAGCGCGGCCACCGCTTCCTCGTCTGCCACGTCGGCCCGGACGGCGGTGGCCCGGCCGCCCGCGGCGGTGATCGCGGCGACGGTCTCGTCGGCCTCCACCTTGTTCCCCGCGTAGTTGACGACCACCGCCAGGCCGTCCGCCGCCAGCCGCTCGGCGCTCCGCCGGCCGATGCCGCGGGAGCCGCCCGTGACGACGGCCACCCGGCCGGCCGTGTTCCCCGTCGTGTCGGCCGCGTACTCCGCCGTCCCGTCGGTCGTGTTCTCCGTCATCGCGTCACTCCGTCTTCCCGGTTCGGGACGCGCTCTCCGCGACCCCTGGAGCAACGCTAACACTTTTGCGTTAGTAGCGATACGCCCTTCTCCATAACACCGTTTCGCGCACCCTCCCCCTGCCGTCAGATTCTGAATCGACCCCTCCTCAACTCGCCCCGGACAGCGCCCAGATGCCCACAATCGGCGCGTCCCGCCGGTTATTTGTTGATGACACGGGAACCCGGAGCGGACGGTTCGCGCACAACTCTTGACGTGTACGAAACACGGGGGAAGCATCTCCTCTACCCAGAGAGCGCTCTCCGACTATCTGCCCCCCACCCATGCCCCCACGCACGCACCCGTGCTGCCCTTTTCTGATGACTCAGGAGACATGCCCATGCACGCTCCTCCGCTCGCTTCGCCGGTACCGGCGTTCCGGAGATCCACGCCGGACCGACGGCGAGGACTCGCCGTTTCCGTCGCCGCCACCCTGATCGCCTCCTTGTTGCTCCTCATCCCCAGCACGAAGGCGGACGCCGCCCCGACCCTGCTCTCCCAGGGCAAGCCGGTGACGGCTTCCAGCGTGGAGAACGCCGGCACCCCCGCCACGGGCGCCAACGACGGCAATACCGGGACCCGTTGGTCGAGCGCCGCCTCCGACCCGCAGTGGATCCAGGTCGACCTCGGCTCCACCGTCGCGGTCAACTCGGTGGTCCTGAACTGGGAGGCGGCGTACGCGAAGGCGTACAAGATCGAGCTCTCCACCAACGGCACGAGCTGGACGCAGGCCTACGCCACCACCACGAGCACCGGTGGCGTGCAGACCCTCACCGTCTCGGGCAACGCCCGCTACGTCCGGGTGACCGGCACCGTCCGGGCCACCCAATGGGGCTACTCCCTCTGGGAGTTCCAGGTCTTCGGCGGCACCGACGGCGGCACGGGCAACCCGCTGCCGGGCGGTGGTGACCTCGGTCCGAACGTGATCGTCTTCGACCCGTCGACGCCCAACATCCAGGGCAGGCTCGACCAGGTCTTCCAGCAGCAGGAGTCGGACCAGTTCGGCTCGGGCCGCTACCAGTTCCTGTTCAAGCCGGGCACGTACAACGGTCTCAACGCCCAACTCGGCTTCTACACCTCGATCTCCGGCCTCGGTCTGTCGCCCGACGACACCAACATCAACGGTGACATCACCGTGGACGCCGGCTGGTTCAACGGGAACGCCACGCAGAACTTCTGGCGCTCCGCCGAGAACCTCGCCGTCAACCCGGTCAACGGCACCAACCGCTGGGCCGTCGCGCAGGCCGCGCCGTTCCGCCGGATGCACGTCAAGGGCGGGCTCAACCTGGCGCCCAACGGGTACGGCTGGGCCAGTGGCGGCTACATCGCCGACAGCAAGATCGACGGCACCGTCGGCCCGTACTCCCAGCAGCAGTGGTACACCCGTGACAGCTCCGTCGGCGGCTGGACCAACGGCGTCTGGAACATGGTGTTCTCCGGTGTCGAGGGCGCGCCCGCACAGGGCTTCCCGAACCCGCCGTACACCACGCTGAACAACACCCCGACCTCGCGGGAGAAGCCGTTCCTGTACCTGGACGGCAACACCTACAAGGTCTTCGCCCCGGCGAAGCGCACCAACGCCCGTGGCACCACGTGGGGCAACGGCGCTCCGCAGGGTACGTCCGTGCCGCTCGACCAGTTCTACGTCGTCAAGCCGGGCGCGACCGCCGCGACGATCAACCAGGCGCTCGCTCAGGGGCTCAACCTCCTGTTCACGCCCGGCGTTTACCACATCGACCAGACCATCAACGTGAACCGCGCCAACACGATCGTCCTCGGTCTCGGCCTCGCCACGATCATCCCGGACAACGGGGTGACCGCGATGAAGGTCGCCGACGTGGACGGCGTGAAGCTCGCCGGCTTCCTGATCGACGCCGGTCCCGTCAACTCCCCGACGCTCCTCGAGGTCGGACCCCAGGGCGCGTCGGCGGACCACTCCGCGAACCCGACCACCGTCCAGGACGTCTTCATCCGCATCGGTGGCGCGGGCCCGGGCAAGGCCACCACCAGCATGGTGATCAACAGCGATGACACGATCATCGACCACACCTGGATCTGGCGGGCCGACCACGGTGCCGGTGTCGGCTGGGAGACCAACCGCGCCGACTACGGTCTACGGGTCAACGGCGACGACGTCCTCGCCACCGGCCTGTTCGTCGAACACTTCAACAAGTACGACGTGGAGTGGTACGGCGAGAACGGCAAGACGATCTTCTTCCAGAACGAGAAGGCGTACGACGCGCCGAACCAGGCGGCCATCCAGAACGGTTCGATCAGGGGGTACGCCGCCTACAAGGTGGCCGACTCCGTGAACAACCACGAGGGTTGGGGTCTGGGCAGTTACTGCAACTACACGTCGGATCCGAACATCATCCAGGAGCACGGCTTCCAGGCGCCGGTCAAACCCGGTGTGAAGTTCCACGACCTGTTGGTCGTGTCCCTCGGTGGGATGGGTCAGTACAACCACGTGATCAACAGTCTGGGGTCGGCCACGTCCGGCACCAGCACGGTCCCGTCGACGATCACCTCGTTCCCGTAGTCCGGTAAACGACTGATCCGGTGATCTGACAGTCAGCACACGACAGGGCCCGTCCTCGATCCGAGGACGGGCCCTGCTCGCTGCGTACCGGCGCGTCAGCGCCGTCCGCGCAGCTTGCCGAACAGCTTGCGTGCCTGCTCCCGCTTCCGCGGGTCGGCCGAGGCACGCCGTACCTGCTCCGTGACGCGCTGCCCCTGCGGGCTGCGGGTGAACTGCTTGATGCGGTCGAGCATGCCGGCCATGTTGACTCCTGGGGACGCGGGATCCATGGCTTCCGAAGCCGTGGGCGGGTCGATCTGCCGTGCGCCTACCCCGTGCCGGGCCGTCCACGCGCCGGACCGTCCACGCCTCGGACCGTCCACGCCTCGGACCGTCGAGGCGTCGGACCGTCGAGGCGTCGGCCGTGCCCCGCACGGCTCATCAGTTCGGGCGGAGTGACTCGGGAGCGCCCAGACTTGACGGCATGCCGGGCAAGCGCAGCGCGGGACTTCTTGTCCACCGGGTCACCGACACCGGTGTCGCCGTGCTGCTCGGGCACATGGGCGGGCCGTTCTGGGCGGGGCGCGAGGACGCCGCGTGGTCGATCCCCAAGGGGGAGTACGGCCCCGAGGAGCCGGCCGAGGCCGCCGCGCGCCGGGAGTTCCAGGAGGAGCTGGGCCTGCCGCCCCCCGAGGGGCCGTGGACACCGCTGGGCGAGTCACGCCGGCGCGGCGGCAAGATCGTCACGATCTGGGCGGTCGAGGGGGATCTGGACCCGGCGCTCGCCGTGCCCGGCACGTTCACCATGGAGTGGCCGCGGGGCAGCGGTGTCCTGCGGGAGTTCCCCGAGATCGACCGGGTGGCCTGGTTCGCCCTGCCGGAGGCGGCGCGGCGCCTGGTGGCGGGTCAGCGGGTGTTCCTGGACCGGCTGGCGGCCCTGGTGGCGGAGCAGATAGCGGACAACGACCGTCCGCTTCCCCCTCCGCCGGGCGAGTAGGACCTCGCCACCAGGAACGCCAGGAACGCCAGGAAAAGGATCAGCCCATGGCTCGTCGTACCCATGTTCTCGGCACGGTCGGTACCGCCCTGCTGGCCGCGGCCCTGCCCGCGACCGTCCTTCCCGCCGAGGCGACGTCCCTCGCCCCCGCCGGCCCCCCGGCGGGGGCGGGCGGGCCGGGCGGCGAGCGGCGGGCACCGGACCAGGAGGGCACGGTGCAGGCGGCGGACCTGCTGGCCGCGACCACCGCCTGCGCCCCGGTCTCGAAGGGCAAGTACCGCGTCGACGCCGGCGCGGCGGCCACGGTTCCCGTCTGCGGTGCGACGGGCGCGGTGTTCTGGAAGGCCGACATGGACATCGACTGCGACGGGCAGGTCACCGCCCACTGCAACACGACGACCGACCCCTGGTTCCAGGAAAGCACCGCCTTCTCCCAGTCCGACGGCAGGCCGCTGAACTCGGAGAAGCTGCCGTTCGTCGTCGTGCCGGCGCCGAGCGAGCGGTGGAGCTACCCGGCGTCGGGCATCCGCGGGGGCGGGGTCGTGGCCGTCGTCCACGGCGGGCGGGTGCAGTACGCGGTGGTCGGCGACACCGGCCCGGTGGGCATCATCGGGGAGGCCTCGTACGCAACGGCGGACGGCCTGGGCATTCCGGCGCACCCCCAGCGGGGCGGCGTGCCCTCGGGGGTGACGTACATCCTGTTCAAGAACACCCGGGTCTCCCCCATCGAGAACCACGACGAGGCCGTCCGGCTGGGGGAAGCGC
The DNA here is from genome assembly GCF_035961655.1 of Streptomyces sp. NBC_01317. Taxonomy (NCBI): domain Bacteria; kingdom Bacillati; phylum Actinomycetota; class Actinomycetes; order Kitasatosporales; family Streptomycetaceae; genus Streptomyces; species Streptomyces sp. NBC_01317. Next base: position 7,673,123 of record NZ_CP108393.1, on the reverse strand, counting down.
TGGCGAAGAAGTTCGTACGGGAGAACGGCGGCGCGAAGTACAACGGCGCCGCGAAGTAGAACGGCCCCGCCCCGGTCCCGGGACGGGGCCGCTCGGCGCGTGGTTCAACGGCTAGACGATCCCCTCGGAGATCTCCGACTGCTCGCGCGCGTTCCCGTACGACTGCGGGGTGCTGTACGAGCCGCGCGCCACGTACCACCACACCGTGGCGAGCACGAGCACGACGGCGAGCGCGACCACCGCGTAGTTCATGGAGTCGACGGTCACCGGGCTCGCCTGCGGAAGGCAGAAGAGGACCGTCACCCCGGCCACCCACGTCACCGCGATCCAGCCGACCGGCTTGCTCCAGCGGCCGAGGTTCCACGGGCCGGGCTCAAAGCGCTTGCCCGCGCGCAGCCGCAGGTAGATCGGGATGGCGTACGCGGGGGTGATGCCGATGACGTTGATGGCGACGACGGCGTTGTACGCGGTCGTGGAGTACAGGGAGGGCAGGGCGAGCACGCAGGCGACGACCACCGACAGCCACACCGCGTTGACGGGGGTCTGCGTACGGCTGCTGACGCGCCGCCACCACGCCGAGCCGGGCAGCGCGTTGTCGCGGCTGAACGCGAACACCATCCGGCTGGCGGCGGCGACCTCCGCGTTGCCGCAGAACAGCTGCGCGACGATCACGACCAGGAGCATCGCGGTGGCGCCGCTCGTGCCGAGCGCGTCGATGAGGATCTGCGCGGGCGGCACGCCGGTGGAGCTGTTCAGGGCGCCGGTGTAGTCCTGGATGGCGAACGTGAGGCCGGCCAGCAGGGCGAAGCCGGCGATCCAGGAGACCCAGATGGCGCGCACGATGCCGCGCGCCGCCGTGACGGAGGCGTTCGACGTCTCCTCGGAGAGGTGGGCGGAGGCGTCGTACCCGCAGAAGGTGTACTGCGCCAGCAGCAGTCCGACCGCCGCCACGTACAACGAGTTGTGCCAGCCGGTGTTGTTGACGAACTCGGTGAAGACGTAGGTGGGCGACTGGTGGTGGGACGGCACGATCGCCAGGGCGCCGACGATGACGGCGACACCACCGAGGTGCCACCACACACTGACCGAGTTCAGCACACTGACCAGCCGTACGCCGAACAGGTTGAGCACGGCGTGCAGCAGCAGGATGCACACGAAGATGACCATGGTCCAGCCCGGGGTGGGCTCGAACCCGAAGCGCAGGTTCAGGAAGGCTCCGGTGAACAGCGCGGCGCCGTAGTCGATTCCGGCGATCGCGCCCAGCAGCCCGAGCAGGTTCAACCAGCCGGTGTACCAGCCCCACTTACGGCCGCCCAGCCGGTCGGCCATGTAGTAGAGGGCGCCGGAGGTCGGATAGGCGCTGGTCACCTCGGCGAGCGCCATGCCGACGCAGAGGACGAACAGGCCGACGCCCGCCCAGCCCCAGAGCATCACCGCCGGACCGCCGGTGTTCATGCCGAAGCCGTACAGGGTCATGCATCCGGAGAGGATGGAGATGACCGAGAAGCTGATGGCGAAGTTGCCGAACCCTCCCATGCGGCGGGCGAGGACGGGCTGGTAGCCGAGTTCCCGCAGCCGTTGTTCTTCGTCCTTCTGCGGACCGAGGCCGGAGTTCGACCAGGCCGGCGGGGAAAGGGACACGGGAAACCTCCGGGGTGGGGCGGGGACGAGGGGACGGGTACGGGCATACGGGCTGGTACGGAACGGGGTGCGGGGGTACGGAACCGGCGCGGTGGAGTCGTACGGCCGGACGGGGCGGGGGCCCGGCCGGCCGGCTGGGCCCGGCTCAGCCCGGCGGGTCGCCCCGGGCCTCGCGGGCACCGGCGAGCGAGCGGCTCCGGGCGCGGAGGAACATCTCCTCCGCCTGCGCGGGGTCCCGGGCCCGGTAGGCCCAGGGAAGGGTGGCGTAGAACGGCCCGAGCGCCTCGAACACCCGCGCCGCGGACTCGAATTGGAGCGATCCCCAGAGGGCGTGCGCGAGATGGCTGAGGTCGAGCAGCGAGGCCTCGGCCAGGACCGCCCGGTCGAACCACAGGTCCAGCGCCCGCGCCGCGTCCCGGGTGGCGTCCTCCGTGACCCAGTGCAGGTCGAGGGCTTTCTCCTGCCCGTTCTCGCGGCGGTAGCGCTCCACCCGTACGTACAGCGGCAGGACGTGCAGGGCCGACCCCGCCGGCGCCGTGGAGGCCGCCCACTGGGCGAAGTTGACGGCCTCGGCGAGCGAGCGGGAGCCCCTGCGCGCGTACACGAACTGGAGCATGCGGTGGTAGGCCTCGCGGTTGTACGGGTCGCGCCGGTCGGCCTCGGACAGCAGTTCCCAGGGGCCCGGGAACAGCATCGGGCCCGGCGGCGCGAGCCGGTGCTCCTCCAGCCGCTGCCGGGAGTCGAGTTGGGACAGCGCGAGCAGGCACACCCACGGCACGGGGTCGTCGGGGGCGATCCTGGCCGCGGCGCCGCACGCCTCCCACCCCAGCTGCCACAGCTCCTTGGTGCGCGGATGCCCCTCCCGGTGCGCCCGCAGGGCGCGTTCGACCACGACGCGGGTGTGCATCACCGTCGCGGCGACATTCGCGGGTTCCTCGGCGCGCCAGGTCCGGACGGCGTCCGAACCGGCGGCGACGGCCGCGAGCACCTGCGTCCGCTGGGTCCACAGTCCCCAACCCGACGTGTCGGCCAGCAGGTTGCGCATCGACACCCACCGCCCGGCCTTGAGGTCCTGTACGGCGGCGCGCAACTCGCCGTCGTGGCCCGCCGGGTGGTAGACGGGACGTATGTGGTCGCCCGCCATCAGCCCGGCCCCGGTCGACCCGGAACACGCGTGCGCCGGGTATGTCGGGTGTATCGGGTGCGGCGGAAGCGACACCCGGATAGGCATGTGGTCGTCATGGATCCTCTGGCGCGGTGGGGGTGCGAAGCGATCCGCTGCTGGTCGGGTGCCTCAAGGGCGCCCTGCCGGTGCTCGGCGATCATTGTAGGTCCCACCCCGTCAAAATCCGGTCGCTCAGCCGACTTTTTGCAACTCGTCACACGCGCCACGGGAGTTTCGTACGGATCCGCCCGGCGCGCGGCCCCGTTCCCGTGCTCCCCGGTCCGCCGTTCCGCCCTTGACGCCGTCTCTGACCTGCACCACCCTTTCGCAGAGCGATCACGACCTCCTGCGAGCGAAGAACGGGGACATGCGCCCGGCCCAGCACTCCCTCCCCGGCATCTCCGGGCCCGCCTCCCGGCCGGTGCTCGCCGTCGACCAGGGCACGTCGTCCACCAAGGCGCTGGTCATCTGTCCCGAACGCGGTGTGATCGGCACGGGATCGGCCCCGGCGGCCCCCCGCTACGGCCCCGGGGGCACGGTGGAGGTGGACCCGGCCCTGCTGCTGTCCTCCGTCCTCGACGCGGGCCGCCGAGCGCTCGCGGACGCGGGGGAGCCCGTCGCCGCCGTCGGACTCGCCAACCAGGGCGAGACGGTCCTGGCCTGGGATCCGGCGACGGGCGCCCCGCTCACCGACGCGATCGTCTGGCAGGACCGGCGTGCGGAGTCGCTCTGCGCCGAACTGGCCCCGCACGCGGCCCGGTTGACGGAACTGACCGGTCTGCCCGTCGACCCCTACTTCGCCGCGCCCAAGATGGCCTGGATCCGGCGCCGGCTCACCCGCGAGGGAGTGGTCACCACCAGCGACGCCTGGCTGGTCCACCAGTTGACCGGCGCGTTTGTCACCGATGCCGCGACCGCGGGCCGGACCCAGCTGCTCGACCTGGACCGCGTGGAGTGGTCGCGCGAGGCGCGGGCGCTGTACGGGCTGGCCGACGAGGCGATGCCCGGGATCGTCGACGCGGCGGGCCCCGTCGGCACCACCACCGCGTTCGGGCCCGAGATCCCGCTCACCGGCCTGCTGGTCGACCAGCAGGCCGCGCTGCTCGCCCAGGACGTGACGGAGCCGGGCACCGCCAAGTGCACGTACGGCACAGGGGCGTTCCTGCTCGCGCAGACCGGCCACCGGCCACGCAGGGGCACGTCCGGCCTGGTCAGTTGTGTCGCCTGGCGGCTCGGCGGGCGGACCAGCTACTGCCTGGACGGGCAGGTCTACACGGCCGCCTCCGCCGTACGCTGGCTCACCGATCTCGGGGTGATCTCCGGGGCCGGTGACCTGGATCCGGTCGGCCTGTCCGTGCCGGACAGCGGCGGGGTCACGTTCGTCCCGGCGCTCGCCGGGCTGGCCGCGCCGTGGTGGCGGGGCGACCTGCGGGGCTCGGTGACCGGTCTGGGGCTCGACACCGGCGCGGGACACCTGGTCCGCGCCCTGTGCGAGGGGATCGCCGCCCAGGTCGTGGAGCTGGCCGACGCGGTGGCCGCCGATGTCGGGGTGCCGCTGACCGTCCTGCGGGTCGACGGCGGTCTGACCCGGTCGGCGCTGCTGATGCAGACCCAGGCGGACCTGCTGCAACGGCCCGTGGAGGTGTCCGCGCTGCCGGACGCCACGGCCCTGGGCGTGGGCGCCCTGGCGCGGCTGGGACTCGACTCGGGCCTCTCACTGCCGGACGTCGTACCGCCGTGGAGGCCGTCGGCCGTCTACGAACCACGGATCGGCCCGGCCGAGGCCGCCGGCCGCCTCGGGGTCTTCCGCGCGGCCGTCGCCGCGCTGGTGGACCGTACTCCCCCGCCCGTCGCGGCACCCTGAGCCTGGAGCACCATGACTGTCACCACAACGGGGGTTCTGCCGGACGAGGTGTACGACGTCGTGGTCGTCGGCGCCGGGGTGGTCGGCGCGGCCATCACCCGTGAACTGACGCGGTACGACCTGCGGATCGCCTTCATGGACGCGGCCGACGACGTCGGGGACGGCACGTCGAAGGCCAACACGGCCATTCTGCACACCGGTTTCGACGCCGTGCCGGGGTCGCTGGAGTCCCGGCTGGTCCGTGAGGGACAGCGGCGGCTGGCCGCGTACGCCGAGGAGAGCGGCATCCCCGTCGAGCCGGTCGGCGCGCTGCTCGTGGCGTGGGACGACGAGCAACTGGCCGCGCTGCCACGGCTCATGGAGAAGGCCGAGCGCAACCACTGCCACGACACCCGCGTCATCGGGCCCGAAGAGGTCTACCGGCGCGAGCCGGCCCTGGGCCCCGGGGCGCTCGGCGCGCTCACCGTGCCGGGCGAGAGTGTCATCTGCCCGTGGACGACCACCCTCGCGTACGCCACCCAGGCGGTGCGCGGCGGAGCCGACCTGCACCTCAACTGCCGCGTGGAAAGGGTGAGCAGCGGATCGCCGCACGAACTCACCACCGTCCGGGGCCGGTTGCGTACGCACGTGCTGATCAACGCCGCCGGGCTGTACGCGGACGACCTCGACCGGCAGCTCGGCCACACCGACTTCACGGTGACCCCGCGCCGGGGCCAGCTGATGGTCTTCGACACGTTCGCGCGCGACCTGGTCCGGCACATCCTGCTGCCGGTGCCCACCGCCCTCGGCAAGGGGGTGCTGGTGGCGCCGACGGTGTACGGCAACGTCCTGCTCGGCCCCACCGCCGAGGACCTGACCGACCGCACCGCCACCCACTCCTCGGCCGAAGGGCTCGCCTTCCTGCGGGCGAAGGGCCGGCGGATCGTGCCCGCGCTCCTCGACGAGGAGGTGACGGCCGTGTACGCGGGGCTGCGCGCCGCGACCGAGGAGGACGACTACCGGATCCGCTGCCACCCGGGGCAGCGGTACGTGACGGTGGGCGGGATCCGCTCCACCGGGCTGACCGCGTCGATGGCGATCGCCGCCCATGTGGTCGAGCTGCTGACGGAGGCGGGCGAGGAGCTGGGCGAGCCCCGGACGCTCGACCCGGTGACCATGCCCTACCTCGGCCGGACCTCTCCGCGCCCGTACGAACGTCCGGAGCTGATCGCGGCCGATCCTGAGTACGGCAGGCTCGTCTGCCACTGCGAGCGGGTCTCGCGCGGCGAGATCCGCGACGCCCTCACCGCCACGGTCCCGGCCCGCTCGCTCGAAGGGCTGCGGCGGCGCACCCGGGCGCGGGCCGGCCGGTGCCAGGGTTTCCACTGCGGCGCCGCCGTGCTCGCGCTGCTCAGCACTGACAGCCCTGTCACACCGAGCCCGGTCACCCCCAGCCCCGACACCACCGGCGCCCCTGTCAGGTCCGACGGCGGCGCGCCCCCTCTGCGGCCGGAGGCCGGATCATGAACGCGACAGCAGACAACGGCGGGCCGCCGGGCGCCGTCCGCCGGGAGCGCTCCGTCGACGTGCTGGTGGTCGGCGCGGGCCCGGCGGGTCTCGCGGCGGCGGCCCGGCTGGCCGCCGCCGGCGCCGGAACGGTCGAGGTCGTGGACCGTGAGGAGCAGGCCGGGGGGATCCCCCGGCACTGCTACCACGCGGGGTTCGGCCTGCGGGACCTGCGGCGCCCGATGAGCGGCCCCGCGTACGCCCGCCACTGGTCCGACACGGCCGCGGGGGCCGGTGCCCTGGTCCGTACGGGCGTCTCCGTGACCGGCTGGGCCGGTCCGCTCACCGTGGACACCACCAGCCGCGACGGACTGGAGCGGCTGACCGCGGGGGCGGTCGTCCTGGCGACCGGCGCGCGCGAACGGCCGCGCGCCGCGCGGCTGGTGCCCGGCACCCGGCCGGCGGGCGTGTTCACCACCGGCGAGCTCCAGCAGGCCGTCCACCTCCACCACCAGCCGGTCGGCGGCCGCGCCGTCGTCGTCGGGGCCGAGCCCGTCAGCTACTCCGCGGTGCGCACCCTGCGCGGCGCCGGCGTGGAGATCGCGGCCATGGTCACCGACCAGCCGCGCCACCAGTCGTCCTGGGCGGCGGGGGCCGGGGCCCGGCTGCACCGGCGCGTCCCGCTCCTCACGGGCACGACGGTGACCGAACTGTTCGGCCGGGTCCGGCTGACCGGGGTCGCGCTGCGGCACACCGACGGCAGGACGGTCACCCTCGGCTGTGACACGGTCGTCTTCACCGGCGACTGGATCCCCGAGCACGAGCTGGTCCGCCTGGGCGGCATCACGCTGGACCGGGGCACGCGAGGCCCCGCCGTCGACACCGTGTTCCGTACCGGCGCGGCGGGGGTCTTCGCCGTCGGCAACCTGCTGCACGCCGTCGAGCCGGCGGGCACCGCCGCCCGGGAGGGCCGGCTCGTCGCGGGCCCGGTGCTGCGATACCTGTCCGACGGGCGGTGGCCGGACGGGCAGCTGGCGGTGGAGGTCGACGCGCCCCTGCGGTGGGTGGCGCCGAACCGTATCGACCCCAGGGGGCCGCGCCCGCCGCTCGGCCGCTTCGCCCTCCGTACGGCACGGCCCGCCGGCCGGCTGTCCGCGTTGGTCGTCAGCCAGGACGGCCGGGTGCTGCACCGCGAGCGCCTGCGGCGCGGCGCGCTGCCGAACCGTCCGCTGTACGTCTCCGCCGACTGGATCGACCGGGCGGATCCGGGCGGGGGCCCGGTCGTGATCACGGGCCAGGGCGACTGAATCCCGTCCACTGAATCCGGTCCGGGAGGACCGAGACGTACGACGGCATGAAGCGGCCCCACCGGCAAGGGGGGGTAGCCGGTGGGGCCGGGGCGCGCACCGGCAAGGGGGTGGCCGGTGGGCCGAGGACCTCGGCGGCCCGGGGGGACGGGCCGCGAACTCGGGTCGAAGATGCGTCTGCCCGGTGTCCCGCGGCATATGCGTCCGGACCGGAAAGTTTTTCCGGCGGACCTGTCGATCCTGTCGTGCGACGCGCGTCGTACTGATGTAGGACGACCCAGAGGCACCATCCGCCCCAGGAGGAACCATGAAGTACCTGCTGCTGATCTGCACGGACGACTCCGTCACCATCGACGACCCGGCGGAACTCGACGCCCAGCCCTGGGTGGACGAGATGGACGGCCGGGGCGCGCGCCTGATGGGTGACCGGGTGCGGCCCGCCGAGGACGTCACGACCGTACGGGTGCGGGAGGGCTCGCTGCTCCTCACGGACGGTCCCTTCGCCGACTCGAAGGAGCACATGGCCGGCTTCGACGTGATCGACTGCGCGGACCTGGACGAGGCCGTCGAGATCGCGTCGAAGCACCCGATGGCCCGGTTCGGCATGGTCGAGGTGTGGCCTTTCTGGACGGAATGAACGACGGAATGAACGACGGGGTGAACGAGGGCGTGAGCGACGGAGCGCGCGACGCGGTGAGCGACGCGGTCGCCGCCGCGTACGCCGGGGAGTGGGGCCGGATCGTGGCGTCCCTGATCCGGTTCACCGGCGACTGGGACCTGGCGGAGGAGTGCGCGCAGGACGCCTTCGCGCGGGCGGTGGAACGCTGGCCGCGCGACGGAGTGCCGCGCCGCCCCGGCGCCTGGCTCACCACCACCGCCCGCAACCGGGCGCTGGACCGGCTGCGCCGCGCGCGGACCGAGGCCAGGGCCGTACGGGAGGTGGCCGGCCTGGCGGACCGCGCGCCGGCGGCCGCGCCGACAGGACAGGAGGACGGGGTGGACGGGGACGGCGCCCTGCCCGACGACCGCCTGCGGCTGATCTTCACCTGTTGCCACCCCGCGCTGGTGCCCGAGGCGCGCGTCGCCCTCACCCTGCGGTCGCTGGCGGGGCTGAGCACGGCGGAGATCGCCCACGCGTTCCTGGTCTCCGAGTCCACGATGGCGCAGCGCCTGGTCCGGGCGAAGAACAAGATCCGGCACGCGCGGATCCCCTTCCGGGTGCCGTCGGCCGACCGGCTGCCGGAACGGACGGCGGCGGTGCTGAGCGTGCTGTACCTGCTCTACAACGAGGGGTACGGCGCCTCGGCCGGCGCGGTGCCCATCCGTCGTGAACTGACCGCCGAGGCCGTCCGGTTGACCCGGGTGCTGGCCGGACTGCTACCGGACGACACGGAGGTACGGGGCCTGCTCGCGCTCATGCTGCTGCACGACTCCCGGCGTGCCGCACGGGTCGACGCCTGCGGGGAGCTGGTGCCCTTGGAGCGGCAGGACCGTTCTCTCTGGGACCGCGACGGGATCGCCGAGGGGCTGTCCGTCCTGGAGGACGCACTGCTGCGGCGCAGGCCGGGGCCGTACCAGGTGCAGGCGGCCGTCGCCGCCTGCCACGCCACGGCGTCCGACGCGGCGGACACGGACTGGCCGCAGATCGCCCTGCTCTACCGCGAGTTGGCCAAGTGGTCGCCGGGGCCCGTGGTGGAGCTGAACCGCGCGGTGGCGGTCGCGATGTCCGAGGGGCCCGAGCACGGTCTCGCGCTGGTGGAGGGCCTGGCCGCGGCGGGGGAACTGACCGGCTACTTCCCGCTGTACGCCACCCGCGCCGATCTGCTGCGCCGGCTCGAACGGTGGGACGGGGCGGTGGACGCGTACCGCGAGGCGGTCGCGCTGGCACCGACGGACGCGGAGCGGCGCCATCTCGCGCGGCGCCTCGCGGAGGCGGAGGCACAGGGTGGGCAAGGACCCGAGCGGTGACGTGCGGGTCCTTGCCCACGCCTGCCGGGCGCGCTACTTCGTCGCGGCCTTCACCGCCTTGGGCACGAACATCTTGATGTCGGTCAGGCTCGCGCTGCCCTCGTACACGTTGGTGTACAGGTCCCCGATGACGAAGGAGTCCGGGTACGCGGATCCCGCAGGCCACTGGTTCGGCCAGGTGGCGCTTCCGTTGTTGTCGTTCTGCGTGAGCGTGTTGTTGAAGCGCCCGTCGTACTCGCTCGCCTTGACGTTGTAGTGCCAGATCGGCTTGTTGTCCACGATGAAGGGCCGGTGGAACCGCAGCGTCTTCTGCCCGGCGCGGGCGAAGTTGCCGCTGGCCTCCAGCGTGTAGCCGGTCGCGTCACGCTCGATGGCGAAGACGTAGTCCTGGTTCGGCATCAGCTCGGGCTGGAGCTCGGCGGCGGAGGACAGCTGCTGCTCGGCAACCCCGCCGGAGCAACTGGTCATGAACCACTGCGAGTTGCCCGCCAGACCACCCTTGCCGGGGTTCCAGTTGGGCAGGCCGCTGATCCACATGTTGACCGTGTTGAAGCTGCTGTCCTTGTAGTCGTAGTACGTGTTCGTCGCGGAGTTGCAGACCCGGCCGCCGGTGCCGGTGCCCACCCGGTCGGGGTGCTGGGCGAAGGAGTCCATCAGGACCTTGCGGCGGTAGTGCCAGAAGTGGTTGTTGCGCGGCGCGGGGTTCGCGAAGTCGACGATCGACAGGTAGTGGAAGCCGTTGTAGCCGTACTTCCCGGCGCGGACGTCCTGCCACTCGCAGTACGGCGCCGACGCGTCGCCCTCCCAGCCGGGGCTGTTGGAGCCCTCGCCCCAGGGGTGCTGCGTCTTGCAGCCGTCCTTGCTGTAGCCGTTGACGCGGTTGCCGTAGTCGATGGTGCCGTTGCGCTTCCCGCCGAAGTCCAGGGTTTTCAGGCGGTATTCGATGCGGTACTGGTCGGGCAGCGCCTGGGTGGGACGGAAGATGGCGCCGCCGGTGTGGTCGGGCACCTTGAGCTGGGCGACGGTCTTGCCGCCCGCGCTGCCGTTGGTGATGGAGGGCGCCTTCTCGATCTGACCGTCCTTGTTCCAGTCGCGGGCGGAGAGCGAGGCGGTGAGCCAGCCTCCGTCACCGACCTTGAACTCCTTGCGGTACGTGGCGAAGGAGTTGAACGCGGTGTCCCAGGCGGGCCCGTAGTCGTTGCGGTACCACTGGCCGTTGTCCTCCATGATGGTGTCGAACGGCTGGCTGTACGTCTCGCGGGTCCACGGGGTCCGGGTCGGGTCGAGCGGCTTGCTGAAGTTCTCCGAGTGCAGTAATTGCCAGGCCGGTGCCTTGGGAGCGGCTGCCGCGGGCGCGCCGGCCGGGGCGGCCGCCGCCCGCGTGCTCGCGTCCTCGTCCGGCGCGGCCGAGGCCGTACCGAGGGTGAGGGGAACGACAAGCGCGCCGCAGACCAGGCCCGCCAACGCGTAACGATGAGTGCGGGTCATCAGAAATTGCCTTCCGGATCGTAGTAGTTCTGGGCGTTCTCCTTGGTGACACGAGGGGACGGGACGACCGTGTCCTTCTCGGTCTTCTTTCCGTCGAGGATGTCCACGGTCCTGTCGAGACCGAGGCCGCCGATCACGTCGGCGTCGTTGAGTCCGGTGACCAGGTAGTTGGTGCCGTCGAGGATGGCCTTGAGCGCTTCCGCCTGGCCGTCCACCCCGGCCAGCACGATCTCCTTGTCCCGGCCGGCGTCCTTGATGGCGCGCTGGGCGCCCAGGCACATGGCGTCGTTCTCGCAGAAGACGGCGTCGAGGTCGCTGTGCGAGGCGAGCAGGCTCTCCATGACGGTCAGGCCGCCGTCCGAGCTCCAGTTGCCGAAGTCGGGCGCCTCGACGATGTTGATGCCGGGGGCGCCCTCCAGCGCCGACTTCACCCCGTTCGTACGGGCCTGGCCGATGCTGTTGTCGGCGGGGCCGCCCTTGACGAGGGCGACCGTGCCGCCCTTGGTGAGCCGCTCCACGAGGAACTGGCCGTTCTGCTTGCCGATGGCCTCGTTGTCGGGGCCGATCCAGCTGCTGTACGTGCCGGTGCGGAACTTGCGGTCGACCAGGACGGCGGGCTTGCCCGCGGCCTTGATGGAGTTGAGGACCGCGGGCGCGGACTCCAGCGGGCCGCCCGAGACGATCACGGCGTCGACGTCCTTGCTCAGCAGGTCCTCGACGTTCGAGGCGAGTTTCGCCGCGTCGCCGCCCGCGTCGGTGCTGACGGTCTCGACGCCCTTCTTCTTCGCCTGCGCCTTGATGGCCCGGTCCATGCCGTTGAAGTAGGGCCCGCTGAGCGTGAAGTTGGCGATGCCGACGGTGTACGAGCCGTCGCCCTCGCCTCCCGTACCGCCGTCGGAGGAGCAGCCGGCGAGGGACGCGGCGAGCACTCCGGCCACCAGGACCCCGGACGCTTTCTTCGTGATCATGAGGTTCGTGCCTTTCCGGTGCGCTGGACGAGGATGACGGCGACGATGATCAGGCCCTTGAGCACCTGCTGCCAGAAGCTCTGCACGTCGTAGAGGTTGAGCAGGTTGTTGATCAGCGCGAGGACGAGGACCCCGGCGAAGGTGGCCCGTACGGAGCCCTTGCCGCCGGCCAGGCTCGCGCCGCCGATCACGCAGGCGGCGATCGCGTCGAGTTCGAAGGCGGTGCCGACACTGGGCTGGGCGATGCCGACGCGGCTGGCGAGGATGACCCCGGCGAGGCCCGCGCAGGCGCCGCTGATGGTGTAGGCGAGGACGATGTGGCGGCGTACGCCGATGCCGGCCAGCCGGACGGTCTCCGCGCTGCCGCCGATCGCCACGAGGGAGCGGCCGGCCGGGGTGCGGCTGAGGAAGATCCCGCCGAACAGGAAGACGCCGAGCATGATCAGGGTGGAGACGGGGATCGGGCCGAGGACGGCGGACCCCAGCTCGAAGAAGCCTTCCTTCTCGGGCGCCACCGGCGTCTCCGAGTAGACGAACGCGAGCCCTCTGATGGTGGTGAGCGCGGCGAGCGTCACCACGAACGGGGCGAGCTGGAAGCGGGCCACCAACGTCCCGTTGACCATGCCGAAGGCCATCCCGGAGACGATGCCGACCAGCATGGCGAGCGGGACGGGGAGCCCGGACGACAGCCCGGCGGCGACGATGCCGGAGAAGGCGACCACCGAGCCGACGGAGAGGTCGATCCCGCCGGTGAGGATGACGGTGAGCATGCCGTAGGCCAGCAGGCCGGTGGTGACCATCTGCTTGAGCAGATTGGTGAGGTTGCCCTCGGTGAGGAAGGCGTCGGTGGTGGAGCCCGCGACCGCGACGAACGCGATCAGCAGCACGGCGAGCCCGGCCTCCAGGGTGAGGTCGCGCCCCGCGACGATCAGCCTCGGCGTCCGCCGCGCGGGCGTTAGGTCCCCGGCCGGCCGCGTCGGGCCGCCGGGACCGTTCGACTCGGGGGGCTTGGTCAGTTGGTCGGTCATGCGGCGTGTCCGATCGCGTGGGCGAGGACGGTGTCCTCGGTCGTACGGTCCGAAGGGAGGTCCGCGGCGATCCGGCCCTCGTGCATCACCAGCACCCGGTCGGTGGCGCCCAGCACCTCGGTGAGGTCGGAGGAGATCAGCAGGACGGCGAGCCCGTCCCGGGCGAGCCGGTCGAGCATCCGGTAGATCTCGGCGCGGGTGGCCATGTCCACGCCCCGGGTCGGCTCGTCCAGCAGCAGCACACGCGGTCCGGTGAGCAGCCATTTGGCGAGGACGGCCTTCTGCTGGTTGCCGCCGCTGAGCGCGCGGACGGGGAGTCTCGCGGAGTGCGCGGGCCGGATGTCCAGTTGCCTCACCATCGACTCGACCTGGCGTGCGCGTTCGCCGGTGTCGAGCAGGGGGCCCTTGGTGAAGGCGCGCAGGGTGGTGAGACCGATGTTCTCGGCGGTGGACAGGCCGAGGACCAGGCCGGTGCGTTTGCGGTCCTCGGTGACCAGGGCGAGCCCGGCGGCGATCGCCTCGCGCGGGGTGCGGAAGCGGTCGGCGGTGCCGCCGGCCGTTCTGACGGTCCCGGAGCGGGCGGGTTCGGCGCCGAAGACACAGCGGGCCAGTTCGCTGCGCCCGGAGCCGACCAGGCCGAACAGTCCGGTGATCTCACCGGCCCGCAGGGTGAAGGAGATGTCGGCGAACTCCCCCGGGCGGTGCAGCCCGGAGACGGTGAGCAGCGGTGCGCCCGGGTCGTGGCGGCGGTCCGGGTAGAGCTGTCCCGGCCGGCGGCCCGCCATCAGGCGGATGAGTTCGTTCTCGTCGGTGCGGTCGGGGGTGGTGGTGGCGACGGCCCGGCCGTCCTTGATCACGACGATGGAGGTGGCGAGTTCGGTCACCTCGGCGAGGCGGTGGGACACGTACACGATGAGGACGCCGCGCTCCTGTAAGCGGCGGATCAGCGCGAAGAGCGCCTCCAGGTCGTTGCCCGCCAGTACGGCGGAGGGCTCGTCGAGGACGAGGACGCGCGGCTCGCCGCCCTCGCTGACCAGCGCCTTGGCGATCTCGACCATCTGCTGTCTGGCGACCGTGAGGCGGCCCGCCCGGGTGCGGGGGTCGATGGCGCCGTACCCGATGGACTCCAGCAGGTCCCGGGCGCGGGCATGGGCGGCCCGCCAGTCGACGAAGCCGCCGAGCCTGCGCGGGAAGTGGCCCATGAGGAGGTTCTCGGTGACGGACAGTTCGGGTACGAGGGTCAGTTCCTGGTGGACCGTACGGATGCCGTGGAGGTGCGCGTCGTGCGGGGAGCGCAGGTCCACGTGCTCGCCGTCGAGCAGGAGTTCACCGGCGCTCATCCGTTCGGCGCCGGCCAGGATCTTGATCAGGGTGGACTTGCCCGCCCCGTTGGCGCCGACCACGGCGAGGACCTCACCGGCGTGCCCGGTCAGGTCGACGCCGTGCAGCACCTCGGTGGCGCCGTACGCCTTGCGCACCCCGCGGATCTCCAGGGCGGGCGGGGCGGACGGCCGGGGGGCCGGGGATGTACGGGTCGTGCTGGTCACCCGAGGGCCTCCATCACCACGATGGTCTTCTGGCGGGTGAACTCCAGCGCCGTGTCGTGCAGGCCCTCGGCGGAGCCTCCGGTGTCCTTGGGGCCGCCGAAGGGCAGGTTCTCGGCGCGCAGCGCGGTGGAGCCGTTGATGACGACCCCGCCGACGTCGAGCCGGTGGGCGAGCTGGAAGGCGCGCCGGATGTCCTGGGTGAAGACGGCGGCCTGGAGTCCGTACGGGGACTCGTTGGCCATCCGTACCGCGTCGAAGGGGTCGGTGAAGCGGGCGACGGGCGCCACCGGGCCGAAGATCTCGGCGGCGAGCGCCGGGCTGTCCGCGGGGACGTCGACGAGCACGGTGGGATCGCTGAACGCGCCCCGGCGGCCCCCTCCCGCCGCTTTGCGCGCGCCGTCGGAGACGAGTGCGGCGACGGCCCCCTCGACACGTTCGGCCGCTTCCTCGCTGATCAGCGGTCCGACGTCGGTGCCGTCGGCCAGCTGGTCGCCGACGGTGAGTTTGGCGGCGCCCGCGAGGAGGGCGTCCACGAACGCGTCGTGGATGCCGTCCTGGACGTAGACGCGCTTGACCGCGCAGCAGATCTGGCCGTTGCCCCGGGCCAGCCGGCCGAGGACGACGGCCTGGGCGGCGGCCTCCACGTCGGCGTCGTCGCAGACGATCAGGGCGTCGTTGCCGCCGAGTTCGAGGTGGACCTTCTTGAGGGTGTCGGCGGCGCGGCGGGCGATCTCGCGGCCGGCGTGGGTGCTGCCGGTGAGGCTGACGGCGGCGGCGCCGGGCCGGGAGGCCAGTTCCTGGGAGACGTGGACGCCTCCGGTGAGGAGCTGGTGGGCGCCTTCGGGGGCGCCGGCGCGGGCGACCAGTTCGGCGACGCGCACGAGGGTGAGGGGGCAGCGTACGGGCGGGTGGACGAGCACGGCGTTGCCCGCGGCGAGCGCGGCGGCGGCCTTGTGCGCGTACAGCTCGACCGGGTAGTTGAACGGTACGAGGGCGGCGACGGGGCCCAGGGGTTCGCGGACGGTCACGGCGAGGTGGCGTTCCAGGCCCGGCACGGCGTCCAGCGGGATCTGCCGGCCGAAGAGCCGGGTGGCCTCCCCGGCGTAGCCGCGGAAGATCCGGATCGCGGCCTTGACCTCCTCGGTCGTCTGGAAGAGGGGCTTGCCGTTCTCCGCGGCGAGTAACCGGGCCAGGTCGGCGGCCTCGGCCTCGATCAGGTCGGCGGTACGGAGGAGCAGTCGGGCCCGCTCGTGGGCGGGCAGGGCGGCCATGGCGCGCTGGCCGCGTTCCGCGGTGGCGAGGGCGGCGGTGAGCTGTTCCGGGGTGCTGTCCTCGATCTCGCCGAGGAGCTCGCCTGTTCCTGGATTGTGCACGGGCAGCGGTGCGGTACGGGTCGACATGCGTCGCTCTCCCTGTACTGGCTTTGGCAGTTGGTCATGTCTGCGGAAAGTCGCTGCGATGCTGGCGCACCCTCCGTAATTCGTCAACAGAAAAAACAAAATGGCTGGACCGCGGCGGTCGTGACCGTTCGGGCACGGCCGGGGGTCCGGCCGTCGCGAGCGGCGTCCCGCGCGCGGCGCGTCTTCCCCCGGCGATGAACGGGGAGTGACCGGCTCCGGTACAGCGCGGAAGGGCCCGGCGACGGTTCGCCCCCGCCGGTGATCCCTGTGCGGTGATGGGTGTCGAGCGTTGGAACGTCGTTCACGCGCAGGCCACACCCGGTGCCAACCATCAAGGAGTAGCCAGGGGGCCGACCTCCGGCACGCTTGCTGACGCGTTCGCACTCGGGGAGTCCGCACCATGTCACGCATACGCTCCGCAGTCACCGCTGTCGACCGCCGGTCCTTCCTCACCGCCACCGGGGCGGTCGGTGTCTCGGCGGGAATCGGACTCGCGCTCGGCGCGGGCGGCGGCTCGGGTGAGGCCTCGGCGGCGGCAGCGCCGACCGCCCCGGCCGTCCCCGCGACCCGCCCGCCGGCCTCCCCCGCGCCCGTCCGGCCGCGCCCCCTCCCCGCCCGCACCACGCTCGACACGGTGGCCTCGCCGCGCGGCGCGGCCGTGCCGTACCGCCGCCTGGGCGACGGGCCCGGCTGGCGCAGGGTCGTACGGGACGACCTCGCGGCTCCCCGGTCGGGCCGCGAGGGCCGGCGTACCGTCCTCAGCTCGTTCGTCCAGCTCACGGACCTGCACCTGGTGGACGTGCAGCACCCGGTGCGCACCGAGTACCTGCGCTCCATGGACCTGTCGTCGTGGCGCCCCCAGGAGGCCCTGACCGTGCCGGGCGCGGTCGCCCTGGTCGAGCAGATCAACGCCCTGCGGAGCGGCCCCGCCACCGGCGCCCCGCTCTCCTTCGCGGTGACGACCGGCGACAACACCGACAACAACTCCCGGGCGGAGCTGGACTGGTTCCTGACAGTGATGAGCGGCGGCCGGGTCACCCCCAACACCGGGGACCCACGGCGGTACGAGGGCGCCCAGAACTCCGGCGAGCGGCTGTTCTGGCACCCGGAGGACACCCGCCCGGACACGGACAAGAAGCTCGGCTACCCCCGGATCGAGGGGTTCCTCGCGGCGGCGATCCGCTCGGTCAACAGCCCCGGGCTGCGGATGCCGTGGTTCTCGACCGTCGGCAACCACGACACACTGGCGAGCGGCGCCATGGCCGACCGGAGCGGCTTCCTCGCGGACTTCGCGGTCGGCGGGAAGAAGCTCTACGGCATCTCCGACAGCGCGGCGGCCACCCTCCGGCAGACCTTGAAGAGCGGCAGCCGCCCGGCCGGCGGCGGCCTGGTCGACCTGCTGCGCGCCTCCACCCGGTCGATGCGCGCGATCACGCCCGACCCCGGCCGGGCGCCCTTCGGCCCGCGCGAGTACCTGACCGCGCACCTCGACCCGGCGCGCGCGGGGGCGGGTCCGGCGGGACACGGCTACACGGCGGACAACCTCGACAGCGACACGCTCTACTACACCTTCCCCATGGGCCAGAACGTCACCGGCATCAGCCTGGACACCACGGACCGGGGAGGCCACTTCCTCGGGTCGCTCGGCACGGAACAGCTGACGTGGCTGGAGCGCACCCTCACCGCCCACAAGGACCAGTACGTCGTCGTCTTCAGCCACCACAACAGCTGGACCATGACCAACACCCACCGCGACCCCGCCAAGCCGGGCGAGGCCCGGCACTCCGGTGACGAGGTGGTCGCGCTGCTCAAGAAGCACCGCTCGGTGCTGGCCTGGGTCAACGGGCACAGCCACCGCAACTCGGTGCTGGCGCACGGGAGTTTCTGGGAGATCTCCACCGCCTCGCACATCGACTTCCCGCAGCTGGCCCGGGTGATCGAGATCGCCGACAACAACGACGGCACCCTCTCCCTCTTCACCACACTCATCGAGTCGTCGGCCCCGCACCGCACGGACTTCCACGACCTCTCGCAGACCGGACTCGCGTCCCTGTACCGGGAGTTCTCGTTCAACGCCCCGGGCGCGGGCAAGGCCGGCGCGGGCACGTCCACGGACCGCAACACCGAGCTGGTGCTGAAGCGCTGAGCGCCCGGCGGCCCAACTAGACCGGATCCGCGGGGGTGATGAGGTGCTGGAGGACCGGCGCGTAGAGGTCGGCCAGGTGCTCGTCGGTGGCCCGTCCCGCCTCGCCCGTGCGGTACAGGCTCAGCGTCACCCCGAGGCCGAGGAGCTGGCCGGCGATCAGTTCGGCGCGGAGCCCGGGCCCGGCGCCGGGCAGCAGCGCGGCCAGGCGCTGGGTGAACTGGGCGTCGAAACGCTCCCGCAGCAGCGTCCGTTCGTCGTCCTTGCCCAGCGAGAACACCACCCGCAGCAGGGGGTCGGACTGCTGCTCACGGCGGCTGCTCAGCAGGGCCAGCACCAGGTGGCGGCCGAGGGAGGCGGGCGGTGCGGCCAGCAGGGCGTCGGCCGCCGGGCCGAAGTCGGCGACGGCGTTGAACAGCCGCTCCTTCGTGCCGAAATGCTTCACGATCAGGGACGGGCTCACCCCCGCCTCGGCGGCGATCGCCCGCAGGGTCACCTCGGCGTAGGGGCGGAAGGCGAACGCGCGCCGGGCGGCGCGCAGGATCGCCTGGCGGCCCGTTCCCGTATCGGCGCCCCCACCTGTCGTACCGCCGCCTTCACCGGTGCCGCCGGGGATGTGGTCGGTCTGCCCGTTCATGCGCCCTCCTGGCGGCCAGGGCGGACGCCCGCCGACGTCACTCGCGCCCTGTCCCGCCCGACCGTACCGGTGGCCACGGGGCGCTGACGCGGCAGACACAGGGTGACGGCCAGCGCGAGCAGCGCCGCGCCCGCCGCGATGAGGAAGACGAGCAGATACGCGTGGAGGGTGGGGGCGGTCCGCCCGTCCACCTGGAAGGTGACGTCGGCCAGCACCGCGGCGACCACGGCACTACAGAACGCCTGCCCGACCGACCGCATCAGGGTGTTGAGCCCGTTCGCCGCACCCGTCTCGGTCACCGGCACCGCGCGCATGACGAGGGCGGGCAGCGCCGAGTAGGCGATGGCCGTCCCCGCCGCGACGACGGTCGCGCCGAGGATGATCGTCCAGAGCTGGTGGCTGGTGAAGAACCGCACCACATAGCCCACGGCCAGGATGGCGGCGGCGAGCGCCAGGGCCGTCTTGGGCCCGTACTTCGCGGAGATCCGCGCCGACACCGGCGACAGGGCGACCATCGCGAGCCCGCCGGGCAGCAGGCACAGCCCGCTGACGACGATCGACGCGCCGAGACCGTACCCGGTGCTCTTCGGCTCCTGCACCATCTGCGCGGTGGACAGGGAGTTGGCGTAGAAGGCGAAGCCGATCAGGAGGGCGGCGATGTTCGTCAGCAGGACGGCGGGCTTCGAGGACACCCGCAGGTCGACCATGGGGCTGGTGGTACGGAGTTCGTACGCGCCCCAGACCAGTCCGATCAGGACGGCGAGGACCAGCAGACCCAGCGTGCGGACGGACGTCCAGCCCCACGAGCCGCCCTGGGTGACCGCGAGCAGCAGGCTCACCAGGGCGGCGGACAGCCCCAGCGCGCCGAGGGCGTCGAAGCGCCCGCGCGAGCGCACCGGCGATTCCGGTACGACGAGCAGGACGAGCACCATGTCCAGCAGCCCCAGCCCGGCCGACGCCCAGAACATGGTGTGCCAGTCGTAGTGCTCCACCACCAGCGCGGCGACCGGCAGACCGATGGCCGCGCCGATGCCGAGCGTCGAACTCATCAGCCCGATCGAGGGCAGGACCCGGACGGGCGGCAGCTCGTCGCGCATGATGCTGATGCCGAGCGGGACAACCGCGAGCGCCGCTCCCTGGAGGGCGCGGCCCGCGATGAGCACGGTGATCTGGGAGCTGATCGCGCACAGGACGGATCCGGCCACCAGCACCCCGAGGGAGGCGAGGAGCACCCGCCGCTTGCCGTACATGTCGCCGACGCGCCCGAGCACGGGGGTGCAGACGGCGCCGGTGAGGAGGGTGACGGTGACCAGCCAGCTGGCGGCCGTCGGGGTGGCGCCGGTGAGCTGGGGGATGTGCGGCAGCAGCGGCACGACCAGCGTCTGCATGACCGCGACGACCACACCGCAGAAGGCGAGCACCGCCACCAGGAAGCGGGCGTGCGGTGCGGGTGCGGGTCCGGGTATCGCTGCTGACATGTCTCTCCGTACAGGCGGGCGGGCGGCCGGGGCGCCCGGTCACCATGGGGGTGCACAGGCGTTCACCCCTCAGAGTAAACACCTGTGCACCCCCATCGGCACCCCGGGGTGCACAGACGTTCACCACACCGCTCCCCCGGCACACCGCTCCCCCGGCCGCCGGGACGGCTCGCACCGCCCGGCACACTGGTACCGGCGGTTCCGGGTCCGGTTCGCGCCCGACAACCGCCGTGGGAGACGCGATGGCGCTACAGATCAGCGCGACCAATCCGGAGCAGCCCGCCGTGCTCCTCGACCTGCCCTGGAACACCCCGCTCGACGAGTGGCCCCCGGAGTGCCTCGTCGCGCTCCCGCGCGGCATCTCGCGCCACGTCGTGCGCTTCGCGTCGGCGGGACCCGACGTGGTGGCGGTCAAGGAGATCACCGAACGGGCGGCGGTACGGGAGTTCGGCCTGCTGCGGGACCTGCACCGGCTCGGCATTCCCGCCGTGGACCCGCTGGCGGTGGTGACCGGGCGCGTGGACGCGGACGGTGAGCCACTGGAGTCGGCGCTGATCACCCGCCACCTCAAGGGATCGCTGCCGTACCGCTCGATGTTCGAGTCGACGATGCGCCCGTCCACCGTGAAGCGGCTCATGGACGCGCTGGCCGTGCTGCTCGTACGGCTGCACCTGGCCGGTTTCGCGTGGGGCGACTGCTCGCTGTCCAACGCGCTGTTCCGGCGGGACGCGGGCGCGTACGCCGCGTATCTGGTGGACGCCGAGACCGGGCAGATCCAGCAGAACCTCAGCCGGGGCCAGCGCGAGTACGACATAGAGCTGGCCCGGATGAACATCGCCGGGGAGCTGATGGACCTGGAGGCGTCGGGGGCGCTGCACCCGTCCGTCGACCCGATCCCGTTCGGCGCGGCGATCGTCCAGCGGTACGAGGACCTCTGGCACGAGCTGACCCGCGAGTCGGTCTACCCGGTGGGCAAGCGGCACTACATCGACCGGCGCATACGGCGGCTCAACGACCTGGGCTTCGACGTGGCCGAGATGCAGATCGAGCGCTCACCCGTGGGGGACACGGTGACGTTCCTGCCGAAGGTCGTGGACGCCGGGCACCACCAGCGGCAGTTGCTGCGGCTGACCGGTCTGGACGCCGAGGAGAACCAGGCGCGGCGGCTGCTCAACGACCTGGAGAGCTGGATGGCCGGGGAGGACGACTACGTACCGGGGGATCCGCTGGGGGCCCGGCCGGAGGTGCTCGCGCACCGCTGGGTCCGTGACGTGTTCCGGCCGACCGTGCGGGCCGTTCCCCTGGAGCTGCGCGGGGAGATGGACGCGGCGCAGATCTATCACGAGGTGCTGGAGCACCGCTGGTACCTGTCGGAGAGCGCCGGGCGGGACGTGGGGCTGGAGGCGACCATCGAGGACTATGTCGCGCAGGTCCTGCCGCACGTGGTGAGCGCGCTGACCGTCCAGGCGGCGGACGAGTCGGCGGGTCTGTCGCCCTGACCGGGGCGCGGGGGCGGGCGTCCTGTCACGCGCGTACGGCCCCCCTCACTGCAACGCCCGCACCGCCGCCGCGAAGACCGACGGCAGGCGGGCCGCCGCCGGGACGATCAGCCGGGCGCCCGCCGGGCGCCCGGCGACCCGTACCAGACCCTCCGTCAGCAGCCGGTGGCGCCGGGAGAGCCTGCGCCACTCGCGCTCGTACCGCTCGGGGTGTCCCGCCCGCAGGCACCGTACGGCCGCCTCCGCCGAGGCGAGCGCGAGCGCGACCCCCTCGCCGGTGAGCGCGTCGACGTAGCCCGCCGCGTCCCCGACGAGCAGCACCCGCCCCGCCGTGCGCCGGCGTACCCGCTGCCGCAGCGGGCCCGCCCCGCGCACGGAGGTCGCGGGCGGCCCGTCGAGCCGGGCGAGCAGATCGGGGAAGCCGGCCAGATGCTCGTCGTAGCCGCGCCGCCGGGTGCTGAGGACCGCGACCCCCACCACGTCCTCGCCGACGGGGGTCACGTACGCCTCCCCCGCCGCCGACCAGTGCACCTCCACGAAGTCCGTCCAGGGCTTCACGTGGTAGTGCCGCCGCAGGCCGTACCGCCGGGGCCTGCGGTCGGGCAGGTCCAGGCCGAGCCCGCGCCGTACCGGTGAGTGCAGCCCGTCCGCCGCCACCAGCCAGCGGGCCCGCAGCCCCGCGGCCGTGACGGAGTCCGCGCTCTGCCCGATCGCGCCGACGCGGTCCGTCACGATCTTGACGCCGGCCTCCTCGGCGCGCCGGGTGAGAGCCGCGTGCAGTTCCGTACGGCGCACCCCGAGGCCCGTCCCGTCGCCGAACGGCGCCTCGGCGTGGTGGGGGCCGCGTACATAACGAATCCCGCGCAGCGGGTGGCCGGGCGGGAGTTCCAGGCCCAGGGCGCGCAACGCCCGTACACCGCTGGGCATCACACCCTCGCCGCAGGCCTTGTCGACCGGGGAGGGGCGCGGTTCGACCACCACCGCCTCCATCCCGGCGAGGGTGGCGTGCACCGCGGTCGCCAGTCCCGCGGGTCCGCCCCCGACGACGAGGAGGTCGATCACGTGGTGACGCCGACGGCAACCGTGTCGAGCGCGCGGTTCTCGCACCTTATGCGGACGGTCAGCAGCCAGGCGTTGAGCACGGTGAACACGAGCGCCGTCGTCAAGGCGGTGTGCACGAGGGGCAGCGCGATCCCTTCGGCCACCACCGCCACGTAGTTGGGGTGGCGGAACCACCGGTACGGTCCGCCCGTCACCAGCGGCAGCCCCGGGACGACCACCACCTTGGTGTTCCAGCGCGGGCCCAGCGTGCGGATGCACCACCAGCGCAGTCCTTGCGCGGCCACCGCGACGGCGAGCATCGACCAGCCGAGGACGGCGTCGAACGGCCGGTCGGCCAGCCACACTTCGGCGAGGCAGCCGAGCAGCAGACCGGTGTGCAGCACCACCATCGGCGGATAGTGCCCCTGCCCCCGCTCGACGCCGCCGCGCTCCAGGCTCCAGCGCGAGTTGCGCTTGGCGACGACCAGTTCGGCGAGGCGCTCGGCGCCGACCGCCAGGATCAGCGCGGTGTACCAGATCATCTCGTCCTTCCCTCTACCAGCGCAGCAGGACCATCTCGGAGCAGAAACCGGGCCCCATGGCGATCAGGAGCCCCGCGCTGCCGGCCGGCGGCCGGCGCTCGGCCAGCGTGTCACGCAGGACGTGCAGCACGGAGGACGACGAGAGATTCCCCGCCGCCGCCAGCGAACGCCACGTCAGATCCAGCGCCCCGTCGGGCAGTTCGAGGACATCCTCCATCGCCTCCAGCACCTTCGGCCCGCCCGGGTGGCACACCCAGGCGGTGATGTCGTCGCGGGTGAGGCCGTGGTCGGCGAGGAAGGAGTCCACCTCCGGCGCCAGGTTCTTCCGCACGAGGTCGGGGACGACCGCGTCCAGCACGATCCGGAAGCCGGAGCCCGTGATGTCCCAGCCCATGACCTCCTGGGTGTCCGGGTACATGTGGCTGCGGGTGTCGACGACGACCGGCCCCGCGCCCCGGCGCCTGGCGCCGGTGGCGACCAGCGCCGAGGCGCCGTCCCCGAAGAGCGCGGAGGCGACCAGGTTGGCGCCCGACATGTCGTCCCGCTGCAAGGTCAGCGAGCACAGCTCGACCGAGAGCAGCACCGCCACGTCGTCGGGGCGTCCCCGCAGGTAGTCGTCGAGCCGCGAGATGCCCGCCGCTCCGGCGACGCACCCGAGTCCGAAGACGGGGACCCTCCTGACGTCGGGCCGCATCCCGAGCAGTCCCACCAGCCGGGCGTCCACCGAAGGGGCCGCGATGCCCGTGACCGAGGTGAACATCAGCAGGTCGACGTCGCGGGGGGACAGTCCCGCCTCGTCCAGCGCCGCGCCGACGACCTCGGCGCCCAGCGGCACGGCCGCGGCGATGAAGGCGTCGTTGCTGGCCCCGAAGTCCTTGAGATCCCCGTACGCCTCCAGGGGCAGTGCCGTGTGGCGGGTGTCCACCCGTGCGCCGCGGTGCACCCGGTCCAGGACCCGGCGGTCGGCTCCCGCCGGCAGACACGTCTTCGCGACCATGTCGGTGAGCTCTTGTTGGCTGTGCTGATGCGGAGCCAGGGCTCCATGGACGGCTGCGATGCGAGTCATCTGCGGTCCGAGGCTGGGGGATGTGGGACGTGCCATTCCTGCCCCCGCTCCGCGCCGCCACACCCGAAGTCGCCTGTACGGCCCCGCGAAAGCCCCTGGGCGGCCGTCTGCGGGGCCGGGACACCCGTCACCCGTACAGCCCTCCGGTGACGCACCTCCAACCCGCCTGCGGGCGGCCTACGATGAGGATGTGGACGCCATCGAGCGAGCAGAGGCACAGGTCGGGGCCGCGACGGGGGCAGGGGCGCGCGGGCCGCTCGGCGAGGTGCCCGGCGACGCGCCCGGCCGGTCGTCGCGCGGCGCGGTGGCCGGGCTGCTGAGGGCCTGTCACCCCGTCCCCACCGTGGCGGTCACCCTCCTCGTCACCGGGCTCGCGGTGGCCGCGGGGCAGGACGCCGCCGGCAGCGCGCTGGCAGCCGCCGCCGTGCTGGCCGGGCAGTTGTCGGTCGGCTGGAGCAACGACGCGGTCGACGCGGCACGCGACACCGCGGCACACCGCGGCGACAAGCCGGTGGCGGACGGGACGGTCGGCGCGCGGACCGTAGGGGCCGCGGCCTGTGCCGCCCTGATCCTGTGCGTCCCGCTGTCCCTGGCGTACGGGCTGCTCGCCGGGGCGGTCCATCTGGCCGGAGTGGGCGCGGCCTGGGCGTACAACCTCCGCCTCAAGCGGACCGTCCTCTCGTGGCTGCCGTACGCGGTCGGGTTCGCGTCCCTGCCCGCCTTCGTGACACTGGGCCTGCCGGGCACCCCGGCGCCCGCCTGGTGGGTCGTGACCGCGTCCGCGCTGGTGGGGGTCGGCGCGCACCTGGCCAACGTCCTGCCGGACATCGACGACGACCTGGCCACGGGTGTACGGGGCTGGCCGCAGCGGCTGGGTCCCTCGGGGGTACGGCTCCTGCTGCCCGCCCCGCTGGTGGCGGCCACGGTCCTGCTGGCGGCCGGCCGGCCGGGACCGGTCGGGATCGCCGCCGTCGCCGGGGCGCTCGTGGCCGCGACGGGCGGGTCGGTGCTGGGGCGCCGGTGGCCCAAAGTGCCGTTCCTGGCGGCGATCCTGGTCGCGGGGGTCGACGTGGCGCTGCTGCTGTGGCAGGGCGCCGGCCCGTCCTGACCGGCTCTCCTGACGCCACGTCAGGTTTTGGTACACGCCGGAGGAGTGAACCGCCCGGCCGGGGGCACCCGGGTGCCACGGCACGACCACGGCGTTCCGCCGCGGCCGGCCTTCGGAACACCGGGAGAACACAGATGCTCGGCTTCATAGCGGCGGCGCTCTTCGCGATCGCCTTCATCATCAACGGCACCGAGACCTCGGTGGATCACGCCATCTTCACCCCGACGAGCCTGTCGCTCCTCGGCCTGACGCTGCTCGCGCTGCATGTCGCGGGACTCGGTACGGGCTGGGCGCCGCGCCGCCGTCGCCGCTGAGCCGGACGGCGTCGAGCCGAGCCGGCCGCCGTCGACCCGACTCCACGCGCCCCGGACCCCGCACCCCGCGAAGATCCTGAAAAATTCCACCTGGTTTTCTGTTGTCCGGCACCGCGCCGCGCCGTCTCCTGAATGACGGACGAGAACAAGGTGGAGCGTCGTGTACCGAAGTGACCGCAATGGACCCGATCGTGCCACGGTGCTCGCCGCCCGTGGAGGTGATCCGCAGGCGCTGGACGCCCTGGTGGCGGCCGGCATGCCGCTGATCTACAACATCGTGGGGCGGGCGCTCGACGGCCACAGCGATGTGGACGACGTGGTCCAGGAGACGCTGGTCAGGATCGTGCGGGGGCTGCCGGGGCTGCGCGACCCCGACGCGTTCCGCTCCTGGGCGGTGGCCATCGCGGTACGGCAGGTGCGCGACCGTGAGCAGCACCGCGCGGCGGCCCGGGACCGTACCGCGTCCTTGGAGGCGGCCGACCAGGTCGCCGACCCGTCCTCGGACTTCGCCTCCGTCACCATCCTGCGCCTGGGCCTCACCGACCAGCGGCGGGAGGTCGCGGAGGCGACGCGCTGGCTGGACGAGGACGACCGCACCCTGCTGTCCCTGTGGTGGCTGGAGACGACCGGCGAGGTCAGCCGTACCGAACTGGCCGAGGCTCTCGGGCTGTCAGGACGGCACGCGGCCGTACGGGTGCAGCGCCTCCGGGAGCAGATAGAGGTGTGCCGGGGCATCGTGCGCGCGCTGGCCGCCGACGCGGGCAAGGAGCGGTGCCACGGTCTGGACTCCCTGACCGAGCGCTGGCCCGGCGAGCCGGGTCCGCTGTGGCGCAAGCGGTTCGCCCGGCACCTGCGCGCGTGTGCGGTCTGCGGCGCGGGGGACGACCAGCGGGTGCCGTTGGAGCGGCTGTTGGGCGGGCTTCCCCTGCTGCCCCTGCCCGCCGACGCGGTCTCCTGGAGCGCCTCCGCCTCCGCCGGCCTGGACACGGACGCGGCGTCGGCACACGACATCACGGTCGTCGGGAGCGAGGGCAGGGGAACCGGCCCCGGCGGTACGGGCGGGCGCGCCGGGCGCCGCCGCGCCGCCCGCAGGACCGTACAGCGTAAGCGCGGTCTGACCGTGGGCCTCGCGGCGGGGGCGGTGGCCGCGGCGGCCCTGCTCGTCGTCGCGTTCCTGCCCGGCGAGTCACCGGCCAAGGACACCGCCGTGACCACCGCGGACGCGCCCGCCGCCGCTCCCGCCGCGTCGTCGGCGTCCCCCCGGCGGTCGTCCTCGCCCTCGCCCTCGGCGTCCCACTCCCCCAAGGCCAAGCCCAAGGCGAAGCCGAAGGCCAAGGCGTCCGCGAAGCCCACCCGGCGCGCGGCCGCGCCGCCGCCCCGGACCGCACCGGTCGCGTCGGCCCGCAAGGGAGTGGGGGTGTGGAACTGGAACGGCGGTGCGACCAAGGCGCTGAGTGATTCGGGGGCCGGGTGGTACTACACCTGGGGCACCGACCACTCCTTCGTCGGCTCCGGTTCCGCCGAGTACGTCCCGATGATCTGGGGCAAGGACTCCGTCGACGCGGCGAATCTGGCGCGGGCGCGTGCGGCGGGACCGTACCTCCTCGGCTTCAACGAGCCGGACATGGGCGCCCAGTCGAACATGACGGTCGATCAGGCACTCGCGCTGTGGCCCAAGTTGCAGGACAACGGCAAGATCCTCGGCAGCCCCGCGGTCGCCTTCGGCGGGGACACCGCCGGGGGATGGCTGGACCGTTTCATGAGCGGCGCCACGTCCCGTGGCTACCGGGTCGACTTCATCACCCTGCACTGGTACGGGGGTGACTTCCGTACGGACGCGGCCGTCGGCCAGCTGCGCTCGTACATCGAGGCGGTCCACGCGCGCTACGGGAAGCCCATCTGGCTGACCGAGTTCGCGCTCACCGACTTCTCGCAGGCGACGCCGCGCTTCCCCACGGAGGACCAGCAGGCGGCGTTCCTCGCCTCGGCGGCCAAGATGCTTGCGGGCCTGCCGTACGTCGAGCGCTGGGCGTGGTTCGGCCTGCCCGCGTCCGACACCGGTCCCAGTACCGGCCTGTACCGCAGCGGGCCGGCCATCACCCCTGCGGGGCGGGCGTTTCGCGACGCCCGGTGACGGCCGGCCCGCTGCTCCGGCGGTGACCTCGCGGGCCGCTCCCGCGAGGTCGGAACACCGGGGTCGGAACACCGTCGTCAGACCGCCGGATTGAGCCGGTCGCGCAGGAAGTCGAGCGTGCGCGTCCAGGCCAGTTCGGCGGCCTCGGCGTGGTACGCCTCGGGGCGGCCGTCGTTGAAGAAGGCGTGGCCGGCCCCGGCGTAGACGTGGAACGTCGGGACGATGGCGGACCCTTCCTCGATGGCCGCCTCGACCGCTCCGAGGGAGGACGGCGGGACACCCTGGTCCAACTCCCCGTAGTGGCCCAGGATCTCCGCCTTGAGGTGCGAGAAGTCCGGGACGCCGTCGCGGTTGAGACCGTAGAACGGGACAGCGGCGGAGACCCGTCGGTCCGCGGCGGCGAGGCTGAGGACAAATCCGCCGCCCATGCAGAAGCCGACGGCCCCGACCGTGTCGCCCTCCGTCTCCTCCAGGGAGAGCAGGTGGCCGACCGCGCCTTCGAGCAGCTCGACGCCCCTGGCCGTGGGCAGTTCGTTCATCAGGCGCAGCGCCTCGGCGGAGTCGTGGGCCACCGTCCGTCCGTAGAGGTCCGGCGCCAGCGCGACGAAGCCCTCGCGCGCGAAGCGGTCGGCGATGTCCTTGATGTGGTCGGTCAGGCCCCACCACTCCTGGATGACGATGATCCCCGGGCCGTGTCCGGCGGGCGGCAGGGCGAGATAGCCGTAGGCCGTGCCGCCGGCGCTCGGGAACTCGACGTGGTGCGGGGCGGGATCTGTGGGCATGGAAGGCTCCAGGTGCAGGGGATGACAGTGCTCACGAAGGCCGGTTGCCCGCCTCCGCCAGGAAAGTATGGATGTCGTTCAGTTCGCCTTCGCCGATGGCGTGGCCGAGGGCCGGGTAGACCCGTTCCGCCAGGTCGGCGCCGGACTTCTCGCGCAGCCACTCCCCCGTACGGGCCACCAGGTCCGCCGGGATCACGGTGTCGGCGTCGTCGCGCCCCCACAGGATCCGTACCCCGGCCAGCCGGCCGGGCTCGGTGGGCAGTCCGGCGTCCCAGGGCAGGGTGCCGGAGAGCAGCACGGCGGAGGAGAAACGTTCCGGCCGGGCGAGCAGGAGCCCGCCCGCCATCGCCATGCCGCCGGAGAAACCGAGCACGCTCACCGAGGTGTGCCGGGCGGCCACCGTGTCGAGCCAGTCGAGAACCTGTCTGGTGGAGTCGGCGATCGACTGGGCGACGGGCCGTCCGATCCCCCGGTTGGTGAACCACGCGTAGCCACCGCCTTCCGCGATGGGGCCGCGGACGAAGGCGACGGTGAGGTCGTCGGGGAGGTACGGGGCGATCCCGGAGAAGGCCCGCTCGTCGGAGCCCCGGCCGTGCAGCGCCAGGAGCAGCGGCGTATCGTCCCGGTCACCCTCCGCGCGCGACCAGCGGACGACCAGGGGGGACACCGGGGACTGTTCTGCGTGGGACATGGCGGCGGCTCTTCTCGTCCTTGTACGGGGCGGCCCGGCGCGCACGGGCGTGCGCGGGCTCCGGCCGGACGCACGAGGCGGTCCCGCACCCCCCAGCACACTACGCCTCGTCATTGAAGCTTCAAGCAGTGCCCTCCGTCGCACAACGTCACCCGTTCGGCGGGCACGCCCCAGGCACCCCGGACGTTGACCGGACAGGTGTAGACGACACACGAGGAGAGATGGCGCCATGGCTCTGTGGGACCGCTTCAAGGAATCCGCCGCGACGATGCAGACGCAGCTCACGGCGAAGAAGAACGACCTCAAGAGCGGTGCGTTCCGCGATGCCAGCATGGCGATGTGTGCCCTGGTCGCCGCGGCGGACGGCTCCGTCGACCCGTCCGAGCGCCAGCGGGTCGCGTCGCTGATCGCGAGCAACGAGGTGCTTCAGAACTTCCCGGCGGCGGATCTCCAGCGCCGCTTCGACGCCGCCCTGGACAAGCTCGCGGCGGACTTCGCGTTCGGCAAGGTCGGCATTCTCCAGGAGATCGGCAAGGCGAAGAAGAAGCCGGCCGAGGCGCGCGCGGTCATCCAGATCGGCATCGTCATCGGGGGCGCCGACGGGGACTTCGACAAGGACGAGCAGGCGGTCGTGCGTGAGGCCTGCTTCGCGCTGGACCTGGCGCCGCACGAGTTCGACCTCTGAGCCGACCGGCACCGACCTCGGCGGGGCGGCGGCGCGCCGCCCCGCGAGGTGCGTCGGACCGTCGCTCAGCCCTGGGCCGTCGGCCTGATGACCATTTCGCTGACGTCGACGTCGGCGGGCTGGCCGACGGCGTAGGCGATCGCCTCGCCCACGGCCGAGGCGGGGATCGCGATCTCCATCATCCCCTCGACCGCCCCCCGTACGCCGGTGTCGGTGATGCCGTCGGTCAGTTCGCTGCTGATCAGGCCGGGCGTGATCACCGTGACACGCACGTCACGGCTCTCCTGCCGCAGCCCCTCCGAGACCGCCCGGACCGCGAATTTGGTGGCGCTGTAGACGGCCGCGGTGGGATCGACGCGGTGGCCGGAGACCGAGGCGACGTTCACGATGTGCCCCGAGCACTGTTCTCGCATGAGGGGTAGCACGGCCGCGATGCCGTACAGCACCCCGCGCAGATTGACGTCGATCATGCGGTCCCACTCGTCGACCTTCAGCGCCTCCAGCATCGACAGCGGCATCACACCCGCGTTGTTGACGAGGACGTCGACCCGCCCGTACCGCTCCCGTGCCGCCCGTACGAAGGCGCCCATGCTCTCGCGGTCGGTCACGTCCAGAGCGTGGTGGCCCGCGACGCCCCCGGCGGCCTCGATGTCCTTGGCGACGGTGGCGACGAGCCCGGTCCGCCGGGCGCCGAGGAACACCCGGTGGCCCGCGGCGGCCAGCCGCCGGGCCGCGGCCTCGCCGATTCCGCTGCTCGCTCCGGTGATCAGGACGACCTTGCTGGTGGGGGTGGTGGACGCGACAGTCATGAGAACCCGTTCGGTGAGGGTGGGGCGGGGAGGCGGGAGGGGGCGGCGGTGGACCGCCACCACCAGCGTGCGCCGGACCGGGCCGGAAAGGCAGGGCGGGACTTCCTGGGTGTGCCACTCCCTGACTGGGCGGCGGGACCGGGCGGCGAACCGGATCACGGGACCCGGGCGGCGGAACCCCGCCGACGTAGAATTTGTGGATGAGCGGCTATGAGCTGGGCGAGTTCCTGCGGGCACGGCGGGCCCGGCTGACCCCGGAGGACGTGGGCATGGCCCGTTCCGGGTCCCGGCGCGTCGCCGGGCTGCGCCGCGAGGAGGTCGCCGTCCTGGCGGGCGTCAGCGCCGACTACTACGCCCGCCTGGAGCAGGGCCGGGAGAGAAGCCCGTCCGGCCCGGTGATCGACGCCCTCGCCCAGGCCCTGCGCCTCGACACGGACGCACGCTGGCACGCCTACCGGCTCGCGGGCCTCGTACCGAAACCGGAGGCGCCCGGCAGCCCCGACGAGGTGGACCCCGCGCTGCTGGGGCTCATGGACAACTTCCCCACCGCTGTGGCGTACGTCATCGACCGCCGCCTGGACGTCCTCGCCTCGAACGCCCTCGCCGACGCGCTGCTCTCCCCGCTCGCGGACCCCCGCCGCATGGTCCGCTCCCTGTTCCGCGACCCCGCCGCCCGGGAGCTGTTCGCCGACTGGGACACCGTGGCGCGGGACACGGTCGAGGCGCTGCGGCTGGGCGCGGGACACCACAGGAGCGATCCGGGGATCGCCGAGACGGTCGAGGAACTCCTCGCGGGCAGCGAGGAGTTCGCCGCACTGTGGCGCGATCACCGCGTCAGCGCCCTCGGCCGCAAGTCCAAGGTGTTCAACCATCCGGACGTCGGCAGGATCGAGTTGACGTACCAGACCTTCGACGTCCAGGGCGCGCCGGGACAGTACCTCCTGGTCGGCACCGCCGAGCCGGGCACCGCGGACGCCGACTCACTCGCCCTGCTCGGCTCCCTGCACGCCGTCGGCCACGCGCGCGGGCCGGGACCGCGTCACGCCTGACGTACCCGGCACGGCGCGGCTGACGTAGCAGCCGAGCCCGCAGCCCGCGCCCGCCCTCAGGCCTCCACCAGCCGCGCCGCCAGCTCCTCGATCCGGGTCTGCCAGGCCGCCGAGGCCGCGGTCGTGTCGAAGTCCTCCGGGCCCGTCTGGGTGAGCACGAGGCGGGCGCCGTGGCCCGTCCCCTCGGTCAGCTCCCAGTCGACCGTCCCGTCCGCCTGCCAGGTGTACGTGAGCGACCTGGGCGCCCGCACCTCGGTGACCGGTCCCGCCGGGACCTTCTCCGCCGTGAAGCCCTCCGGCACGGGCAGCCCCGCCACCGGCTCGATGCCCGCCGACAGGATCTCCCATACGGTCTCGGCCGGCCGTACCAACTGCCGCTCGAATCGCACCCGCCGGCCGCCCGGCACGGCCTCGGCGACCCCGCGCTCCAGGTCGAACTGACGCACGTACGACTCGTGCAGCTCGCCCGTGTCACGGCCCACCGCGCCCGGCTCACCGTCGAGCAGCCGGCCCAGCGCGGTGACGCACAACTGCCAGCCCGAGGCGAAACTCGCCGCGCCCGCCCGGTCGTCGAAGGTGTGCACCAGCGTCAGCGACGACCCGTCCCCGTCCGGGGTGACGGTCCAGCTCAGGTGTTCGCTCCCCCACGTGTACGCGAAGACGCGGGGCGCGTCGAAGCCGGTGACCTCGCCGGTCATCCGCGGCCCCTCGGCACCGGGACCGGGGCCCGGGAAGCGGAACGTCATCGCACCGCCCAGGCGCGGCTCCACCGAGACCTCGGCGGGGAACCACTGCCCGAGGCTCGCCGGTTCGGTGATCGCCGCCCAGACGCGCTCCGGGGGGTGCGGGAGCCGGCGCTCCATCCGCAGGACGGACCTGCCGTCGTCGGTCGTGGTGAGGGAGTCGGGCCACGGGGTCGTGTTCATGGGGAGGTGTCCTCTGTCGCGTCGAGATGCCGTTCGAGCGCGCCGAGCGCGCCGGACCACAGGTGCCGGTACTGGTGGAGCCAGGAGTCGAGTTCCGCGAGGGGTTCGTACCGGAGTGCGTACCACCGCCGCTGGGCGTCCTGCCTGACCCGGACGAGCCCGGCCTCCCGCAGCACCCGCAGGTGCTTGGAGGTGCCCGGCTGGCTCAGCCCGAGCCGCTCGGTCAACTCGCCCACCAGGTGCGGGCGCTCCAGCAGGAGATCGAGAATCCTCCGGCGGCTCGGGTCCGCGAGAACGTCGAACGGTATGGGCATTCGGCGAACATAGCCCATCGGCTATATAACCCGCGGGCGATCGGCTGAGAATTTCGGCCATCACGTCGGGGAATTCACCCGAACTCTGGCCAGAACAACGTGGTGACTGCACATCAGAAATGAACATAATGGCAAGTTGGGCGACCACGGATCAATGACAGGCTCTCCCGGGAATCGCCCTGCGAGACACCGTACAGCGTCACTGCGAAACACCAACGACCAGGCCTCCGGCCTCCACAGAACGGCGCGAGGAGAGCGGCCGTGCATGACGAATTCCTGTGCCATGTCACCGCATACGGGGTCTGCGGCGGCGAGCGTGTCGGCGTACCCCTAGGCACCTATCGCGCACCCACTCTGACTCTTGCACTGTGGTGGTTGCGGGACCGGGCCACCTGGATCGCCGAGCGGCTCGACCCGAGTCCCGAGAGCGATCATTTCCCCGCCTCCGCGCTCACTCCGGTCGGACCGAGCGTGCCGGACGTACCGCATACACTGCGCGCCTGGCGGGACGATGTGACCCATCAGAATATCGTCGGTGAACATTTGGCCGCGGGGCGGCTCATTCGAGTCGCCACGCACGACGACACCACCGAATACGAACTGCTCGCGGAATCGGTGGACGCCATGAGAATGGACCGCGCGATTCCGGTTCTCATCAACCCGGGGGCAATGCCGGGGCCCGCCCGCCGGGAGGGTGTCGGGAAAAGCGCGGCGGGCGTGTGGTGGAATGCGGGCGAACCCGCCGCGGACACCGTGCGGTTGGGCGGACCGCTCGGCGGAGGTGGTTGAACGGGGGTGCGGGACCACACGATTGACGGTACGAACGGCCGCGCGGCGGCGGGGGCGGGGGCGGCGGGATCAGCCGGCTTCCCCGTCGTCGAGCAGCGCGCGCAGCAGCCGCTCGTCCTCGTCGTTGAGCTGGGAGACGAAGCGGGCGAGGACCGCGCCGCGGTCCTCGTCCTTCGCCAGCTCGGAGTGCATCCTGCGGGCGGTCAGCCCGGGAGCGTCCTCGGTCGGGGCGTACGCGTAGCCACGCCCCGACCGGGTCCTGCCGACGGTGCCCTTCTCATGGAGCCGGGAGAGGATCGTGGTGACCGTGGTGCGGGCCAGCGGTACCCCGAGGGCCTTCCGGACCCCGCCAGGCGTGAGCGGCTCCCCCGCCGCCCACAGGGCGGCCAGCACCTCGGCCTCCAGCTCACCGGCCGGCCGGCGTTCCGCGCTCTCGTCGCCCATGGGGACGCTCCTCCCGGTTCCTCGCCCACCCGCGACAGCAGACGGTCTACGACACTGTAGTCAATCAGTGCGAGCCCATCAGTGCGCCGGACCGGGAGGGACAAGCGCACGCGACCGGTGGACGCCGGCTCCGGCCGGTCAGCCCTGGGGCCCCGGCGCCGCGGCCGCCGCCCGCAGGGGCGCTCCCGCGTCGTGCAGGCTCTTGAGCGCCTGCCGGTAGGAGTTGATCAGCCCGGTCTCCAGATAGCCGATGTTGTGCTCCTGGCAGAAGCGGGCGACGATCGGCTGCGCCTTGCGCAGGTGCGGGCTGGGCATGCTCGGGAACAGGTGGTGCTCGATCTGGTAGTTCAGCCCGCCCAGCACGAGGTCGGTGAACCAGCCGCCGCGCACGTTGCGCGAGGTGAGGACCTGGCGCCGCAGGAAGTCGGGGCGGTCCTCACCGGTCAGCGTGGGCATGCCCTTGTGGTTGGGCGCGAAGATGGAGCCCAGGTAGAGGCCGAACAGGCACTGGTGCACGACGAGGAACAGCACGGCCTTGCCGGGGGGCAGGACGACGAACAGCGCGCCCAGGTAGAGGGCGAAGTGCGCGAAGAGCAGGAAGCCTTCCTTCCTGCGCTGCTTGAGCGTGCGGTCGGCGAGCGCCCGTACCCCCGCGACATGCAGGTTGAAGCCTTCGAGCGTCAGCAGGGGGAAGAACAGGTACGCCTGGAGGCGGCCGATGAACTTGGGCAGCCCGGTCGCCTCGCGCGCCTGCGCCTGGGACCACACGAAGATGTCGGGGTTGACGTCCGGGTCCAGTTCTTCGTGGTTCGGGTTGGCGTGGTGCCGGGAGTGCTTGTCCTGCCACCAGCCGTAGCCCATGCCGATGCCCAGGTTGCCGGCGATCCGGCCGGTGCGCTCGCTCGCCTTGCGCAGCCGGAACACCTGGCGGTGCCCGACGTCGTGGGCGACGAGCGCGACCTGGCCGAAGACGACCGCGAGGAGCGCGGCCACGGCCAGCGTCCACCAGCTGTTCCCGACGACGGCGAAGACGGCCCAGGCCGCGCCGTACGACAGGGCGACGAGCGACATCCTCACCGCGTAGTACCAGGGCCTGCGACGCATCAGGCCGGCCGCCGTGATCGCCTTGGAGAGCCGGGAGAAGTCACTGCCGGCGGTGCCGCTCTCCCCCCGCTGTTGCACGACGGTGGGTTCACCAGTGGTGTGGACGGACATTCAGCCACGCCTTTCGGGTCGTTCACGACCGCCTTGTGCCGACGTGATGACCGCAGGCAGGGTGGCTCGGTGGATGCACGGGGACGTACAGCCGCGGATGTTCCACGGGAGATCGCAGGGACGTGCTTCTGCTGCCGACCGGGAACAGGTGAGCAGCGGGATCACACAGCGCGCTGTCTGCTGGGTGCGGTCCAAGGTCCACTGCGGTGACGCGACGAGTACTGCTGCCCGGGTCCGGGGACAGCGGGAAGCCGGGGTCTGAGGCGTCTTGGGGCCAGTGTAACCGGCCGGCCGGCGGGCAGGCGGGTACAGACCCGATCGGGCGGTCCGGGGTCGCGGCCGGGTGCGGGCCCGCGAATAGCGGGTATTCGGTACAGGAACGACCTTTGCGGCACCACTGGACGAGCGCTGGACGAGAAGGCGGATCACTCGTGTTCGAGGCTGATGACATCCGGGAATGGCGGGGCCACGACGTGGTCGACGCGGACAAGAAGAAGATCGGCACGCTCGAAGCGGTGTACGTCGACACGGCGACCGACGCCCCGTCGTTCGCGACCGTGACCATCGGCATGCCCATGAAGCGCCGGCTGGTCTTCGTGCCGCTGGCCGACGCCACGGTCGGCCCCGGCTATCTGAAGGTCCCCTGGGACAAGAAGCTGGCCAGGGAGACGCCGTGGATCGACGCCGACGGCGAACTGCTGGCCGAGGACGAGCCGCGGGTCTTCTCGCACTACGGGCTGCCGTACAAGACGGGCGCGGGCGGCGAGCGCCGCCTGGGCCGTCGCTGACGGTCCCCGCCGGGGATGATCGCGGTTCATACGGTGATCTGAGTGGCGGCCCCCGGCGAGAGCCAGGTCAGGGACGTACGGACCTCGGGCGGCGCGTGGGAGAACTCCCGCGCCACCGCGATCCTGCCCTGCCGGAAGTGCGACCAGCCCTCGTAGTGCACGGGCACGGTGGTGTGCGGGCGCAGCAGCCCGCACAGTTGTACGGCGTCCGCGGCGGTCATGGAGTGGCGTGCGGGACCGGTCGCGGGGTGCCGGGCACCGCCCAGGTGGAGAAGTGCCGTACCGACGTCGAGGCGCCGCGCGATCTCCCGTACCCCCCGGTAGAGCACGGTGTCGCCGGAGATCCACAGCTCGCCGTGGCGCTGACCGGTCCAGCGCAGGGAGAAGCCGGTCACCTCGCCGGACAGCCGTCCCGACAGCGGGGGGCCGTGGCGGCAGGGCGTGGCGGTGATCTCGATCGGCGGGCGCCCCGGGCCTTCCAGCGTCGTGGTGCCCCAAGGACGCAGTCCGTGCACGGTTCTGCGCAGTCGCCGGGCGCAGGAGCGGGTGGTGACGACCACACCGGCGGACGCGAGCACCCCCCGTCCGGTGGTGTCGAGGTTGTCGGGGTGCTGGTCGTGGCTGAGCAGCACGGCGTCGATGGGCGGCAGGTCGGCGACGCCGATCGACGGCCCGGTCGTCTTGCGCGCCGACATCCCCCGGCCGAAGGGGTACTTGTGGCCGGGGGCGTCGAACGCGGGGTCGGTCAGGAGCCGCCAGCCGTCGAACTCGATCAGCGCCGTGGGACCGCCGACGTGGGTGATGCGTACGTTCGTCATCTCGCGTCGATCCTCTGCACCACTCGTCGGCGGGGCGGGTGAACGGGTATGGGGGCCCGTCGAACGCTCCTCGTCCGCTGTCCTCGCCGGTCCGGGTGCGACCGGCGCGGGCCCCCGGGGGCCTCCGTGGATGCTCGCAGCGGTACACACGTCCGGATCTGCTCAGCGTGCTGACTTCTCGTCCTGGTGTGCACGGTGTCGCGCGCGCCGCACGACCGGGCCCCGGGAGGCGTACTGCCTTCCGGGGCCCGGTGGTTCGGTGGTTCGGTGGTTCCGCTGTGGTGCGGTGTGGGATCAGGCCGGGAGGATGTGGTACGTCTGCCCGGCGGTCGTCTGGACGGAGATCACCCCGTTCGCCGTGGTGAACGGCACCGCGGCGCCGCTCGTGTTGGTCACGGTGAACGTGCCGCTCCCCCACGGGTTCTTCAGCTTGAGCGTGCCGCCGGCCTTGGCCTGCACGTCGACGTAGCCGACGCGGTCGGCCTGCTTCGCGCTCGACACGACAAACGCGCCCTTCTGGCGCAGCTGCCAGAAGCTCGCGTTCTTGCCCGCGGGCCAGACCGGGAAGAGGCTGATGATCCCCTGGTCGCTCTGGACCAGCATGCTGTTGACCGCTTCGGTCGCCCCGGACTTCTCGATGCCGTGGGAGGGGTCGGCGATCCGCAGGTTGGGTGCGATGCGGGAGGTGATGACCTGCTTGAACTTGTCGATGAGCGACTGCGCCGGGTAACCGACCCTGGCCGCCTGGGCGAACACCTTGGGGAAGCTGTTGTCCTGGCCCCAGGAGTTCATCGCGTCGACGGTGTCGACGCCGGTCCGCAGCTTCGCGGGGTCGGAGTTGACGCCGAGCTGGTCGGCGGGCTGGATGAATTCGAGGTTGATCGTGTTGTCGCCGGGGTGGATGTCACGGGTGTCGGACCCCTGCATGGTGCCGGGGCTGACCAGGGAGTACACCGTCTTCCCGTTGAACACCGTGGTCGGCTGCGCCGGGAGGTTGTCGAGGATGGTCTGCCAGGTGGCGCGGCGCCCGGCGTCGACGTTCAGCTTCTGGCTGGCCGCGATCAGGGTGGACAGGGTCTGCTTCAACAGTCCCAGGTCCGCGGAGGAGTTCTGGCCCCACGTGCCCTCGTGCGGTCCGCTCCACAGGGAGTAGCGCCCCGCGGAGTCGCGCTCCAGGTAGCTCTCGAAGAACGACGCGACCTGGCTGAGGAAGGGGTACGCCTTGTTCCTGAGGAAGTCGGTGTCCTGGGTGTACTCGTAGTACGCGACGAACTGCGAGGCGGAGAAGAGGGAGTTGGACACCTGCTGGTGGTACTGGTCGTCGGTGGTCGTACCGTACGGGCCGATGCCCACGGGGAAGAGCACCCCGGCCGGCACGCCGCCGCTGGGGAAGCGACGGCTGATGTAGTCGGGCTTCACCCGGTTCAGGTCCTGCTTGGCCCGGCGCTGCGCCTCGGGCACGTACGCGAGGATCGTCTCGTGGAACGGCAGTGACAGCTCCGGCCGGTTGCTGGAGTAGACGCCGTAGATCGGCCCCTGCGCGTTGTAGTTCAGGTGGTAGTCGCCGTTGAACTGCGGGTTGTCGGTGGTGGTCCAGATCCCGTAGAGGGCGGGGGCCGTTTTCCCGGCCCGGCTGGCGGCCCCGATGAAGTACTGGGCGGCGTAGTAGTACTTCTCCAGGACGGCGTCGCCCAGTTCGACACCGGACTGCATCCAGTAGGTCTTCCACCACTCGGCGCGCTGGGTGTCCAGCGTCGCCAGTGAGGCGGCGGTGTGGGTACGGACCTGTGTCACCGCGTCGTTGTGCGGGGCGGCCGGGTTCTGTCCGCCGCCGCCGATCTGGGTGACCAGCCGGACCGTCGCGCCGGCCGGGAGGGTGAAGACGGTCCTGGCCGTCGCGCCCGAGACGGTCGGGGGCTGGACGGCGCTCGCGCCGAGGACGGTGGTGGCCAGCGCGCCCCGCGAGACCCAGCGGCTGCCGGACGCGGTGGCGCGTTCGGCCCACATGACCTGGCCGTCGACGCCCGCGGAGTTGCTGTAGGCGGAGTTGGGGGTGGTCGCCCCGGCGTAGGTGGACGCCTGGAGCTGCACCGGCTGGGTGCCGGTCGAGGTGACCGAGGTGACCAGGACGTTACGGTCGGCGGCGAGCCAGGTCTTCATCGACACCGGGGTGTTGCCCAGCGACATCGACGTGGTGACCGTGCCGTCCACGATGTTCTGTTCCTCGCGGAACGGCGCGGTGGGCGGAGGTGTGGTGCCGCCCTGCGCGTACAGCTCGATCTGGCCGATCCTGGCGCGCGGGTTCTGTGTCGAGTCGGGTGTGGTGCTCTGGGTGGGCTCGGTGATGTTCAGCCGGACGTAGCGGGTCGAGACGGCGGAGACCGTACGGTCGATCACGTCGGCGGTGTTGTTGGTGACCGTGTCGACGCTGTTCCAGGTGGTGCCGTCGGAACTGGTCTGGAAGGCCACGTTCTTGGTGTTGAAGGCGGCGTTGCCCGGGCGTGCCGCGTTGTCGTTGCGTACGACGTAGCGGGCGACGCTCTTGACGGCGCCGAGGTCGAGAGTGATCCACTGCGGCTTGCCGACCTGGGACACCCAGCCCTCGTAGCCGTTGGTCCACTGGCCGTTGACGGCGCGGTCGGGGGTGAAGGACCCCTCGGTGCTGCTCGCGGTGGCGCGGGCGCCGAGGGCGAGGTTCCCGGTGGGCTGCGCGGCGGTGCCGGTGAGGGTCACGCCGCCGATGGGGGCGGGCCTGGGTGTGGGGTTGGCGTTCCAGAAGTCCCCCTTGGAGACGAGGAACGTTTTGACGCCCGTGCTGCCCGCCGAGGTCACACCGACATCGCCGTTGCCCAACAGGGCCGTGTTCGGCATGGTGTTGGACACGGCGCCCGCGTAGCTCTGGTCGGTCCAGACGCCTTTGATGCCGGTCAGTTTGGCCTTCAGTGTGTCCCACTGCTGTGCGGCCGTGGGCGGTCCCGCCGCCACCGCCGTACCGGGGACGACCAGCGGTGCGGCGACGGCGAGCGCCGCCACCACCGCGTATCCGCGTATCCGTCGCAGTGCGCGGATCGCCCTCCGTGTTGTTCTCTTCTGCCCCATCGCGGCTCTCCTTTGAGTCGGGGGTGCTGGGTGCTGGACAATCGGGGGGTGCTGAACTGCCGGGGGCCCACAACCGGTCCGGGGCTCTGACAACGATGTCATCAGGGGCCGTGCCGAGGCGCGGCCCGTCCGTCCCGGCGGGCTCCCGCTACTGGGCGGCCTTGTCCCAGCTCTCGTCGAACGAGGCGAGCTGCCCCTTGACATCGGAGCTGGTGAAGAGCTTCTGGGACAGGGCGTTGAACTGCTCGACGACACCGGGCGGCAGCGCGTCGTCGTTGTTGACCTGGCCGAACGCGCTGACCTTCGCGTTGTCCTCGGTCACGAGCTTGAAGCCCTCGGTGTAGACGGGGGTCACCTTCGCGCCGAAGTCCTCGAAGGGGACGTTCTTCAGCATGGGGAAGGCGCCGTCGGTCTCGATGAGTGTCTTGAGGTTGGGCTTGGACAGCGACCACGCCTCGGCGAACTTGGTCGCTTCGGCGACATGGGCGGACTTCGCGCTGATCGCCGTCGTCCCGCCGGTGTTGAAGGGGACGATGGTCCTGCCCGTGCTGCTCGGCAGCAGGAACGTACCGAAGTCGGCGGCGTCCGCGGCCGGGATCTGGCCGATGAACCAGCTGCCCATCGGGTACATGGCGCTGCCGCCGTCGAGGAACTGCTTGTTGGCGTCGGCGTAACTGACGCTCAGCGCGCCCTTGTCGAAGGCCCCGGCCTCGACGAGCTGCCGGTACTTGCCGACGGCCCCGGTCATCGCGGGGTCGGTGAACTTCACCTCGCCCTTGTAGCGCTTCTGGATCCACTGCGGGTCGGCGCCGAGCACGTCGGCGCTGATGAGGCCGGCCAGCGGCAGGGCCGCCGACCAGGGCTCGCCGCCCGCCATCTCGACGGGGGTGACACCGGCCTTCTTGAGGGTCTTGACGACGTTCAGGTACGCCTCCCACGTCGTGGGGACGTCGAGGTGGTGCGCGGCGAAGATCTTCTTGTTGTAGAAGACCATCGGGATGATCTGGGAGTTGGTCGGCGGGATGTACGACTTGCCGTCGATCCGGTTGCCGTCGGGGTCCGTGAAGTTGGCGTCCAGCCACTTCTGGTCGAGCGGCTGGAGGAGCCCGGCCGCCGTGAAGTCCTTCGGGTTGACGGACGAGAGGATGTCGGGGAACTGACCCGACGCCTGCAACTGCTTGGCGTACGCGGTCCGGTCCGCGTCCGGCGACACGATCTTCTTGACGCTGACCTCGGGAACGGCCTTCTGCGCCTCCTTGATGGAGGTGTCCCAGAACGTCGCGGTGAGCGCCGGCGTCTCGAACGTCATGAAGGTCAGGCTGCCACCGCCGCCACCTCCGGACGTGCCACTGGTGGAGCAGCCCGTGACCGCCAGGGCGCTCACCAGACCGGTGGCCGCCGCCGTGAGGGCAGTTCTGCGCTTCATGTCGTCCTCCTTGATGCTTCACGTGATACGGCCGGCTCCGGCCGCCGTGCGCCGCCCTGCGGACCCCGGCAGGCCCGCTCCGGTCCGATCCGAGACAACGTTATTTCGTATACTTTTCAGAAGAGTAGCCAGCATCGGAAAACAGTCAATACTCGTACCGACCTTTACCGAAGTGGGACCGTCGCACGGACAGGAACGCACAGGAGCGCACGAAAAAATACAATCGGTGGGCGAGGAACCACCGGCGAGGCACCACAGGCGACACCCAGGAGCAGCACGATGGCAGTCACCCCCACTCCGCGGCGGCAGGCGCTCGCGGAGACCGCCTACGACACGATCCGCCGACGGCTCGTCGACCACGACATCGAGCCGGGGTCGAAGCTCAACATCAACACGCTCGCCCAGGAGCTGGAGATCTCACCGACCCCGCTGCGGGAGGCGCTCGCGCGGCTGGAGGCGGACGGCCTGGTGGTGAAGCGGTCGCTGGCGGGGTACACCGCCGCGGCGCTGCTCAGCGGGCGCGGTCTGCGGGAGCTGTTCGAGGTACGGCTGCTGCTCGAACCGGCGGCGGCCTCCGCCGCGGCCTCCCGGGTGACCCCGGCCGATCTGCTCCACCTCGCGGACCAGCTGGCGGAGATGCGGGGCGCGGCGGGCGATTTCGCGAGCCGGTCGACCCTGCTGCTGTATCTGCACCACGACGCCGTGTTCCACGACCGGATCGCGCGCCTGAGCGGGAACGTGTTCCTCCGCTCGACCCTGGAGCGGTTGCACGCGCACACACATCAGTACCGGCTGTCGTTCCGCGAGGGGTGGGCGGAGGAGACCTGCCGGGAGCACGAGCGGATCCTGGAGGCGATGGGCGAGAACGACGACGAGACGGCCGCCGCGCGCATGCGGACCCATCTGCGCAGGGCGCAGGCGCGGTTGACGGAGGCGGCGCGGCAGTAGCCGTGCATGGGCCCGGTCCGGGCGCCGGGACATCCGGATCTCGGGCCCGATCGTGAAGGGCCCCTCATCGTGAAGGGCCCCTCAGAGCCAGCCGTTGCGCCGGAACTGGCGGTGGACGCCGAAGCAGACGGCGGCGATCACGCCGACGACGAGGGGGTAGCCGTACGTCCACCGCAACTCGGGCATGTGCTCGAAGTTCATGCCGTAGACCCCGCAGACCATGGTCGGTACGGCGATGATCGCGGCCCACGCCGTGATCTTGCGCATGTCCTCGTTCTGGGCGACGGTCACCTGCGCGAGGTGGGCCTGGAGGATGGAGTCGAGCAGACCGTCGAAGGCGGCTATCTGCTCGGTGACCCGCGCCAGGTGGTCCGAGACGTCCCTGAAGTACTTCTGGATCTCCGTACCCACCAGCCGGCCCGGCTCCGTGGCGAGCTTGCGCAGCGGGCGGTCCAGCGGTGCCACCGCGCGCTTCAGCTCCAGCAGTTCC
Source organism: Streptomyces sp. NBC_01317 (assembly GCF_035961655.1). NCBI lineage: Bacteria > Bacillati > Actinomycetota > Actinomycetes > Kitasatosporales > Streptomycetaceae > Streptomyces > Streptomyces sp. NBC_01317. The sequence goes on along the minus strand of NZ_CP108393.1, from coordinate 7,630,027 downwards.
CGCTTGAGCTGGTAGATCCGGCCCGCCTCACCGCGGGCCGCCTGCCCGGAGAAGACGCCGGTCTCGACGGCGTCGATGTCGTCCTGGATGGCGTCCGCGACGCCGAGGTACTCGTCGACCATGTGGTCCGCTATCGCGTGCAGGACGGCGGCGGGGCCCTTGGCGAGCTGCTCGGGGGACGCCTCCAGGTGCTCCCGGAGCGGGCCCAGCGAGCCGTGGCGGCCGTGTCGTACGGTGATCACGAAGTCGGCCCCCGCGAAGACCATCAGCTCACCGGTGTCGACCACCTCGCTGGTGGCCGTCAGCTCCTCGTGCTCGATGTAGCTGACGGTCTTGAAGACCGCGAACAGCGTCTCGTCGTACAGCTCCGCCTTGGGCCGGTGGTGCGCGGTGACCGCGTCCTCGACGGCGAGCCGGTGGAGGCCGAACAGCTCGGCGACGCCGGTGAACTCCTCCCGGTCCGGCTCGTGCAGCCCGATCCAGACGAAGCCGGTACCGGCCCTGCGGACGCGCCGCAGCGCCTCCTCCGCCGCGCAGTGGTCGAGCTGCCGCTCGCCGTCGCGGTAGACCACGCAGTTCACCACCGCGCTGCCGAGCGGGGAGCGGGCCGGGTGGCTCAGGTCCACGGTGCGGCGATAGGCCCTGCGCACGGTTCTGCGGAGGTTGCGGATCATCGACACGGTGGGCTCCTTCGGCGGATCGGCCGTCAGTGTGCCACGAACGGGCGAACGCCCAGGTCCGGGTCCGCCCCCGGGTCCGGATCCGCGTCCGGTCGGGCATGATGCGACGCATGCTCATCGAACATGACGGGGTGTCGCCCACCGTGCATCCGTCCGCGTACGTCGCCCCGAACGCCACGCTGAGCGGGGACGTCCGGGTCGGCGCCGGGTGCCGGATCCTCTTCGGTGCCGTACTGACCGCCGAGGGCGGCCCCGTGGAGCTGGGCGAGGGCTGCGTGGTGATGGAGAACGCGGTCCTGCGGGGCGTCCGCCGCGATCCGCTGCGGCTGGGGCGTGCCGTGCTCGTCGGCCCCACCTCGTACCTGACCGGCTGCGCCGTCGAGGACGAGGTCTTCCTCGCGACGGGCACCCGGGTCTTCAACGGCGCCCGGATCGGGGCGCGTTCCGAGGTGCGGATCAACGGGATCGTGCATCTGCGCACGGTGCTGCCCGCCGGCTCCACGGTCCCGATCGGGTGGGTGGCCGTCGGCGATCCCGCGCGGGTGCTGCCGCCCGGGGAGCACGAGGCGATCTGGGAGGTCCAGAAGGAGCTGGACTTCCCGGGGTACGTCTTCGGCCTGCCGCGCCCCGCGGAGGGCGAGAGCATCCTGCCGGCCCTCTCGGAGCGGTTCGGACGGGCGCTCGGCCGCCATCACGACGACCGGATCCTGTGACCGTACGGTCCACGGATCCTGTGACCGTACGGTCCCCCGGGCCGGTGGCGGTCGTACGGTAGCTGTGGGCGGGGTGGCCGAACCGTGGCCGGTCGTCGGCACCCATCCGGGGGCCCCGGACGCGACACGGCCCGCTCCGGGGTAGTAGACGACATATGACCCGAAAGCGTTTCGGTGTGGAGAGGCACGCGCACCGGCTCCGGGACCTGTACCGCAGGATCATGGACTCTCCTGTCGCGCTCACGGTGAGCCGCAGCAGCGAGACGGAACTGATGCACCGGGCCATGTCCTTCGCCGCGCTCGGTTTCCTCACGCTCGTTCCCCTGCTGATCCTCGTCGCGGCGGCCGACCCGGCCAGCGGTCAGAGCTTCGCCCGCTGGCTCGCGCAGGGCGTCGGCGTCTCCGCGTCGTCACAGGGCGAGATCGAGCAGCTGTTCGGCAAGCCGGGCGAGGCGCTCCAGCGGACGACGGCGTTCGGTCTCGCCGCGCTCGCGGTGTTCGGTCTGACCTTCGGGTCGGCGGTGCAGACGGGGTACGAGAAGGTCTGGGAGCTGTCCACGGCGCGCTGGCACCAGGTGTGGCGGCACGTGGTGTGGCTGGCGGTCCTGGTCGGGTTCCTCGTGGCCTTCGTCAACACGCAGGTCCGCGCCCAGTCCGTGCTCGACACGATCCTGGTGACCTCCGCCGACGTCGTCGTCACGTTCCTGTTCTTCTGGTGGTCCCAGCGGCTGCTCCTCGCGGGGCGGGTCCGCTGGCGTGCGCTGATCCCCGGGTCCGTCGCGACCTCGCTCGGGCTGCTCGGCCTGCGGGGCTTCTCCCGGCTGGTGTTCTCGCCGCTGATCGCGTCGAACGCCGTCACGTACGGCCCGTTCGGCACGGTCCTCGTCCTCCAGTCGTGGCTGGTCGGTGTGGGGTTTGTCGTCTACGGCGGGGCGCTGGTGGGGCGGATCTACCACGAGTACGTCTTCGTGCGGCGGATGGCGCGGGAGCCGGACGGTCTGCGAGAGGAACACGACGGTTCCGGCGGAGGGGACGGACCGGTACGGTGATCGTCCCCGTGTGAGCCGCCGCTGTCTCCGCGCCCCCCGTCCGCTGGAGACCCGCCCCCGTGACCTCGTCGATCGCCGCCCCCGCCCTCGCCCCCCGCAGGGCATGGGCGACCGATCTGCCCGTCCTGCTGATCGCGGTCGTGTGGGGTGCCAGCTACCTGGCGGCCAAGGGCGTCACGACCCCGGCGACCGTCGTCGCGGTCCTGGTCCTGCGTTTCGCGGTGGTCCTGCCCGTCCTGGCGGTCGCCGGGTGGCGGCGGCTGCGGGCGCTGACGGCGGCGCAGTGGCGCGGCGCGGGGCTGCTGGGGCTGGTCCTGAGCGGGATCTTCCTGCTGGAGACGTACGGCGTCGTGCACACCTCGGCGACCAACGCCGGGCTCATCATCAGCCTCACCATGATCTTCACGCCGCTCGCGGAGTCCGTGGTGACCAGGACCCGCCCGCCGGGGTCCTTCGTGGCCGCCGCCGGGCTCTCGGTCGCCGGAGTGGTGCTGCTGACCCAGGGGGGCGGCTTCACGGCGCCCTCGGCGGGCGATCTGCTGATGCTGCTGGCGGCTCTCGCCCGTACCGTCCATGTGCTGGCCATGGCGCGGATCAAGGCGGTGCGTACCGCCGACGCGCTGTCGCTCACCACCGTTCAGCTCGGGGGCGCGGTCGCGGTCTTCGCGGTCCTGGCCTCGGTGCCGGGCACGGGCCCTTCGCCCTGGTCGGTGGCCACCGGTTTTGACGCGGGCGACTGGGCGGCGCTGCTGTTCCTGTCGGTGTTCTGCACCCTTGCCGCGTTCTTCGTGCAGATGTGGGCGGTACGGCGCACCTCGCCGTCGCGGGTGAGCCTGCTGCTCGGTACGGAACCGCTGTGGGCCGCCGCCACCGGGATCGCCCTGGGCGGTGAGCATCTGGGCGCGCTCGGGGTACTGGGCGCCGGGCTGGTCCTGGCGGGCACGACCTGGGGGCGCCGGGCCGCCGATCGCGGATAGGCGCACGCCCCTCTACGTCCCGGTCTGTACGTCCCGGTCTCTACGTCCCGCTGCGGCGCGCCTGGTGGCGGCGGGCCTTGAGGCGGTTGCCGCACGTGGCCATGGAGCACCACCGGGCGGTGTTGGACCGGCTGCGGTCGAGCAGGAAGAGGTCGCACTCGTCGTTGGCGCACGGGCGCAGCCGCCCCGGCATCCGCTCCGACAACCCGGCCCAGGCCAGCACGATCCGGGCGGGGAGCGCGCGCTCCGGGGGCGCGTACAGGTCCCACCGCAGCCCTCCGGCGTCGATCACCGGGCGCCGGCCGACGTCCGCGAGCACCGTGTTGAGGATCTCCGCGGGCTGCTGACCCCGTACCACCGCCTGGAGGTCCCGGCGCACCGCGCGCAGCGCGGCGAGTTCCTCCTCGCCGCCGGTCCCGCCGCCGTGCGCCGCCAGCCACGCGCCCGCCGCGGAGTCCTCCGCGAGCAGGTCCACCGTGCTGCCGTCGACGAGGGGTGTCGTGTTGAGCAGTTCGACTATGACGCTCTCCTCCATACCGCCCCTCTCCTCCTCCCCGGTCTCGCCGGCTCCGCCGACGTCTCGCTAACCACCTTACAAGCTTGACACGGTTAGTATGCCCTGCTTGGCTGAACTAACCAGCTTGAAGCACATAGGAGGTTAGTCATGTCCCCCGTGCATCACCGCACCCTCGACGTCGACGGCCGGACGGTCTTCTACCGCGAGGCGGGCGACCCCACCGCGCCCACCGTCCTGCTCCTGCACGGCTGTCCGGCGAGTTCCTTCATGTACCGCGACCTCATCCCGCTGCTGGCCGACCGCTATCACGTCGTGGCGCCCGACCTGCTGGGCTTCGGCCACAGCGACGCTCCGCCGGTGGAGGAGTTCGACTACACCTTCGACGCCCTGACCGACGCGGTCGAGGGCCTTCTGCGCGCGACCGGCGTCGAGCGGTTCGCGATGTACGTCCAGGACTACGGCGCACCGGTCGGATGGCGGCTCGCGCTGCGCGACCCGTCCCGGATCGCCGGGATCGTCACGCAGAACGGCAACGCCTACGCGGAAGGCTTCGTGGAGCCGTTCTGGAAGCCGCTCTGGGAGTACGCCGCCGACCCCACCGAGGAGAAGGCCGCCCCGCTGCGCGAGGGACTGGCCCTGGAGCGGATCCGGTGGCAGTACACCCACGGCGTACCGGACCTGAGCCTGGTGAACCCCGACGCGTGGGCCCACGACCACGCCATGGTCAACCGCCCCGGCAATCCCGAGGTGCAGCTCAAGCTCTTCCGGGAGTACCCGACCAACGTGGAGCTGTACGAGGACGTGCACGCGTACTTCCGCTCCTCGCAGGTCCCGCTGCTCGCCGTGTGGGGCCGCAACGACGAGATCTTCGGCCCGGACGGGGCACGGGCCTTCGGCCGCGACCTGCCGGACGCGGAGATCCACCTCCTGGACGGCGGCCACTTCCTGCTGGAGAGCGAACTCACCGCCGTCGCCGCGCTGATGACGCCGTTCCTGGAGCGGGCGTTCGGCTGAGAACCGCCGCGTACTCCCCCGGCGGCGGACGGGTGGCGGAGCCGGGCACGAATCTACAACACTGTAGAAGTGTGCCGTCGTACCCCGGGCCGCGCCCCGGTGACCCTGGTTAGGATGCCCCGGCACCAGGTCGCCTGGCGCGGCAGCGTGGGAGGAGGCCAATTTTCGTGGCCGGAAATGTCGGCAGGGCCGTGAACGCCGGGAACACCGGCGGACGGGGGCAGGAGTCCCGCACCCGCAGGCGGGGCCAGGGGCAGCTCGAAGCACAGGTGCTCGCCGTCCTCGGATCCGCGGCCGGCCCGGTGGCGGCCACCTGGGTGCAGGAGCGGCTCGACGGCGACCTCGCGTACACGACCGTGATCACAATCCTCACCCGCCTCCTCGACAAGCAGGCCGTCACCCGCACCCGGTCGGGCAGATCCTTCCTCTGGACCCCGGTCGCCGACGGCGCCGGGCTCACCGCGTTGCGGATGCGAAGGCTCCTCGACGAGCGGGACGACCGGGACGCGGTGCTCTCCCGCTTCGTCTCCGGCCTCTCCCCCCACGACGCGCGGGTGCTGCGCGCCCTCCTCACGGACGGCGCACCGGAATCCGGCGGCACTCCTGTGGACGACACGGAAAGCTGACGGGCGGCTTCTACACGCCTGTAGAGTCGGTCCGTCGCCAGAGGGCGGCGGCCGGCCCGGAGAGCGGACCGGACGGGGAGCGGGGCACGGAGGACCAGGTGGGGACGGAAACCAGGAGACGGCGGCCCGGCGCCGCGAGCAGTGGCCGTCGCAGAGGCGCCCCGGCGGGCCGGACCCGCCTCACCCGGCGCGGCCGTGTGGCGGTCTGGATCTGCGGCGCGCTGGCCGTCGGGGCCCTCGGGGCGGGCGGCGCGGGCACCTGGATCTACCAGCGCCTCGACGGCAACATCCACGGCGCGGACATCGACGGCAAGATCGGCGGCGGCCGGCCGGTCAATTCCAGTCCCGGCTCGCAGAACATCCTGGTCGTGGGCTCCGACTCGCGTACGGGCGCCAACGCGAAGTACGGCAGCGACCTCACCACCATGCAGTCCGACACGCTGATGGTGCTGCACATCGCCGCGAACCGGGACTGGGCCACCGTCGTCTCCCTGCCGCGCGACTCCTGGGTCACCATCCCCGCCTGCGACCGCGGGAACGGCAGCGAGTCCGGCCTCCACCACTTCAAGATCAACGAGGCGTTCGCCATCGGCGGGACGAGCGGTGACGTGGCCGGGGCAGCCGCCTGCACCATCAGGACCGTCGAGCGCAACACCGGGCTGCGCATCGACCACTTCATGTCGGTCGACTTCCAGGGCTTCAAGGGCATGGTCAACGCGCTGGACGGCATCGAGGTCTGTCCGGAGACCGCGATCCACGACAAGAAGGCCCACCTCGACCTGGAGGCCGGCTGCCAGACCGTGCGCGACGAGAAGGCGCTCGGGTACGTCCGTACGCGCTACAGCGTCGGGGACGGCTCCGACCTCGGCCGGATCGGCAGGCAGCAGGAGTTCATGGAGGCCGTGGCCGCCAAGGCGCAGAAGAAGCTGACCAGCCCGAAGGCGCTGTACGGGTTCCTGGACTCGGCCACCAAGTCGCTGACGACCGACGAACCGCTGGCCGGGATCAAGCCGCTGTACGCCCTCGCCTCCGAGATCAAGGGCATCCCCGAGGACCGGCTGGCCTTCCTGACCGTACCGAACTACCCGCGCGAGGCGGACGTGCCGGCCGACCGGGCCAACGTGGTGTGGCAGTACCCGCAGGCGTCCGACCTGTTCACGTCCCTGGCCCGGGACAAGGAGGTCAGCAAGAAGAACCTGGAGGCGGCCGCCAAGGTCCCGGTCTACGCCCACACGGTCCGCGTCCAGGTCCTCAACGGCACGGGCACGGCGGGGCGGGCCGCCGCGGTCGCCGAGACCCTCCGCACGGCCGGCTTCACCGTCGCCTCCATCGGCAACGCGCCGGACACCACGGGCAGGACGTCGGTGGAGTACCCCGGCGGCCTCGGCGCCCAGGCCCGGGTCCTCGCCTCGCGTCTGCCGGACGTCACCGCGCGGGAGTCCGCACAGGCCTCGCCGGGTGTCGTGACCCTCACCGTGGGGACGGATTTCACCGACGTCCGTTAGAGCGCGCCGGTCCGAACGGTCCGTGCCGGACGCCACATTGCATTCTTTTGCGACTCCTTTACTATTGAGCGACGTGGGACGGCGAGGCCGTCCCGCCCCGCGTCGTTGATCAGCGTAAGGAGCTGCGGTCCCCCCATGGGTGAACCTCCCAGTACGAGCCGTGCCCTCCCCGTCCCGCCGCACCAGGGGCCGGAGGTGGCACGGTGACCGAAGTGCTTCTGCTGCTGCTCGCTCTCGCGCTGACGTTCGCCTGCGCGGTGTTCGTCGCCGCCGAGTTCTCCCTCACCACCGTCGAGCGCGGTGAACTGGAGCGCGCCACCGCGGCCGGCGAGCGCGGGGCCGCGAGCGCCCTGGCCGCCGCCAAGCGCCTGACGTTCCAGCTCTCCGGCGCCCAGCTGGGCATCACGGTGACCTCTCTCGTCATCGGCATGCTCGCCGAGCCGTCGCTGGCCGTGCTGCTGCACGGCCCCCTGGAGGCCGTGGGGCTGCCCGGGGGCGCGGTGTCCACCGTGGCGACCCTGCTCGGTGTCGTGGTGTCCACGGTGGTGCTGATGGTGATCGGTGAGCTGGTCCCGAAGAACTGGGCCATCTCCCGTCCGCTGGCCGTCGCGAAGGTCGTGGCGGGACCGCAGCGCGCGTTCACCGCCGCCTTCGGCCCGCTGATCCGCCACCTCAACAACACCGCCAACCGGCTGGTACGGCGCTTCGGCCTGGAGCCCGCCGAGGAACTGGCCTCCGCGCGGACACCCGAGGAACTGGTCGCCCTGGCCCGCCACTCGGCGCGCGAGGGGGCCATCGAGGCGGACTCCGCCGAGCTGTTCGTACGGACCCTGCACCTCGCCGACCTGTCGGCGGAGAACGTGATGACGCCCCGCGTGGACGTCCGGGCGCTGGAGGCGCACGCCACCGCGTCGGACGCGGCCCGGCTCACCCTGGCCACCGGCCTCTCCCGCTTCCCCGTCTACCGGGACAGCCTGGACGAGGTGATCGGCACGGTCCACATCCGTGACGTCCTCGCCCTGGACGAGAGCCTGCGCGACCGCACCCCGGTCACCGCGCTGGCGACGAAGCCGCTGCTCGTCCCCGACTCCCTGCCGGTCGACCGGCTGCTGCGGCGGCTGCGCCAGGCGCGGACGATGGCCGTCGTCATAGACGAGTACGGCGGGACCGCCGGGGTCGCCACCGTCGAGGACATCGTGGAGGAGGTCGTCGGGGAGGTCCGGGACGAACACGACCCGGACGAGACCCCGGGCCTGGTGCCCGTCGCCGCGGGCCCCGGGGGCCGCAGCGTGTGGGAGGCCGACGGCAGCCTCCGGCTCGACCAGCTCGACGAGATCGGCTTCACCGCCCCCGAGGGACCGTACGAGACACTCGCGGGCCTGCTCGCGACCCGGCTGGAGCGGCTGCCCGTAGCGGCCGACCGGCTGGACGTGGACGGCTGGCGGTTCGCCGTCCTGCGGGTCGAGCACCACCGGGCCGACCGGGTACGGATCACCTCCCCGCTGCCCGCCGCGCTGACGGAGGACGCCCGATGACCGGCCTGCAACTGGCCATCGGCGCGCTGACCCTCCTGACGAACGCGTTCTTCGTCGGGGCGGAGTTCGCCCTGATCTCGGTACGGCGCAGCCAGATCGAACCGGCGGCGCTCAAGGGCGGCCGGCGCGCGAAGACGACGCTGTGGGGCTTGCAGCACCTCTCCGCGGCCATGGCCACCGCCCAGCTCGGCATCACGATCTCCTCGCTGGTGCTGGGCGCGGTCGCCGAGCCGGCCATCGCGCACCTGCTGGAGCCGCCGTTCGAGGCGGCCGGGGTGCCCGAGGCGCTGATCCACCCGATCGCGTTCGTGGTCGCGCTGACCCTCGCGACGTATCTGCACATGCTCATCGGCGAGATGGTGCCGAAGAACATCGCGCTGGCGGCGCCCGCGCCGACCGCGCTGCTGCTCGCGCCGCCGCTGATCGCCCTCACCCGGGCGCTGCGGCCGGTGATCTTCGGGATCAACGCGTTCGCGAACCTGCTGCTGCGGCTGCTCAGGGTCGAGGCCAAGGACGAGGTGACGGCCGTCTTCACGGACGACGAACTCGCCCGGCTGGTCAAGGACTCCAGCGAGGCGGGGCTGCTCGACCCGGCGGACGGTGAGCGCCTGCGGGACGCCCTGGAGCTGGGCACCCGGCCCGCCGGCGAGGTGATGGTCCCGCTGGGCAGGACCGTCATGGTGGACCACGGGATCACCCCGCAGCAGCTGGAGCGTACGGCCGCGTCGTCCGGCTTCTCACGGCTGCCGGTGACCGGCCCCGACCGTACCGTCCTCGGCTACCTGCACATCAAGGACGCCCTCGGCGCGGCCGACCGGACGCGGCCCTTCCCGCGCTCCGCCCTGCACACCATGGTCAGGGTCGAGATCGACACCCCGCTCGACGACACGATGACGGCGATGCGCGCCGCGGGCACCCATCTGGCCGCCGTCACCGGCGACCGGGGAACCGTCATCGGCTTTGTCACCATGGAAGATGTCCTGGACGAACTGGTCGGTCCCGCCGCCGGTGTCCAGGCAGCCGCCGGCTGACCGGGAGAACCGGACACGGCGGCAGAGGAGCGACCGGTGCCCCGCCCCGGGCACCGGCCGCTCCTCGTCCGCGTCCGTCATGGGTATCGCATTCGCGCCGGGAAGGGAACACGTCGGCCCGGAGCCGAAGGCGACGACTCGGTAACGGAGCGGAGCCGTCCCGCGCGCCGGACGCGTCGCGCGGGGCCTGTCGCGAACGCCGCGCCCCAGGTCAGGGCTTGCGGGCCACGCCCACGTAGCAGGCGGCTTCCTTGTCGGTGGACCCGTCCTGGCCGTCGCCGGGGTCGGGACGCCACCGGTGGGACGCGACGATCCCCGGGTCCAGCAGCTCCCAGCCGTCGAAGAAGCGGGCTATCTCCTCGCGCGTACGCGCCTGCCCCGGCGTACCGGAGGCGCGGTAGGCCTCCGTGAGGCGCGCGATGCCCTCGGGGTCGAACTCCGTCGTCACATGGGCGATCGCGAGCGTGCTGCCGGAGGGCAGCGCGGCCTTGAGGTGGTCCACCAGGTCGTGGGCGCCGTGGTCGTCGGTCACGAAGTGCAGCAGCGCGTTGAGGCTGAGGGCGACGGGCCGGGTGAGGTCCAGTGTCGTACGGATCTCGTCGGCGGCCAGGAGCGCCTCGGGCTCGGTGACGTCCGCTTCCACGTACGCGGTACGTCCGGCCGGATGGCTGTGCAGGAGTGCGCGGGCGTGCGCCAGCACGATCGGGTCGTTGTCCGTGTAGACGACACGCGCGTGCGGCACCTCCGCCTGCGCCACCTCGTGCAGGTTGGGTGACGTGGGGATACCGGTGCCTATGTCGAGGAACTGGTCCATCCCCGAGCGTGCGAGGAACCGCACGGAACGGTGCATGAAACGCCGGTTGATCCGCGCCGTCGCCAGGATCGAGGGGAAAGCGCTCATCGCGCGCGCCGCCCCCTCCCGATCGGCCGGGAAATTGGTCGTCCCGCCCAGGTAGTAGTCGTACATCCGGGCTGAATGCGCCCTGTCCAGCTCCAGGTCCACCGTGCTGCCGTCGGCCACCGCACGCCCCGCTTCCCACGTCCGCCCACTAGGAGGGACCACGGTACGAGACGCGTCAACTCCCCCTGCGCGGAGGGTGACGCGCAGAAAGTTTTTCGTCGAACCACTCCACCGCCACCACAGACATCCGGTTGACTGACCCCGGGAAGGAAATCCCTTCCTGACGGGGAAGAACCGAAAGGGCGGCACCTGATGGCCCGTGACAGCGACGGGGCCCTGGGCGTGGAGGTACGCGACCCGGCTCGTCCGGATCCGCGCGACCCGGTGGGACCGGATCCGACCGCGCCCGGCGTACGCCGGCACACGGACCGTTCCAGCCGCCGACTGGCCCTGACGTTCGACGCCTTCGCCGCCCACCACCATCGCCTGTGGCTGCGGTACGCCCACACCCAGGTCGGTTCCCGGCCCGTCGCCGAGAGCGTGGTCGAGTCGGCCTGCGCCCGCCTGCTGGAGCACTGGCCGCACGTCCTGCTCCAGGAGTCCGTGTCGCAGTACGCCTGGGCGGTCCTCAAGGAGGAGGTCGCCCGGCGGCAGGACGCGCACGACGGACCGCCGGCCCTCGTCGACACCGCGGCGTTCGACGCGGCCGCCCGCAAGCTCCTCCAGCACGGGACGCCCGATCAGTTCACGGTCCTGGAGAACGAGATCGGTCTGTACGGCGCCATCTCGCGGCTGCCCGAGCGGCAGTACGACGTCGTCGTGCTGCGCTACGTGCTCCGCGTGCCGGACGAGGTGGTCGCCGAGTACCTGGGCATCGAGGTGCCGACCGTCCGCTCGCACGTACGACACGCACGGCGACGGCTGGCCAGGGAGTTGGGACCCGCCAGGTGAGGGGAACGGAAGGCGCCCGGGTCCAGGTGCTGCTGGACGACGCGGAAGTCCTCGCGGGCGCGTACGACACCTACGACACCGACAGCGCCCTGCGGCGCGCCGCCGCGCGGGCCGGGGAGCGGGCCCAGGAGCGGGCGGAGGGGGCCGTGCGGGCCCCCGGCGGCTGTGCCACCGCGCACGAACAGGCGGCCCGTGACCTGGACCTGGCCGTCGCGCTCGTCCTGAACGCCCCCGAGGCGGCCGGCTGCTTGGCCCAGCTGGTCGACCACGACCGGATAGACCCGCAGGGCGCCGTGGTCTTCGCCGCGCTGCTGCATCTGACGGGGCACCGGGACGCGGCCCAGTTCTGGTGGCAGTTCGCGGCGGGCGGCGGCAACCGGACGGCGGCGTTCTGTCTCTTCCTCGCCCACCAGCAGCGTGCCGAGTTCCGGGACGCGGCCCACTGGCGCGCCGAGTCCCGCAGGCTGGCCGGCTCCGGCCGTACCTCTTCGGACACCGTGCCGTCCCCGGTCCCCTCTCTTTCCTCGCTGCTGCCCGAGGCCGTCCGCCACGACCTCATCGGGCAGTGTCACCGGGGCAGGCATCCCACGCTGCCCGCCGCGCTGGAGGCCGTCGTCAACCGGCTGCGCGTCGACAGCGCGGACGAGGACTACGGCGAGGTGCCGCAGCCCGACGAGACGCTGGTCACCTGGCCGGTCACCCGGCCGATCACCCGGCCGGGAACGGAGGGCGCACGGCCGCGCTGACCATGCGCGGTACGGCGAGAACCCCTCGTATGCCGGTCCCGGATGGCGCAATCTCCGCACCAGGGCATTTCATGTAACAAAGCGTGCGCCGTATGTGGCCGCACGGTGACCACCAGGGTGTGTGCCCGCCCGTGGAGTTCGGCAGAGGGAGCCGCGCCATGTCTCTTGACCCCCACCTCGATCACGCCGCCGAGGATCGCGACGGGAGCCGTCCGCGTCCGCCGGACGATGCCGCTCTCGCCGCCCTCACCGGCCTCACCGACACCGGGACCCTGTCCATGGAGCCCGGTCAGGAGCCGATACGGACCCTGCTCTGGACGGCCGCGACCGAACGGCCGCTGGAGGAGGTCGCCGCGCTGGTCAGTCTGCTGCGGCGGACCGGTGAGGTGCCCAGCCCCGGTGACGAGGCGCTGCGCGCCGCCGCGGTGGCCCGTCCCCTGGAGGAGGTCATGCAGCTGGTCGCCCTGCTGCACGAGCCTCCCCACGAGTTCGACGAGGCCGACACGACGCTGCGCGCCGCGGCCGTGGGCAGGCCGATCGAGGACGTGGCCGAGCTGGTGAACATCTTCGGCGGCGACGAGGGCGAGAGCGCCCGGTCCATGGCGCGGCCCGGGGTCACCGCCGACGCCGCGGCGGCGGACGCCGTGGAGACGGACACCACGGAGGCCGGTGACGACAGGGACGGGGATGCCAGGGCGGACGCTCCGGCGCGGGCGATACGCCGGGCGGGGATCGCGGCGGCGTTCAGCCGCCCTGCCCCGGCCTCCGCGTCGGCCCCGGCCCCGGCCCCGGCAGCGGCAGCGGCAGCGGCAGCGGCAGCGGCGGGTGTCCGGCCTCAGCGCCGGGCCGGCAAGACGGCTGTCCCCGCCCCCGCCTCCGCGCTGCGGTCGGTGCTGCGCTGGCCGACCGTGGCGCTGCTGGTCGTGTGCGCGGTGCTCCACCTGCCCACGGACTACACACGTCTGGGGTCCGGCAGCGTCGCCGACGTGCTGTCCCTCGCGCTCACCGTGGTGTGCCTGGTGAGCGCCGTGTGGCTGGCGGTACGGGACTCCGTGCGCCTCTGGGTGGCGGGCGCCTCGGCGGCCCTGGCGGTGGTGGTCGCGCAGGCCGTCTCGGCCGTCGTCGGCATGGACCTGCTGTCGAGCAGTCTGGGCACGTTCCCGGGGGCGTCCGTGGTGGCGGTGGTCTGTGCCGTCGCCGCCGTGGGTCTCGCCGGTACGGCCCTGACGCTCCGCCGGCAGGCGGCCGTGGCCGCACGCGCGTAGCGAGAAGTTCCGCACGGGCCGCGCCCGTCCACGTACCGGATCCCCCGGCCCGTGGGCGGGCGCGGCCGTGGTGGTCCGTACACCTGCGGGGGTGGCCCGTACACCCGGGTCCGCTCGCCCCTACGAGCCCGCCGCCGCGTTCTTCTTCCGGTGCCCCACGATCACGTCGGTCACCGCCACGACGAGGGCCGCCAGCGCGAAGGCCACCGACACGACCAGGCCGTGCTCGTACGCCGACGCCCAGCCGTCCCGGGAGACCTGCGCGAAGAAGACGGAGCCGATGGCGGCGATACCGATCGAGGAGCCCACCCGCTGTCCCGTCTGGAGCGTCCCGCCCGCGCTGCCCGCGCCGGCGACCGGCACCTCGGCGAGGGTGAGGGTCTGGTTCGGCGAGATGACCAGGCCGCTGCCGAGACCGGCGAGCAGCAGGGGCCCGGCCATCGCCCAGCCGGCGTGGTGGCCGGGGACCAGATGGACGGCGAGCACGGTGAGGGCCAGTCCGGCCACCACCATGGTCAGCCCGACGACGATCAGCGGCCGGCCGAAGCGGCCGACCAGCCGTCCGCCGATGCCCGCGGACACCCCGGAGCCCAGGGCGAAGGGGGTGATGGTCAGCCCGGCCAGGAGCGCCGAGTAGTGCAGTCCGCTCTGCAGGAAGAGCGTGGTGATGAAGAAGATCGAGGTGAAGCCGCCGAAGTAGAACAGGATCATCAGACAGCCCAGCCAGAACGAATGGATACGGAAGAGGGCCAGGTTCAGGACCGGTTGGGTGCCACCCTTCCTGCTGTGGGCCTCCCACCGTACGAAGGCCGTCAGCAGCGCGGCGGCGACCACCACCAGCAGCCACTTGGTGTTCCCGTGCCACTCGCGTGACTCCACGAAGGGCAGGAGCAGAGCCACCACTCCCGAACCGAGCAGCAGCACGCCGACCGGGTCGAGGTCGCGGATCCGGACGTGGCCCGCCGCCGGGGTGTCGGGCAGCAGACGGTGGGCCAGCAGGAGGCAGACGGCCCCCAGCGGCAGGTTGACGTAGAACACCCACCGCCAGCCGTCGTGCGCGCCGGCCGCCTGGATGATCAGCCCGCCGAGCAGGGGGCCGACGGCGGTGGAGATCCCGACGACGGTGCCGAACATGCCGAAGGCCCGGCCGCGTTCCCGGCCGGAGAACATCTGCTGGATGAGGGCGGACACCTGCGGGGCGACCACACCGCCCGCCGCTCCCTGGATCAGCCGGGCGGTCACCAGCCACCCGCTGGACTGCGCGGCGCCGCAGGCCGCCGACGCGAGGACGAAGAGGGTGAGGCCCACCATGAACACCGGACGCCTGCCACGGGCGTCGCCGAGGCGGCCTGCGGGGATCAGGAAGAGGCCGTAGACCAGGGCGTATCCGGAGACGACCCACTGCAGGTCGGACTCGGGGGCGCCGAGCCCCTCCCGGATCGACGGCAGCGCGACGTTGACGATGGACACGTCGAGCAGGGTCATGAAGGCCGCGACAAGACAGACGGCGAGCGCCTTCCAGCGCCGGGGGTCGGGGGGCTGCGAGGACACGGAGCCGTCTTCCTCTCTCTGGGCGTCCCCCCACGGGCCGGTGCGCCCATCATGCGGCCGGGCGGCGTCCCGGCACACGGCACCTCGCCGTGGGGGCGCGTGACGAACCCTCACCGCCCCGGCCGCCCGGCCGTCCCGGCGAAAACGGCCGGGCACGGGTCCCTCGCGTCGCGAACGCGAGGGACCCGTGCCCGGGGGTACCGCCTACCGCTGGGTGCTACGCCGGATCAGGCGACGTTGACGGCGCTCCACGCGGCGCCGACGGCCTTGTACTCGGCGCTGGTCGTGCCGTACAGGGCGCCGGCCGCGCTGAGCGTCGCGGTGCGCGCCTTCGCGTAGTTGGTGCTCGACGTCATGTACGTGGTGAGCGCCTTGTACCAGATCTGGATGGCCTTGTCCCGGCCGATGCCGGTGACCGTCGACCCGTTGGACGTGGGGCTGTTGTAGCTCACGCCGTTGATGGTCTTCGCGCCGCTGCCCTCGGACAGCAGGTAGAAGAAGTGGTTGGCGGGGCCCGAGGAGTAGTGGACGTCGAGGTTCTTCAGCGTCGACGACCAGGCGTCCTTGGAGGCGCCGTCCTTGCTCGGCTTGTCCTGGTAGCGCAGCGGCGTGCCGTTGCCGTTGATGTTGATCTTCTCACCGATGAGGTAGTCACCCGGGTCGGTGGAGGTGTTGGAGTAGAACTCGACCGCGGTGCCGAAGATGTCGGAGGTGGCCTCGTTGAGACCGCCGGACTCCGCCGAGTACGTCAGCTTCGCCGTGGCCGCGGTGAGGCCGTGGCTCATCTCGTGGGCGGCGACGTCGATCGACGTCAGCGGGTTGGCGTTGCCCGAGCCGTCGCCGTACGTCATGCAGAAGCAGCTGTCGTCCCAGAACGCGTTCACGTAGCTGTTGCCGTAGTGGGCGCGGGAGTAGGACGCGACACCGTTGTTCTTGATGCCGTTGCGGCCGAGGACGTTCTTGTAGAAGTCCCAGGTCTCGGCCGCGCCGTAGGCGACGTCCACGGCGGCGGTCTGGCGGCCGCCGCTCCAGACGTCGTCGGCGTCGGTGAAGAGGGTGCCGGTGCCCGACGTCTTCTGGTTGAGGTCGTACGTCTTGTGACCGCCGCGCGCGCCGTCGGTCAGGTTGTACGTGGTGCCGCTCTTGGTGGTCGTGAGCGGGACGGTGCCGTTGTACTTGCCGGTGCCGGTGCCGGTCTCGATGGCCTCGTCCCGGAACAGCTCCTTGCCGGTGGCCGCGTCGGTGACGACGTGCAGTTCGCTCGGGGTGCCGTCGGGCTGGAAGCCCTTGACGACGGTCTCCCAGGCGAGGACGGGCTTGCTGCCGGCCGCCCAGACGACCTTGCGGGGCGCGGTGCCCGTCTCGGCCTTGGCGGTCTTCTCCGCCGAAGCGGCCTTGAGCGCGGTCGACTTGGCGCCGGAGGCGGTGACCGCCGCGTCGGTGGTGGCCACGGCTATCTTCGCCGGGGTCGCCTTGGTGACGGTCTGCTTGCCGGCCGGGCTCTCGTGGACGACGAGGTCGCCGCCGAGGACGGGCAGGCCCGCGAAGGTACGCTCGTACCGGGTGTGCACGGTGCCGTCGGCGTCCTTGACGACGTCCCTGACGACCAGCTTCTCCTGCGCGCCGAGACCGAGGGTCTTGGCCTCGCTCGCCGTGTCCGCCTGCGCGGACTGGATGGCGGTCACACGCTGGGCGGCGGTGAACGCCACGGCGACGGCGCCGCTGTCACGGGCGGCGTCGGGCTGGGCGACGGCCGGGCCGCTCTGGAAGGCGACGGCCACCATCGCGGCCGAGGCGACGAGCGCGGCGACGCGGACGGCGTTCTTGCGGGGGGTGGAAGCTACGAGTCTCACTCAGTCTCCAAGAGTGTCGGGCCACCGGTCGGCGGCCCTTGTGGGGGTACGGCGGCGGCCGTGGGGTGGGCCGCCTTCCTGGCGCTGGAGCTACACGTGGGTGCCACGCGGACCCACCGCACGGTCTACGCGCGGTGAGCCGTCCAGAGAGTGACATCGAAGAGCCTCGTTCGGACAGATCCGAAACGAGGATTTGACCTTGTGTTGTCAGTTACATGCCACATACGGCGATCAAACGGACGTCCTGACACGCGAATTGGGCGGCTCCCCGGAGTGGGGAACCGCCCAACAGGTCGTACGGAGATCAGTGGGCGATGCTGTCGATCAGCTCGCGCGCGCCCTGCCGCAGGAGCGCCACCGCCACGGATGTACCGAGAGTGGCCGGATCCAACCGGCCTGCCCACTCATGGGCGTTGAGGACCGTTTTGCCGTCGGGGGTGAACACGCAGGCCCGGAGCGAGAGTTCGCCGCCGCGCCCGGCCTTCGCGTATCCGGCGATCGGGCTGTTGCAGTGCCCCTGGAGGACGTGGAGGAACATCCGCTCGGCGGTGGCCTCCCGGTAGGTGTCCGGGTCGCCGAGGTCGCTGACCGTGTCGATGAGTTCCGCGTCTCCCTCCCGGCACTGGAGGGCGAGAATGCCCGCGCCGATCGGGGGGCACATCGCCTCGGGCGACAGGATCTCGGTGATGACGTCCTCGCGGCCGATACGGCGGAGGCCGGCGGCGGCGAGAAGGAGCGCGTCGGCCTCGCCCGCGGCGAGCTTCTCCAGCCGGCGGTTGGCGTTGCCGCGGAACGGGACGCACTCCAGGTCCGGGTGGGACGCGGCGAGTTGGGCGACACGGCGGACCGAGGACGTACCGATCCTGGTGCCCGCGGGCAGCTCGTCGAGCGTGAGGCCGCCGGGGTGGACGAGCGCGTCACGGATGTCGTCCCGGCGCAGGAACGCGGCGAAGACAGTGCCGGCGGGCAGCGGCCGGTCCGCGGGCACGTCCTTCACGCAGTGCACGGCCAGGTCCGCCTCGCCGTTCAGCAGGGCCGCGTCGACCTCCTTGGTGAACGCCCCCTTGCCCTCCACCTGGGACAGATCGCCCATCCACTTGTCGCCGGTGGTCTTGACCGGGACGACCTCGGTGGCGATACCGGGGTGCAGCAGGCCCAGTTCGGCACGGACTCGCTCCACCTGGGCGAGGGCCATGGGCGAGTCGCGGGAGACGATACGGATCAGCGCGGGAGCGGACATGGGACCACGATAGGCCGTCGGCGACACACTTCGTAACCGAACTTCTGTACCCACCGCCCCAGGCGCCCAAACAACAAGGACCGCCACGGCGGCTCCGCAGGTCACGCGCGTGACGGCGCCCGCGCCGGGTCAGACGACCTTCCTGCGGACCAGATGGCCCAGCACCAGTGCGCCGGGCACCAGGGGCAGCCAGACCGTGATGATGCGGAAGCCGAGCACGGCCGAGGTGGCCACGGCGACCGACGCGCCCGCCGTCACCAGCGCGATGACCAGCGCGGCGTCCACCGAGCCGATGCCGCCCGGCGTCGGTACGGCCGCCGCCGCCACGCTCGCCGCGAGGTAGGCGATGGCCACATGGACCGCCGGTACGGGCACGTGGAGCGCCAGCGCCACCGTGACCAGCCCGGCCGCCTGGAGGGCGGGGAAGGCGAGCGAGCCGCCCCACAGGGCCAGCGCGCGGGCCGGCCTGGTGTGCAGGCCGCGCGCCTCGGTCAGCGCGACGCGCAGGAAGTCGCGGACGAGGCGGCGCAGCGGCCGTACGGCGAAGAGCGCGAGGGCCACCGCGGCGAGCACCGCGCCCGCCGTCAGGGCCAGGGCGGGCCCCGTCCCGTCCGGGACGAGGCCGTCCAGGCGCAGCGCCCGGGGGAAGGCCGTCAGCAGGACGACGAGGAGGACGACACGCCCGACGGACTCGGCCAGCAGGTACAGCGCGAGCGAGGCGGAGGAGCGGGACAGCGGGAGACCGCAGCGGCGCAGGAAGCGCAGGTTGACGGCGCCCGCGCCGAGCCCGGCGGGCAGCAGGTGGTTGGCCGCGCCCGCGGCGAACTGCGTGGCGAGGAGCCGTCCGGCGGGCAGTCTCTCCAGGACCGTCCCCTGCCGGGTGAAGGACACGGCCACCCAGCCGAGCCCGGTCGCCGCCACGGCGGCGAGCAGCCAGGAGCGGTCGGCCGTGAGCAGTTGCCGGCCGCCGGAGACGATCAGCGGCCAGTGGAGGCCGACCCAGACGCCGACCGCCACGACCGGGAGGACCATGAGGATCTGGCGCAGCGGCAGCCGCCGCAGGAGTCCGCCGGGCGGGACGGACGGGTGAAGTAGGGCCATCGGCTCGGTCGTCCCTGGTCCGTGGTGCGCGGGCACCTGCCGGGAAGTGCTCTCGCCGTGACTGTCTCAGGTGAGCGCGACGTCCGGGCGTCCTGGGGCGGGCCAACAGGCGACGGACAGGCGCTGTCCCGGTGCGGGACAGCGCCTGGGCCGCCGGCCGGAGGACCGGCTCAGGAAGTGATCCGGATCAAGGACCGACCCCGGTCAGGGAGTGATCCCGGTCAAGGAGTGATCCTCAGCGCGTCGATCATCCCGACCGCTGTGCTCCTGTTGATGACCTTGAACGTGTGCGTGCCCGAGGAGAGTCCGGACTTCTGCCAGACCACCTGTTGGACCTGCCGCGCTCCCGACACGTTCAGATTCACCGTGGCCTGGAGGACGTTGTCCAGATAGACGTCCACCGTCCCCATGTCCCCGTTGCGTTCGGACAGGTACTGGATGCCGGTCCCGGTGAAGGTGTACTGCGCGACCGCGCCCACCGTGTTGCTGTGGTGGGTGTCGTCGTTGTAGTCGCCGTATCCCCGGGGGCTGGTGAGGTGCCAGTTGCTGTCGTAGGTCAGCGCGGTGTTGTTGACCATGGGGTTCGCCGTGCCGGAGATGCCCAGCGTGGAGGACGTGCCGCTCAGTGCCTTGGAGCCCTGGTTGGCCGTTCCGGTGAGCCGCGTGGTGGTGTAGTTGGACAGCGGCTTGGCGGTCCGCTCGACGACGTAGACCGTGTTGGCGGCCGTCGCGAACGTGATCTCGGCGCTGGTGGCGGTCGTGATGATCGCGTTGTCGGAGACCCGGCGGACCCTGACCTGCTGGGTGCCCCAGGGGTTCACGACGCGGGCGCTGTTGCCGAACTGGCTCTTGACGCCGACGTACTTGACCTCGCCGCCCTCACGCTCGGAGCTGACCGTGAAGCCGCCCTTCGCCTGGAGGCTGAACTTGCCGACGAACGTCGAGTCCGTGGGCACGGCGGGGAAGACCCGGATCTTGTCGTTGTACGACTGGAGGAGGGACTCGTTCATCGCGGTCAGGTGCACCCCGAGGTACTCGAAGACACCGTTGGTGTTGGTCGTCATGCCGTTCGGGTAGTTCTGGTACTGCCGCAGCATGGTCTTCATGCCCTGGTAGGTCTGGTCCCCCAGGCCCAGCCGGGCCGCCTGCACGGCGTCGGGCGCCCAGACGTTCCCGTACGGGAAGGGCCGCGCGTTCCAGGTGTTGATCGCCTTCTGCTGGTCGGGGTAGCCGATGCCCGTGAGGTCGTACGGCCAGATCAGCTCGGAGGCGACGTTCTCGTTGTTGCGGGTCTGGGCGATCGGCGGGGTGTGCGGCAGATAGGTGTTGGCGTCCGCCGGGTACGGGATCAGGTTGTCGAGGATCGACTGCCACTGCGGGCGCAGGGTGGCGTCGAGGCCCAGCTGCGATCCCGTCTGGATGGCGAGCGGGAAGAGCATGCGGACGGCCGCGAGGTCGGTGATGGCGTTGGGCACGTTCCAGTACGTCTCGTGCGAGTTGGACGTCGCCACGTAGTACTGGCCGGTGGTCGCGTTGCGGGAGAGCTTCGCCTGGTAGAACTTGACGACCTCGCGCATGAACGGATACGCCGTGTTCCGCAGGTAGTTGGCGTCGTTGGTGTACTTGTACTGGAGGAACATGTTGTACGCGGCCTCGGCGCCGGTCGACCAGATGTTCTTCGTGTAGTCGCTGTTGACCGTGCCGCGCGCGTTGCCGTCCCAGCCCATCGTCTCCGGGACCCAGATGCCGTCCACGCCGTATCTGGTCTGGGTCGCGGACTTCAGCGCGTTGAAGTTGTCGCTGTACAACCGGTTGAACCCGTTGAGCAGATCACTGTGGTTGGACGCCAGGAACGAGTTGTAGACGTCGCGTTGGTTCCAGTACCAGTACGCGTTGCTCCACTTCGTCGCGTCCCCGGTGGCCCGGAAGACACCGTTGATGAAGTGCAGGGGCTTGGTGCCGTACCCGCCCGCCGCGATCATGTACGTGCTCAGGTAGTAGATGTTCTCCATGTAGTCCGCGTCCTTGGACCCGTTGGAGTACTGGACGAACGACTTCTGCCAGAACGCGTGCCACCAGTTGCGGTAGTTGTTGTACGTGGTGGTGTATCCCGTGCCCTTGACCGAGTTGAGCACGTTCTTGGCCTGGGCGACCGAGTTGTGCGACGGCGCGTTGAGCCGGCTGCTGGCGGTGAACCAGATGGTGTAGCTGGACGACGGGGTGATGGTGAGCCGCACCTTGCGGCCGTCCACGACCTGCGCGGTGTACGGCGCGCCCTCCACGGTCGCCGCGAGGGTGTAGCCGAAGTTCTGCGGGTCGGCCTGGCCCCGGCTCAGCCCGGCGCCGGTGGAGTCCGCGTAGGTCGACACCGTCTTCCAGGTGTCGAGGTTGGGCACGTCGCCGCTGTTGCCCAGCGAGGAGACGTCCCAGAGGCTCAGGTCGAGGGAGATGTTGGAGATCCCGCCCCGGGTGTCCTCGACGTGGACGCCCATGACCTCGGAGTTCGGCGAACCCATCACGGTGACGGTGCGGTTGTTGTCGTACTTGGTGGTGAGCGTCCCGTCGTACAGCGAGAGGCGCTGCTGGTACGTGGAGTAGCCCGAGTCCATCGCGGGGGTGGTCCGCAGGTTGAGCAGGCCGGCCCCGAACGCGGTCTGCTGCGAGGTGTCGACCCCGGAGACCTGCATGGTCAGGCCGTTCTCCTGCCAGGCCATCGCGCCGGTCTTGCCGTTGCCGACCGTCAGGCCCTGCACGGGGCTGGTGTTGGGCCGGTTGTAGACGATGTCGTGCTTGGAGAGATAGCTCGCGTAGTCCACGTCCAGGGCACCGGTCGAGGAGTTGAACGCGGCGTCGGTGGTCGACGCGGAGGCCGGCGCACCGGCGAGGCCGCCGAACAGACAGGCGAGGGCAAGGAGGAAAACGGGTAGTCGGGTGGCTCTCATGGTGTGTCACTCCCACGGGCGGCGAGGGGGAGGTGCGGGGGAACGTGCGGAAAAACGGCGGACGAAGGCGGAACCGGGCGGGGATGGAGGAGCAGCGCGAAGCAGCGACGTGACATGCGCGCAACACGCAGTGAACATCGGAGGTTTCCGGCCGTCAAGAGGTTGCGCACCAGTATTTCCGACCTTCTCGCCCTGGCTGGAGTTCCATTGATCGGACCTCCTCCGACGACTCCCCCGTCGGCGTCACACCCCCGCCCAGGCTGGAAGTTCTCGTACGTGAACTTCCGGCCCGGACGTGAACTCCGTCCGCCCGGCGGAAAACCCGTACTCGCCATGGACACGCAAAGGTCCGGACCTGAAGATGGGGGTCCCCACATATCGAGGAGTCGTTCACATGGATAGACGACACCTGCTCGCCGGCGGCGCCGCGCTCGCGGCGGCCGCGACCGTCCTGCCCGCCCCGGCCGCGTCGGCCGCCCCCGCACCCGCCGCGCCTTCTCCCCAACTGCCGTCCAGGGCCGCCATCATCGGCGTGCTGCGACGGGTCGCCGACCAGTGGATCGGCGCGCACGGCAACTCCGGCGACAACGGCTGGGCCAACGCCACCTTCTTCAGCGGTCTGCTCGCCGTGTACCGGCTGACCGGTGAGGCCCGCTACCTCACGTACGCGCGGCGCTGGGCGGAGAAACACGCCTACGGGCTGAACGGCGGGGTCAACACCCGCCACGCCGACAACCACAACGCGGGACAGGCCTACCTCGACCTGTACGAGATCGAGCCCTCGGCGCAGAAGCTCACGGCCATCGAGGCGTCCCTGCGCCGCATGGTCCACACCGACCAGCCCGCCAAGAACGACGACTGGTGGTGGGACGACGCCCTGCACATGGCGATGCCGCCCTTCGCCCGCCTCGGCAGGCTGCGCGACGACACCCAGTACTGGGAGAAGCTCTACAGCCTCTACGACCACACCAAACGCGTCCAGGGAGGACCTGGTCTGTACGACGCGGCCACCGGCCTCTGGTACCGCGACGACCGGTTCCTCCCCGGCAAGATCGTCTCACCGGGCGGCAAACCGGTGGTGTGGTCGCGGGGCAACGGCTGGGTGGCCGGCGGCCACGTCAAGACGCTCAAGGCCCTGCCCTCCTCGGAACGCCACGTCGCCGAATACCGCACCGCCCTCACGCAGTTGGTCACGGCGGTGGCCAAGGTGCAGCGCACGGACGGCTTCTGGAACGTCAACCTCGCCGACCCCGCGCACCTGCCCGGACCCGAGACCAGCGGTACGTCCTTCTTCGTGTACGGCACCGCGTACGCGGTCGCCGCCGGGCTGGTCGCCCGCGCGTCCTACCTGCCGGTCGCCGCCCGCGCCTGGAACGGGCTGGTGGCCACCGCCGTACACCCGGACGGTTTCCTCGGCTACGTGCAGAAGGTCGGTGACCGGCCGGAGTCGAGCCAGCCGGTGACGTACGACAGCACCGCCGACTTCGGGGTGGGCGCGTTCCTGCTCGCCGGGTCGGAGCTGGCGGGGCTCGCCACCTGACCCTCGCCGTCCGGCAGGACGGTGCGGTCGCGCGGGCCACTGCCGCACCCGCGCGACCGCAGTAGCGTGGAGGACATGACCTTTCACGAGGAGGCGCGCGACGCGTTCCGGCGGGGTGACACCGCCGTCGTGGAGCGGCTGAGCCGGCGCGAACTGGACCGGGCGCGCGAGGCGGGCGACCCCGCGGCCGAGGTGGACGCGCTCTGCATGCTGGCCCGGGTCCAGGTGCGCGGCGGCGATCTCGCCGAGGCCGGGCGGTGGGCCGCGCAGGCCCGCGAGGTGGCGGACGGAAGCGGCGAGAAGCGGCTAGGCTCGGGCCCCGCGCACATCCTCGCCGGAGTGGCCACGATGTCCGGCGACCTGGCATCGGCCCGGGTCCTGATCGGGGAGAGCGTCACCCTCCACGAGGAGATCGGCGACACCCGCATGGTCGCGGTCGAGCACCACAACCTGGGCTACGTGGAGCTGCGCCTGGGCCACCAGGACCGGGCCAGGGACCTGTTCGCCGAGGTGCGCGCGCAGGCGCTGGCGGCGGACTGGCCCGACATGCTGCCGTACGTGACCGCCGACGCGGCCGTCATCGCCGACGCGGACGGGGACCACGCCCGGTCGGCCCGGCTGCTGGGCGCGGCGGTGGGCGCGTACCGGGCGGCCGGGCAGATCCCGGACCCGGACGACGCCGTCGAGCAGGACGCGCTGCGGGAGCGGTTGATCGCCGCGCTCGGCCCGGACGTGTTCGACGTCGAGTACACGGCGGGCGCGGCGCAGGACGCCCGCCGGGCGCTCGCGCTGCTGGCGGTCTGAGAGGGAGCCCCGGGGGCCGGGGTCCTGGGGCCGGGGTCCTGGCGACCCCGCGGCCGGGCCTTGACGGGAACGATCATCGTGCGTTCTCCTCGGGAAGAAGCCGGACCGCGCACGTTCCGGACACCCGTTGTGGAAGGAACGACATGCCGGCTGCGTTCTTCTCGGCCCTGGACCGTCTCGAATGCTCCAGGACCGGAGTGGTGAGCGACCCCGACGTGGTCCAGGGGACCTCGGCGGTGGGCGCCCCGCTCCTGGCGCGCTACGACCTGGAGCGGGTACGGGCCACCGTGACCCGCGAGGAGATCGCGGGCCGCGCCCCCGACCTCTGGCGCTACCACGAGCTGCTGCCCGTCCGCGACGCGCGCCACGTGGTCTCCCTCGGCGAGGGCATGACCCCGATGCTCGATCTGCCGCGCTACGGCGCGAGTGTGGGCGTGCCCGGGCTGCGCATGAAGGACGAGGGGCTCGTCCCGACGGGGAGTTTCAAGGCGCGCGGGGCGGCCGTCGGTGTCTCGCGCGCGGCCGAGCTGGGCGTGACCGGGATCGCGATGCCGACCAACGGGAACGCGGGAGCCGCGTGGTCGGTCTACGCCGCCCGCGCCGGGATGCGCAGTCTGATCGCGATGCCGGTCGACGCCCCGGAGATCACCCGTACCGAATGTGTGGTGTCCGGCGCGGAGCTGTACCTGGTGGACGGCCTGATCGGGGACGCGGGCAAGCTGGTGGCTGCGGCGGTCGCCGAGCGCGAGGGCTTCCAGGAGGTCTCCACGCTCAAGGAGCCGTACCGCCTCGAAGGCAAGAAGACGATGGGGTACGAGATCGCCGAGCAGCTGGGCTGGCGGGCGCCGGACGTGATCCTCTATCCGACCGGCGGCGGGGTCGGCATCATCGGCATCTACAAGGCCCTGCTGGAGATGCGGGAGCTGGGCTGGCTGACCGGGGACCTGCCGCGGCTGGTCGCGGTGCAGGCGACGGGGTGCGCCCCGATCGTGGACGCGTTCGCGCGCGGTGACCGGGAGAGTGTGGCCGCCGTGGACGCCCGTACGGTCGCCTTCGGCATCACCGTGCCCAAGGCGCTGGGTGACTTCCTGGTCCTGGACGCCGTACGGGAGACGGAGGGCACCGCGATCGCGGTGACCGACGAGGAGCTGCTGGCCGCGCAGTCGGCGGTGGCCCGCGCGGAGGGCGCGTTCGTCTGCCCCGAGGGCGCCGCCTGCTTCGCCGCCGTGGAGCAGTTGCGCGCCTCCGGCTGGCTGGGCGGCGACGAGAACGTGGTGGTGCTGAACACCGGCAGCGGGCTCAAGTACCCGGAGACCGTCCCGGTGGACGTGCCGACCCTGCCGGTGCACGGGCGGATCCCGGCGCGGCGGGCGTGAGGCACGGCGCGCGTGACGAGCGGGTGCGTCAGGGTGTGATCGTACGGACGGGCGCGCCGGCCCGGTAGGCGGCGATGTCCTCCACCGCGCCTCCGTAGAAGACGCGGTACGTCTCCTCGGTGACGTACCCGAGGTGCGGGGTCAGCACCGTGCGCGGCGCGCTACGGAGCGGGTCGTCGGCGGGCAGGGGCTCCACGTCGTAGACGTCGAGCCCGGCCCCGGCGATCCGGCCCTCGCGCAGGGCCTCGACGAGGGCGTCCGTGTCGACGAGCGGGCCGCGTGAGGTGTTGACGAAGTAGGCGCCGGGCTTCATGAGCGCCAGCTCGCGGCGGCCGACGAGGCCGGTGCTGCGGGCGCTGAGCTTGTAGTGCAGGGTCACCACGTCGGCCGTCGAGAACAGCGTGTCCTTGCCGACCGGTTCGGCGCCGCACGCGCGGGCGTGCGCGGGATCGAGGTGGGTGCTCCAGGCGATCACCCGCATGCCGAAGGCGTTGCCGACGGCGGCGACCCGCGCGCCCAGCCGTCCCAGGCCGACCACGCCGAGCGTACGTCCGTGCAGGTCACCGCCGAGGGTGTGCTGCCACTCCCCCCGGCGCATCCCGGCGGCCTCCTCGGGGAGGTGCCGTATCAGGGAGAGGATGAGGCCCCAGGTCAGCTCGGGGGTGGCGTACGGCTTGCTCTCCGTGCCGCAGACCGTGACGCCGTGGCGGTGCGCGGCCGCGACGTCGATCGACGCGTTGGCGGCGCCGGTGGTGACGAGCAGCCTCAGGTCGGGCAGGCGGGCGAAGCGCTCTTCCGTGAACGGGGTGCGTTCGCGCATCGCGACGACGACGTCGTGGCCGCGCAGGGCGTCGGCGAGTGTGTCGGTGTCGGCGAGGTGTTCGTGCAGGAAGGTGACCTCGGCGTCGAGGCTGTGCCAGTCACCGAAGCGGTGAGCGGCCTTCTGGTAGTCGTCCAACACGGCGACGCGCACGGTCGTTCCTCCCTGCCTGGCTGCTGACGACCGAAGCCTACGTGGGCGGCTCCGGCGCACCACTCCCGGGCATGACACCGCGCCCGGGGAGTGGTGCTGATCCCCCGGGCGCGGCCGGTGCGCGGTGCTGGTCCTCCCGCCGTGTCCGGCGCCTACTTGAGCAGGTAGGCCTTCACGACGGTCACGTCGTACGTGTAGCCCTTCGTGTCCGTGAGTTTCGCCTTGAAGGAGACCGAGGTGGCCTTCTTCGGGTGGCTGAGCGTCAGGCTCCGCTTCCCGTCCTTCGCGGTGGTGACCGGAGCCTTGGCCCACTTCGTCCCACCGTCGTACGAGACCTGTACGGACAGGGACTTGAAGCCCTTGCCCGCCGCCGTGCCGTCGATCGCCAGCGGGACGGTGAGCTTCTTGCCGGCGGCCGCGGTGCTGGCCAGGTCGAGCTTCGGGAGGAAGCGGACCGTGGACAGCGGGAGCTTCGCGCCTGTGGTCGGCGGCCGCTTCGAGACGAACGACCAGGAGGCGACGAGCCGGGTGGTGACGCCGGCCAGCGCGGTGGAGCGGGTCGCGTCGGTGCTGACGACGTAACGCGCCGACGTGGCGGGCAGGTTCTCGACGATCTGGCAGAGGTCCTCGCGCCGGTCGAGGATCTTGTTGCCGTCGGCGGTGATCACCGTGCGCTGCTTGGTCGCCGAGGACTGGCCCCAGTGCCCGGCCCCGTCGGTGAATTCGTCGACGCAGACGAGCATGGCGTCGCCCTGCCGCTCGCCGCTGTACGGGCCCACCCGGGGGCTGAACACGCCCACGTTGTAGGTCTTCGTGTACGTCTTCTTCGCCTGGTACGTCTTCGCGCCGTCGGAGCCGAGGTACACGCCGTCCTCGTCCCCGCTCTGCTGCTGGCCCACGCCGAACTCCCACGTGAAGCCCTTGGGGGCCGTGACGTAGGTCTTCGCCGTGGCGGGCAGGGCGAACAGCTGGGTCCCGGTGCCTATCCCGTCGTCGTTCACGCTCCAGAACGAACTGACGTAGCCCGTGCGCTTCTTGGCGGAGGCGCCGATCCTGACGTTCACCAGGGCGAGTTCACCGGTCGTCGCCTTGTGGCTGAACCCGGTGTAGGCCGAACCGGCGCGGTTGTAGAGCAGGTGGTAGTTCGTGCTGCCCTGCTGCCAGAGGGAGCCCACCTGGGCGTTGAACTGCCCGGCGGGGAGCGCCGCGCCGATCTGGGCCGTGGAGACGCCCTTGAAGCTGTCCAGGAACCAGGTGGAGCCGAACGTGTGGCCCGTGTCCAGCAGGTAGTTCGTGTAGGCGGTGATCTCCTTCGCCTTGCCCGGTGGTGTGATGCTCACCGGCTTCGCCTTGCGGGCGTCGAACGTGAGTGTGGCGTTCTTCGAGACGTCGTACTTCGGCCGCACCAGCAGCGCGAGGGCCGGAGCCCCGCCGGTCTTCGGGCCCTCCACCGCCACGTCGAAGAGGTACGTGCCCTTGGGGACCCTGACCTTCACGGTCCCGTCGCCGTCCGCGTCGTACGGGGACTCCCATACGCCGTTGTGGTGCCCGACGACCTCCGCCGCGCTGCCCGTGGGCTTGCCCTTGGCGTCGATGAACTTGAGCGTGAGGTCGTACGACTCCTCCTCACGGATGACGCCGAAGGACGTGAGCGCCCGCTGTCCGCCCTCGGTGGCCGTGGCGACGACGGAGCCGGTGTAGGCGCCGTCCGGTCCGGCGACACGGGTGTCCGAGGTGAGGACGGCGTCCGCGGTGCCGCCCGCCGGCACGGTCAGCCGGCCGGTGTCGAGGACGAAGGCGCCGGCCGGGGCCGCTTTGCCGTCGGGACCCGTGGCGGCGATGGAGAGGTCGAGGGTGACCGGGGTGTCGCCGTTGTTGCGGTACGTGACCGTCTGCGATCCGGGCTTGTCGTCCGCGTGCGGCCACTGCTGCACACCGAAGCTCACGGAGGTCTGGTCGCTCACGACCGACTGCGTGACGGCCCGGGCCACGTCCACCCGGCCGGTGCCCTGCTGGTACGCGGAGAGTCCGGCGCCGGGCGCGGTGGAGGCGGTGAGCGCCTGCTTGATCCGCGCGCCGGTCCAGTCCGGGTGCTCCTGGGACAGGATCGCCGCGGCTCCCGCCACGTGCGGGGTGGCCATGGACGTACCGGACAGGGCCACGTATCCGTCGGCCGCCGGGTCGCCGATCTGGCCCTGGGCCGCCTTGGCGGCCACGATGTCCACGCCGGGCGCGGTGAGGTCCGGCTTCAGCGTTCCGTCGGACGCCGGTCCGGTGCTGGAGAACTCGGCGAGCTTGTCGGCGTGGTCGACGGCGCCGACGGTGAGGGCCGCCGCCGCGCTGCCCGGGGAACCGACGGTGCGCGCGCCGGGTCCTTCGTTGCCCGCCGCGACGACGAAGAGGATGCCCTTCTCGGCGGAGAGCTTGTTCACCGCCGCCTCGATCGGGTCCACCTCCGGGGAGTCGTACCCGCCGAGGCTGAGGTTGGCCACCTTGGCGCCCTGGTCGGCGGCCCACTGCATGCCGGCGACGATCCCGGACTCGTCACCCGAGCCGGAGTCGTCCAGGACCTTGCCGTCGAGGATCTTCGCACCGGGCGCGACCCCCTTGTACTTCCCGCCGGACCTGGCCCCGGAGCCCGCCGCGATGGACGCGACGTGGGTGCCGTGGCCCACGTGGTCGACGGTGTTGCCCGCCCCGGAGAAGTCCTTCTGCGCGATCTCGCTGCCCTGGAGATCGGGGTGCGTCTCGTCGACCCCGGTGTCCAGTACGGCGATCTTCACGCCCTCGCCGTCGTACCCGGCCTGCCAGGCGGCCGGCGCGCCGATCTGCGCGACGCTCCGGTCCAGGCTCGCCTCACGTTTGCCGTCGAGCCAGACGCGCCCGATGCCTGCCCCGGCGACCCGCGCCGCACTCCCCCGCGTGTCCGGGGCGGTGAGCGCCTGCCACACCTCCGAGGAGGCCGCCTTCGGCGCGGTCACCGCCTCCGCGGAGAGCACCGGCAGGCTGCGGCGGACCGACACGTCGGCCGCCGCGAAGGCGGACTTCGCCCGCGCCTTCTGCGGGGTGTACGACACGATGAGCGGCAGCGTCGTACGGTGCGCGTCGTCGTACCCGTCCGCGAGCAGTCCGGTGATGTCGAAGAGCCGGCGGTCCAGCTTCCCCTGGGACACCAGTTTCGCCGCGTCGGCCGGCAGGACGTACGTCCGGCCCTCGAAGCGGCGTACCGCCATGGCGATGTGGCCGCGGCCCTCGGCGGGCCGCACCCGGCTGACCCGGCCCTTCGCGTCCGCGTAGACCCGGTCGCCGGTGATCAGGGTGAGGACGGAGGACGCACCGCCGGTCCGCGGCGCCTCCCCCGCCGGAGTCCCGCCGGTATGCGGTGCCGCCGCGGTCACGCCCGTCGTGAGGCCCGCCGTGAGCAGGGCGGCGACCATGGCCGCGCCCGCCCTCGTTCTCTTGCTTCTGAGCAAGTCTCCCCCAACGCTGAAGTGAGTTCGGACCTCAACTGTGCTTATTTGAGTCTCAGTTGAGGTCCACGCGATCAGTTGAGATCACGTTTGAACAGAAGAGGTGATTTCCGCGCGACGGGTTCCTTCGGGGTCGACATTCGCCGGGAAGGCATCGGAAACACGCCAGGAACACGTCCGAGAATCACACCCGGACTTGATGTGGACATGGCATACTTGCCGCCGACGCTGGTCACGTCACTCGCAAGAGATCCGCTCCATCACGTTCCGACACCTCCGAACGAGAGAGATGCGCGCATGCGTCACAGACGAGAGCGACTCCGCTGGGTGACCGGACTCCTGTCGGCACTCGCCCTGCTGGGGCCGGCGGTGACCGCGTCACCGGCCGTGGCGGCCGACACCCAAAAATCCACGCGCGTAGCGCAGGGTCCGGTCACCTGGTCCGCCGACCTGTCGCGGGTCGACGCCGACGACGTCAACGTCAGCTTCGCGCATGGTGCGTTGGGCCTCCGCCGTACGGACACCCGCGTGACCGCCACCACGGCCGGCGAGCGGGGGTACGGCACGCAGGTCCTCGCGCCGAGGACGCTCGACCGTCCCGTCAACCGGGTCAGGGCCGAGCTGTCCGCCCGTACCCCCTCCGGCGCGCGGGTCACCGTCGAGGTCCGGGGACGGTCCGCCGAGGGCACCTGGACCGAGTGGCGCGAGGTGGAAGGCACCACCGCGGTGGCCCTGCCCCGTACGGTCGCCGCCGTCCAGGCCCGCCTCACGCTGTGGGACGAGGACGGGCGCGCACGGGTCGACGGACTGCGGCTGACCGCCGACCGCGGCCCCGGGCCGCGGGCCGCCGGGGCCGCTGCCGCCGCCGTCAGCGCCCGGGTCTTCGCGACCCGCGAGGGGCTCGTCGGCCGGACGACGGCCAACGGCCATGTCATCCAGCCGAACGACCACTTCGTCGCCCTGCCCTCCCGGCGCGGCCTGTCGCCGAACGGCAGCGGCCAGTACTCCGTACGGGTCTGCGGCCCCGCCCGCTGCGAGACCGCGCCGGTCTGGGACGTCGGCCCGTGGAACACCCGGGACGACTACTGGAATCCGTCGTCGGTCCGGGAGAGCTTCAAGGACCTGCCGCAGGGCAGGCCCGAGGCGCAGGCGGCGTACGAGAGCGGGTACAACGGCGGCCGCGACGGCTCGGGCCGGCTGGTGGCGAACCCGGCCGGCATCGATCTCGCGGACGGCACCTTCGCCGACATCGGCCTGGCGGACAACGGCTGGGTGACCGTCACCTACCTCTGGACCGGCGGCTCGGCGGGCACGTCCTTCCCCACCTGGGGCACGGACGTACGGGTCCGGGAGCAGCCGACCACCCGGTCCCGCGAGGTGTCACGGCTGCCGGGGCCCACCCGGGTCACCGTCTCGTGCCAGGTGCACGGCGAGCGGATCACGGTGGAGGGCATCACCAACGACGGCTGGGCCTATCTGCCGGACCACGGCGGCTATGTCTCGAACATCTTCATCGATGTGCCCGAGGCCTGGCTTCCCGGAGTCCCGACATGCTGACCGTCCCCGTCCCTGCCCGGCGAAGGAGCACTCCCGTGCGACACGAGCGCCTCTCCCCGCACCGGCGGCTGTGGTCCGTCCTCGTCACCGTGCTGCTCGCGGCGGTCGGCCTCACGGCCGCTCCCGCCCAGGCGCGTACCCCGGCCGAGGACGGCCCCCGTACCGCCCTGCTGGCACCGAACTTCAAAGCGCCCTTCCCCTGCGGCCAGCGATGGACCCTGAGCCATCATTCGGCCGAGGTGCGCCGCGCCCTGGACTTCGTGCGCGCCGACGGCGGCGCCACCGCGGGCACCCCGGTCCTGGCCTCCGCCGCCGGCACGGCGACCCGGATGTCACAGCCCGGTGGCGCGGGCAACTACATCGTGATCGACCACGGCGGCGGCTGGCAGACCTACTACTTCCACCTGGCCTCCTACTCGGTGGCGAGCGGCGCCTCCGTGGGTCAGGGGCAGCAGATCGGCGTCACCGGCTCCACCGGCAACTCCTCGGGCGCGCACATCCATTACGAGCAGCTGCTCAACGGCTCCGGCCAGAACATCGTCATCAACGGCGGCGCGCTGCCCTACCCGTCCCAGTACAACCAGTCCTACCTGACCAGCGACAACGGCTGCGGGGGCGGGGGCACCAACTTCCGTACGTGGGGCACGGACATCCGGGTCAGGGCCGACGCCTTCCTCACCTCGCCCGTGGTGACGGTCCTGCCGGGTCCGACCGACGTGTTCGTGGTCTGCCAGAAGCAGGGGGACACCGTCAACGCCGAGGGCTACAGCAACCGTTGGTGGAGCAAGCTGCGCGACCAGGGCGGTTTTGTCTCCAACATCTACATCGACCATCCCGCGGCCCAGCTCCCCGGCGTTCCCCTCTGCTGACCGCCCTCACACCGCCTGGCCCACCCCCACCCACCGCCCCGGCGCCGCCTCAGCGCGCCGGGGCGGCCGGGGTCTCCGGCGGGCGCAGCGACGCCCAGAGGAGTGCGGAGGCGTAGGAGCGGTACGGCGACCAGGCGGCGGTGCGCCGTTCGACGTCCCGTGGGGTGGGGAGGGCGTCCA
This sequence comes from Streptomyces sp. NBC_01317, assembly GCF_035961655.1. Lineage (NCBI taxonomy): Bacteria > Bacillati > Actinomycetota > Actinomycetes > Kitasatosporales > Streptomycetaceae > Streptomyces > Streptomyces sp. NBC_01317. Next base: position 7,597,061 of record NZ_CP108393.1, on the reverse strand, counting down.
GGCCCCAGCCGCGCTCGACGGCCCGGCGGATCCCGACGTCGCCCACGGGGAGGACGTCGGAGCGCCTGAGCTGGTGCAGGAGGAACATCTCCGCCGTCCACCGGCCCAGTCCGCGGACGGCGGTGAGGGCCGCCACGGCCTCGGCGTCGGTGAGCCCGTCCAGCCCGTCCACGTCGATCAGACCGCCCAGCTGGCTCTCGGCGAGGGCGAGCAGGTACGACGCCTTGGCGTGCGAGAGCCCGCAGGCGCGGAGCCGTTCGGGGCCGAGCGCGACGATGCCCGCTGGATCGGGCAGGGCGCCGGTCGCGGCCCGGATCCGGTCGAAGAGCACGAACGCCACCGCCGTCGAGATCTGCTGGCCGGCGATGTGCAGCACCAGGGCCGCGAACCGGTCGTCCTCCGTCCGCCCGCCGTCGTCCCAGCGGAACGGGTCGGGACGGCCGTACGAGGCGGTCAGGCGCCCCAGGACCGGGTCCAGGCGGGCCAGTTCGCCGTACGGGTCGCCGGTGGCCGCGTCGGGTCCTGTGCTCACGGTGTCTCCTGGCCGGGGGTGTCGGTGAGGGGCGGGTTGCGCGGGTACGGGGCGACCGCTTCGCCGAGCACCGGGACCGTGGTCGTGACGACGTGGCGCGGGGTGAAGCGCACCCGCCGTCCCGTGCCGCCGTCGTCACCGGGGACACCCGGCGCGGTCCAGTCGACGGCCGCCGTGCCGGACAGCTGGAGGGTCGTGCCGGTGGTGAAGTCCAGGAAGAGGAGGGCGGCGGTGCTGTCGGCGGCCAGATTGCCCAGGCTGTTGAACATGTTGTTGCCCGGATAGTCGGGCCACCACAGGCCGTCGCTGTCGGCCCGTACGAAGCCGGGGGTGCCGCCCCGGTGGGAGGCGTCGGCGCCCCGGGTCGGGTGGGCCGTCCCCAGGAAGAAGGTGTCGGCCGCCCGGATCAGCCGGACGTCGTCGGCGTGCAGTGAGCCGCCCGACCGCACCTCGGGGACCCGGGTGCCCGCGCGGCCCGGCGGGCGGTGGAGGTGGCGCCGCTGGATGTACTGGGGGCAGTTTCCGTACGCCTGGTCGACCGCGACCGTGAGCCCGGTCGGGCCGACCCCGGCCAGGAAGCCGTTGATCCGCAGCCGGCGGCGGGTGGCGAAGTCGATGGCGATCATGCCGGCCGGCTGGTCCGTGGCCAGGTCCGCGAGCGGGTCTCCGGGGGCGGGCAGGGCACGGACCTCCAGGGACCGGTCCCGCGCGACGAGGAAGCCGGGGGCGCCCGGCAGGGGTGAGGTCCAGAGCAGGCCGTCGTGGTCACGGGCGGTGAGGACGGCCAGGTCACGGTCGCGGAGGAAGATCGCCGCGCCCCCGCTCAGGTCGGGCGGGGCCAGCATCCCCGCCAGGCGGGCGGCCGGTCCGCCGACCCCGGCGCGCCGCTGCACCGCCAGCTCCCCCTCGTGGAAACCGGTCGGAACACCCATTCCCCTCACCCCTAACGCTTGGCGTGCACCTTAACCATTAGGTACGCGTCAAGACAATCACGTGCGGACCGGCTCGTCAAATGGATGGAACAATCGACAGCCATTAGGGGCCCGGTTAGGCTTGAGGACATGGAGAGCATTGATCCACCGGCCGCCGCTCCGCCGGGCGCCCCGCCGGCACCCCTCGGCGAACCCCTCCCGGTCGAGCTCATGAACACCGTCTGGGCGGACCGGGAGGGCGTGTACGACGCGCTGGTGGACGCGGGTGACCTGGCCAGGTGGCTGCGGGCCGTGGAGACGCGCTTCTCGCCGCGCCTGGAGCTGGACGGACTTGAGGCAGGGGCCGCGTCCGCCTCGGACCGGCCGCCCGTGGAGCGGTTCCGGGAGCTGCGAGACGCGCTGCGGCGGCTGGCCGCCGTGGCGACCGAGGACACCCGTCCGACGGCCGTCTCCCCGGTCGCCGACCTGGGCGTGGCCGTCGCCGCCGTGAACCGCGCCTGCGCGTACGCGCCCACCTGGTCCCAGCTGGCCTGGAACGCGGGCGAGCCGCCGGCACGCGCCGACGGCTCGTCGTACAGCCCGGAGGACCGGGCCCTGTCACGGATCGCCGAGGAGTCCGTACAGCTGTTCACCGGGCCGGACGCGGCCGAGCTGCGCGCCTGCCACGCCCCGGGCTGTGTGCGGTACTTCGTCCGGGCGCACCCGCGCCGGGAGTGGTGCTCGGCGGGCTGCGGCAACCGCGCCCGCGTCGCACGCCACTATCGCCGCCACCACCCGGGCGGGGTGTCCTGACCGGCCGGTCAGGACACCCCGCCCGACCCGGTCGGTCAGGCCGGGCCCGCCGACGTGCGCCGGGCGCACTCCGCGACCATTTCGCGCAAGCTCCCGGTCCGCTCGAACAGTTCGCGTTGTACGCGGGCGCCGTTGCCGGTCTTGAGCAGGTGGGCCACCGCGTCCTGCGCGGCGATCAGGTCCCCGCTGTCGTCCAGCGCGTCACGGACATGGGCGAGCAGCGCCCCCACGACGGACTCCGCGCGGTCCGGCTTCATGGTCTCGGGGTTGATCAGCTCGTCGTCCAGCCCGGACCGGCCGGCCCGCCACGCCGCCAGCCTCAGCAGCCCGACCCCCGGGTCGACCACCGGCTTGCCCGCCCGCCAGTCCCGGGCCGCCGTCTCCACCAACGCCCGGACCAGCGTGGCGATCAGCACCGTGGTGGAGGCGTCCAGGCAGACGTCCGCCACCCGGATCTCCACCGTCGGCCAGGCCGCCGAGAGCCGGGCGTCGAAGTAGATCATCCCGGTGTCGCGCAGGGCGCCGGTGCCGACCATGGCGTCGACCTGGGCGTGGTAGCGCTCGGCGGAGCCGAAGACCTCCACGGGCCCCGCCGACGGCCACCGGCCCCAGACACGGCTGCGGTAACTGCTGTACCGGGTGTCGTTGGTCTGCCAGAAGGGGGAGTTCGCGCTCATCGCGAGCAGGACCGACAGCCACGGCCGGATCCGGTCGAGCACCGCCACACCCTCGTCGTCCGACTCCACGGCCACATGGACGTGGCAGCCGCAGGTGATCTGCTCCTGCGCGGTCAGCCCGAACTGTTCCTTGAGCCAGTCGAAGCGCTCGCCCGGGTTGATGGACGGCCCCACCGTCAGCGGCGAGGTCGCCAGCGCGGCCACCGCGGCCCCGGCGTTCGCCGCGTGATCGGCCGCCTCCGCCCGCCACCTCATGATCTCCCGCGACAGTTCCCCCATGTCCGTCTGCGGATGGGTGGCGAACTCCAGCTGGGAACCGTGCAGTTCCAGCTCGAACACGTCCGCGTCACTGCTGCCCCGGGAGGCGAAGGCCAGGACCGCCGCGGACAGTGCCCGGGGCTCGCCCGTCGAGGCGTCCACGAGCAACAGTTCTTCTTCCACACCCACACTGCGCACAACGACCGCCTTTCTTGGATACGGCACGTTCGCGCCGGGTGCTGCGTGTGCCCCGGTTCCGCGTCACCGAACGTGGCGAAGGCGGTGGGGTTCGCCGTACCGCGCCGGTATCGTGCGCAGCCCGGCGGGTCACCCGTCGTTATCCACGGTAACCCGGGATGATGAACCGATCGTCTGATCGCAGGGACCGATGTGGAGGAGTGGGCACATGCCACACGAACGAGCGGGACAGCCGGCGCGCCCGGAGGAGCTCACCGATGTCGCCCGCCTGGTGACCGCGTACTACGCCCTCCATCCCGACCTGGACGAACCGGGTCAGCGAGTGGCGTTCGGCACCTCGGGACACCGCGGGTCGTCGCTCGACACGGCGTTCAACGAGGACCACATCGCCGCGACCAGCCAGGCGATCTGTGAGTACCGCGCCGGCCAGGGCACCGACGGGCCCCTCTTCCTCGGCATCGACACCCACGCGCTCTCCGAGCCGGCCCGGGTGACCGCCGTCGAGGTGTTCGCCGCCAACGGTGTGACCCTGCTGCTCGACACGGCCGACGGCTACACCCCCACCCCGGCGGTGTCGCACGCGATCGTCACGTACAACCGGGGCCGCGCCTCCCACCTCGCCGACGGTGTGGTGGTCACCCCGTCGCACAATCCCCCCCGGGACGGCGGGTTCAAGTACAACCCGCCCAGCGGCGGTCCCGCCGGGTCGGACGCGACCGGCTGGATCCAGGACCGGGCCAACGCGATCATCGCGGCCGGCCTCAAGGATGTACGGCGCCTGCCGTACACCCGCGCCCTCGCCGCCGAAACGACGGGCCGTTACGATTTCCTCGGCGGTTACGTGGCCGACCTGCCCGCCGTACTGGACCTGGACGCGGTCCGCGCGGCGGGGGTACGGATCGGCGCCGACCCGCTCGGCGGAGCGTCGGTCGGCTACTGGGGCCGGATCGCCGAACAGCACCGGATCGACCTGACCGTGATCAATCCCCTGGCCGACCCCACCTGGCGGTTCATGACGCTGGACTGGGACGGCAGAATCCGGATGGACTGCTCGTCGCCGTACGCGATGGCCTCGCTCATCGAGGGGCGCGACCGGTTCGCGATCACCACCGGCAACGACGCCGACGCCGACCGGCACGGCATCGTCACCCCGGACGCCGGGCTGATGAACCCCAACCACTACCTGGCCGCCGCCATCGGCTATCTGTACGCGCACCGCGACCGGTGGCCGGCCGGCGCGGGCATCGGCAAGACCCTGGTGTCCTCCGGGATGATCGACCGGGTCGCCGCCGATCTCGGCCGCCGGCTGGTGGAAGTCCCGGTCGGGTTCAAGTGGTTCGTGGACGGGCTGTCCGACGGATCGATCGGCTTCGGCGGGGAGGAGTCGGCGGGCGCGTCGTTCCTGCGGCGCGACGGTTCGGTGTGGACCACCGACAAGGACGGCATCATCCTCGCGCTGCTCGCCTCCGAGATCCTCGCGGTCACCGGCAAGACCCCCTCCGAGCACTACGGCGCGCTGACGGCCCGCTTCGGCGAGCCCGCCTACGCGCGCATCGACGCCGCCGCCACCCGCGAGGAGAAGGCGATCCTGGGGCGGCTCTCGCCCGACCAGGTCACGGCCGACACCCTCGCGGGGGAGCCGGTGACGGCCGTGCTCACCGAGGCGCCCGGCAACGGCGCGGCCATCGGCGGCATCAAGGTGACCACGGAGAGCGCGTGGTTCGCCGCGCGCCCGTCGGGCACGGAGGACGTCTACAAGATCTACGCGGAGTCCTTCCAGGGCCCTGACCACCTCGCGCGGGTGCAGGAGGAGGCGAAGGCCGTCGTCGCGGCCGCCCTCGCGGGCTGAGACACCGCACAGGACTGCGCCGGGCCCGCCCCCGACCGGGGCGGCCCGGCGCTGTCCGTCGTGGACCCCTCACGTCCCTCTCCCGGGTGAAAGTTGCCGTGGTCCGCGACCGCCGGACACCGGGGCAACTCGCCGCCCCCGCAAGGCGGGCGGGACATACCGATACGCGATATGCGACGCGCCGGGAACGAGGCGGTGTCACCCGCCCGGTGAATCCGCCGCCATGCTGCTTGCCGAGTCCACCCGCGACCGTCGAGCCGGAGGAGAGCGTCGCAGTGACGACGATGGGCACGGAAGGGTCGGCCGAGGCCGACGAGAGCTATCAGAACAAAAAGCCGGTCGTGCGCAAGCGGCCCGGTTATATCATCGTGGGCTGGCTCACCACCACCGACCATAAGACGATCGGTTCGTTGTATCTCATCACCTCATTCGCCTTTTTCATCATCGGCGGGGTGCTGGCGCTCTTCATGCGCGCCGAACTGGCCCGCCCCGGCATCCAGATCATCTCGCACGAGCAGTTCAACCAGGCGTTCACGCTGCACGGCACGATCATGCTGCTGATGTTCGCGACCCCGCTGTTCGCCGGGTTCACCAACTGGATCATGCCGCTCCAGATCGGCGCGCCCGACGTGGCGTTCCCCCGGCTCAACGGACTCGCCTACTGGCTGTACCTCTTCGGGTCGCTCATCGTCGTCAGCGGTCTCCTGACGCCCAACGGCGCCGCCGACTTCGGCTGGTTCGCCTACTCCCCGCTCACCGACATCGTCCGCTCGCCGGGCATCGGCGGAGACCTGTGGGTCATGGGTCTGGCGCTGTCGGGCTTCGGCACCATTCTCGGTTCCGTCAACTTCATCACCACGATCATCTGCATGCGCGCGCCCGGCATGACGATGTTCCGCATGCCGATCTTCACCTGGAACGTGCTGCTCACAGCCCTGTTGGTGCTGTTCGCCTTCCCCGTCCTGGCGGCGGCGCTGCTCGCCCTGGAGGCGGACCGCAAGTTCGGCGCGCACGTCTTCGACCCGGCCAACGGGGGCGCGCTGTTGTGGCAGCACCTCTTCTGGTTCTTCGGTCATCCCGAGGTGTACATCATCGCCCTGCCCTTCTTCGGGATCGTGACCGAGATCCTGCCCGTCTTCAGCCGCAAGCCGGTCTTCGGCTACATCGGGCTGGTGGCGGCGACCATCTCGATCGCGGGCCTCTCGATCACGGTGTGGGCCCACCACATGTTCGTCACGGGCGGGGTGCTGCTGCCGTTCTTCTCGTTCATGACCTTCCTGATCGCCGTACCGACCGGGGTGAAGTTCTTCAACTGGATCGGCACGATCTGGAAGGGCTCACTGTCGATGGAGACACCGATGCTCTGGTCGGTCGGATTCCTGGTCACGTTCCTCTTCGGCGGACTGACCGGCATCATCCTGGCCTCGCCGCCGCTGGACTTCCACGTCTCCGACTCGTACTTCGTCGTCGCGCACTTCCATTACGTGGTGTTCGGCACCGTGGTGTTCGCGATGTTCGCCGGATTCCATTTCTGGTGGCCCAAGTTCACCGGGAAGATGCTGGACGAACGGCTCGGCAAAATGACCTTCTGGACGCTGTTCTGCGGTTTCCACGGGACGTTCCTGGTGCAGCACTGGCTGGGCGCGGAAGGCATGCCCCGCCGGTACGCGGACTATCTCGCCGCCGACGGGTTCACCGCGCTCAACATGGTCTCCTCGATCAGCGCGTTTGTCCTCGGCCTGTCGATGCTGCCGTTCTTCTACAACGTCTGGAAGACCACCAGGTACGGCAAGAAGGTCGAGGAGGACGACCCGTGGGGCTACGGCCGCTCGCTGGAGTGGGCGACCTCCTGCCCGCCCCCGCGGCACAACTTCCTCACGCTGCCGAAGATCCGCTCCGAGTCCCCCGCCTTCGACCTCCACCATCCGGCCATCCGGGCCCTGGAGGAGGAGAGCAACCGGCCCGTCGACTCCACGACCGTCGCGCCCGGCGACAAGCAGCGATGAAGCCGGAGGAGGACAGCGTCCGGGGGCTGGTCCAGCTGGAGGGCTACCTCCTCTGGAGCGCCGAGATCGAGGAGATCAACCGGCGGGCGGCCCTGTTCACCGCGCAGTTGCCCTGGCTGACCACCGCCCAGCGCGAGGACGTGGAGCGGGTGTACACCGCCGACCGGATCGCGGTGTCCAAGGCGGTGCTCGTACGGATCGCGGAGCGCGCCCACGAGTTGCGCGGCGAGTACACGGAGCGCTACGAGCAGCTCAGGACGCGCTGTGTGGCCACCGCGCTGGTGGCCGTCGGCGCGGCGACGGGCACCTGCGCGGCGTTCACCCTCCTGGTCCGCTGACGCGTCAGCCGGCCGCCGCGCCGAGCAGGGCCACGTCGGCCGGGTCGAGGACGAGGTCGGACGCCGCCATGTTCTGCTCCAGATGGGAGAGCGAGGCGGTGCCGGGGATCTGGACGATGGACGGCGACCGCGCGAGGCCCCAGGCGAGCGCCACCTGGTGCGCGGTCGCGCCGTGGCGCTCGGCGACCGCGCGCAGGTGGTCGTCGGCGAGGGTGCCGTGGCTGCCGCCCAGGGCGAAGAACGGCATGTACGCGATGCCGGCGGCCGCACAGGTGTCGACCAGCGCCACGTCCTCCTGGTCGAGCACACCGAAGCGGTTCTGCACCGCGGCGACCGGTGCGACGGCCCTGGCCTCGGCGAGTTGCCCGGCGGACACGTTGCTGACGCCGAGGTGGCGGATCAGCCCTTCGTCCCGCAGCGCGGCCAGGACGGCGAAGCGCTCGCCGAGCGGCGGGCCGCCCTTCGCGGAGAGCCGGCCCACCCGCAGATACACCAGGTCGAGGACGTCGACGCCGAGTTCCCGCAGGTTCCGCTCCACCTCCGGACGCAGTTGCCCGGCGGTGGCCTCCCCGTACATCTCGCCGTCCGGGTTCCGCAGCGGGCCGACCTTGGTGGCGATCGTCAGATCGGCGGGGTACGGGTACAGCGCCTCGCGCAGCAGGTCGTTCGCGCGCACGTCGCCGGAGAAGTAGAAGGCGGCGGTGTCCAGGTGGCGGGCGCCCAGCTCGACTGCCCGGCGCGCGACCGCCAGCGCGGCGTTCCGGTCGTGGGCGGAGCCGTTCCGCGCGACCGGCAGCTGCATCGCGCCGAAGCCCAGCCGGGGAATCGTGGTGGTACCGCCGAGCGGGAAGTCGCGCCGGGGGGCGGGGCCGGGTGCGGAGGAGGGAGTCATGGGGGAAGCATGCTCACGCGCGCGCCGGATGATCAAGGCCGCCGCCCGCGCTACCGGGAACCACCCCCGGACCGCCCCGGAACCGCCCCGTACCCGCCCCGGGCCCGCCCCGGAAGAACTCGGCGTTTTCTCCCAACAAGCCGTGCTCAGCGGCCTGTTGCTGTGGCAGACTGCCCGGCGGCGCGTCCGCGAAGCTGGGGGGTGGAGTGTGAGCGAGCCACGGTCGGCACCGACGGTCGGTCAGCTCGTCCTCAGCAGGCGGCTGCGCGTACTGCGGGAGAAGGCCGGCCTCACCCGTGAACAGGCCGGTGCGTTGCTCCGGGTCACCGCCGCCACCGTCCGCCGGATGGAGGCGGCCGAGGTCGGGCTCAAGATCCCGTACGTCCAGATGCTGCTGCCCGCGTACGGCGTGCCGGAGCCGGAGATCGCGGTGTTCCTCCAGCTGGCGGACGAGGCGAGCCGGCCGGGCTGGTGGCAGCATTTCCACGACATCCTGCCGGACTGGTTCAGCGGTTACGTCAGCCTCGAAGAGGCCGCCAGGACCATCCGTACGTACGAGCCGCACTTCGTGCCCGGCCTGCTCCAGACCGAGGAGTACGCCCGGGCGATCCTCGCGCCGGGCGCGCTGGGCCTGGCGAGCAGCCCCGCGCGGATCGAGCGCCAGGTCGCGCTGCGGCTGGAGCGCCAGACGCTGCTCACCCGCTCCGACGCCCCGGTCGTCTGGGCCGTGCTGGACGAGACGGTGCTGCGCCGGCCCGTCGGCTCGCCCGCGCTGATGCGGGCGCAGATCGACCGGCTGCTGGAGGCCTCCGAACTGCCCCACGTGACCATCCAGATGGCGGAGTTCGCGTCCGGCCACCACCCGGGGACGTACAGCCCCTTCACCCTCTTCCGCTTCGACCTCCCCGAACTGCCCGACATGGTCTACATCGAGCACCTGACCGGGGCGCTGTACCTCGACGGGCACGCCGAGGTGACGGCGCACATGGAGGCGATGGACCGGATGGTCGCGCACGCGGAGTCCGCGCACCGCACCCGCCGGCTCATCGCCGGAATCCGCGCCGAGCTGTGAGCCCGGCCGTCCACGGAATTCGCGTGGGATATCAGAGCCGGGGCAGTTGGAACTGCCGGTAATACGCGACGGTTCGAAAACCCATGCGCGAATACAGCCGCTCGCCGTCCGTGCTGGCCTGGAGCGTGCCGATCCGCAGGCCCCGTTCACGGCCGGCCCGCAGGGCCACGAGCGTCAGGAACGCGCCGATGCCGCGCCCCCGGTACGCGGGTTCCGTACTCACGACATACACCCCCGCGACGCCGTGCCGGTCGAACAGCGCGGACGTGCCGACGACACGTCCGTCGAGCCGGGCGGCGAACCGGACCAGGCTGCCCGGTGCGTCCGCCCGGTGGGCCTCGTTGGCCTGGTTGCCGGTGACCTGTCCGGGCGTGAGACCGAAGGACGGGGAGTACGAGGCGACCCATGCGGCCAGCTCCCGCCGGCCGTTGACCTCCTCGACGCTCACGCCGGGCGGGGCGGTCGGCGGATCGAGCCGGTCGATCTCCGCGGCCATCAGCGGCAGCACGCCGACCTGCGCGGCGCCCCGGGCGAGGAGGTGGTCCGCGAGCCCGGCGGAGCTGTCCGCCCCGGCCCACCACAGCCACGGGACGGGGTCCAGCTCCGTGTGGGCCCGCGCGATCGCCGCGTCGAGTTCGCCCTCGCCACGGGTGTATCTGAGCACTCCGTTTCGTCGCGGTTTCATGAGATGACTGCGGTAGATCATGAATTCGGGGTCGTCGGAACGCTTTTTATCGCCGTATCCGACGTAGTAGTCCCGTGAATTCGCGAACTGGGGTGCGGAATCGTGGATCGATTCGACAACGCTCATGGGCGGATTGTAACCACGGGATTCCGATGGGCCCGGCAGGTGTGCGGGTGCGTACCGGCGCGGGGCGCGAAGGGCTCGTAAACTGAGAAAAGAGAAGCAGGGCGCCGTATGACCGAGAGGGGCCGCCCATGTCTCGCGCGTCCCGTGCGGCCGACGACGTGGTCGCACGGCACCACGCCTCCGGTCACACCTTCCGGGCCGGCGGGATCCGCGGCTTCACCCTGGACCAGGGCGAGGGCCCGCCGGTGGTGTGCCTGCACGGCGCGCCCACCAGCTCGTTCCTCTACCGCAAGCTCGTGCCGGAGCTGGCGGCGCGGGGGTTCCGTGGCGTCGCCCCCGACTTTCCCGGCGCCGGCCTGGGGGCCCGGCCGCTCGCGTTCGACTACACCTGGAGCGGTCTCGCCCGGTGGACCGACCGGGCGATGGACGCGCTCGGGATCGACCGGTGTCATCTGGTCGTCCACGACACCGGCGGGCCGGTCGGCTTCGAATGGGCGATCACCCGGCCCGAGCGTGTGCTGTCCCTGACTGCGCTCGACACCCTCGTCGACGTCGCCGCGTACCGGCCGCCCCCGTCGATGCGCCCCTTCACCGTGCCCGTCGCGGGCGAGGCCTGGCTCCCCATGCTGCGCCCGCCGGTCTCCCGGCGGCTCTTCCGGCGGGTGGGCCTCGCCGACGGCTCCTCGCTGACCGACGCGGAGGTGGACGCCCACTTCGCGCTGGTCACGCGCCAGGACGCGGGGCGCGCCTTCCTGAAGATCATGCGCGGTTTCGAGCTGACCGGCGCCAAGCAGGCCTTCTACTACGAGGGCCTCGCGTCCCGCCCGTATCCCGCCCAGGTGGTCTGGGCCCGCGACGACCCGATCCTGGGGCTGCCCCGGCTGCGGGCGGTGCTGGACGCGCTCGGGGTCGGTTCCCCGACCGTCCTCGCGGGCCGGCACTACCTCCAGGAGGAGCAGGCCCCGGCCATCGCCGCGGTGGTCGCGGAGCTGGCCGGGGCGTGAGCGGGGGCCGGTGCGCGGGTCCGCGCGCGGGCCCGCCGCGAAACTACTTCAGTGTGACGGCGTCGCCGGTGGAGACGACCTTCATCGTGGTGGTCGTACCGAGGAAGGCCCAGCGCCAACTGCCCGCGGCGTTCGCCTTCACCGTGGCCCGGAGGTGGCCCTTGCTGTCGGTGGTCGCCGTCCTGACGGTGCTGTAGGCGCCGCCGGGCTTCTTGTACTGCAACTTCACCACCTGCTTGGTGAACGCGTGGTACTTCAGGTCCGTCCAGTTGGCCCGCGACAACTTACCGGTGACGGTCAGCGTGCTCCCCTTCTTCACCGGCTCGGGAGTGGCGTCCGTGGTGAGGGTCGCGGCGCGCTTCACCTTGAACAGCGCGATGCGGTCCGAGATCCAGTAATCGCCGTCATTGGCCTTGACCGTGGCGTTGACCTGCCAGGTTCCCGCCACCGCGTTGGCGTCCCAGCCCGCGTTCCCGCTCCCGTAGGAGTCGATCCAGGCCGGGTCCATCTGCATCGTCGCGGTGCATACGGATGTCGTCGTGCCCGTCTTCCTGCACGTCGATCCCAGGTAGTCCACAGGCCCGTGACCATTGGCCGTGTTGAACGCGGACACGTCGGTGACCTTCTTCACCCCCGAGTTGTCCTTGACCGTCATCGAGATCGTGAACCGCTTGATGTCCTTGATCCCGACGATCACACTGTTCCCGCCGTTCACGACGGTCCTGGTGACCCGGATGTCACCGCGTCCTTCCGCGTGCGCGGCCGGCGCCACCACGATCCCGGCGACCACCGCCGCCACCACGGAGGCCACGGCGCTTCTTCTGTGCATGTCCCACCCCTGTTCACCCCGCCTCGTGGCAGGGGGGGAACACAGTAGCGACCGGCGCGGCCGGTCAGGCGATCGGGTGATCACCGGGACGGCGGGGTCCGGTGGTCAGCCGGTGATCTGCATCAGCGACACACCGTCGTCGGCCACGACGAAGGTGAAGTCGGACGGTCCGTTGAAGCCGTCCCCGCCCACCACCGCACTGACCGTGACCCGATCGCCCGATCGGTTGACGCCGGTCACGTCGAGGCGGACGTTCACGCCGATGAACTCCTTGTCGCTCCAGCCGCGGATCGCGTCCCGGCCCCCGAAGACACGGCCCCAGTCGTCGACGGCTCCGTCGAGGGTGAAGGCGTCGAGGAACGCCTCGGTGTCGGCGTTGTTCGCGGCGTCGAGGGCCCGCTGGACCGCTGCGGGAACGGACATGGTGCTCATGCTGGCCTCCAGGGGTGCGGGGGTGGGACGTGGAAGCTGTGCCGCCGGTCGGGCGCCGCGGGGGTCGGTGTCCGGTCCCGCGGTCGACCGGCCTCTGCTCATCCTGGCACGGCGTTCCGGCCCCGGCCGTCCCTGTCCTGGGCGCTCGTGGATCAGCCGAGTGTGCCGTCCGGGCCCAGTTCCCCGTTGAGGAGCGCGATGCCCAGCGGTGTGACATGGTGCCGGACGGATCCGCCCTCCCGGCGGGTGTCCAGCAGTCCCGCCTCCCGCAGCACGGACGTCTGGCGGCTGATGACCGGGAGCGCCACCCCGACCCGGACCGCCAGCTCGGTCGTCGTCCCGCCGGCCGCCGCGGCGTCCAGCACATGGGCGCGGGTCCGGCCGAGCAGGGCGACGACCGGGTCCAGGCCGTCCTGGTCGCCCTCCGCCGCGGCCGGCCGCAGCCAGCCCAGGCGCGGCGAGAGCGGGTACACCAGCACCGGCGGCCGGTCGGGGTCCATCAGGGTGATCGGCTGGATGCGGCAGAAGAAGGACGGGACGAGCACGAGGCCCCGGCCCTCCAGATAGACGTCCTGGTCCGCGTACACCGGGATCTGGAGCACCGGCGCCTCCCACCGGACGCGGGGGTGGAGTTCGGCGAGCAGCCGCTCCACCCCGCCGTTCAGCAGCGCGAGGCCGCGCCGGGCGCGGTCCGCCTCCGCGTGGGCCTGGATCCGTGCCTGGTACGGGGCGAGGGCGACCCGGTGGTACGCGGCCAGGGTGTCGCCCAGGCGGGCCATGACCTGGTGGTCCCCGCCGGCGAGTTCGCGGATCCACGGGGTGGGCCGGCTCTCCTCGGCCAGGATGGCCAGTTCGGCGGAGAGTTGGGTGCGCGGCGTGGACAGGACGTCCTCCAACTGGTGGGCGAAGTCCGCCTCTCCCCGGCCGGGCGTCAGGAAGTCGGGCGAGTAGCCCCAGGGGCGGGCCAGTTCGAGGAGCGGGCGCACGGCCGGCATCCGTAACGCCCGTGTCCTGCGCCGCCATTCGCTGAACGCGAGCGAACGGTCGGGCTCCTGGACCATGTGGAGGCTGAGCAGGACGTCCCACAGAGGATCCGAGCGGGTGGCGACCGTCACCCGGCTCAGGTCCTCGCCGGTGAAGTGAATGCGCAACACGCCGACCACCTTCCGCCGCGGACACGCTCTAGCACCCTAGGCAGCGCCGGCGAACGAGGACAGAGCACAACTCGCCTTATTGTGTCGGCCGTTGACGCATATCGTGCGTTCGCGATCCACTTCGGTCCATCACGCCCGCCGTACGCCGCCCCCGTATTCGACCGAAGTGCCGAATCGCCCGGCACCGCCCGCGTCCGGTGGTCCTCGATAAACTGGACGCCATGGTCGCCGCTCTTCCCCCCGCCCGCTCACCCCTGGGGCGGGGGCTGTTGACCGGCCTCCCGGTCCTGGTCGCGCTCCTCGTGCTGCTCGTGCCCCCCGTGACGGCGGGAGCGGCGCCCGCCCGGATCCCGGCGGCGTACGGCAGTACGACGGTCCCGGACGTCGGCGTGCCGATGAGCGACGGCACCACGCTGGTCGGCGACGTCATGTATCCGGCGGACCGCCTCACCGGGGAGCGTGCCGAGGGGGTGTTCCCCGTCCTGCTCTCGCAGAATCCGTACGCCTGCGACACCACGGCCGGGAACCTGCACGGACTGGGACAGGACGCCCTGGGCGACCCGGCGTATTTCGTGGAGCGCGGATACATCTACGCGTCGGTCTGCGTGCGCGGTACGGGCCGCTCCGGCGGCGCGTTCGACCTGTTCGGGCCCCGGGAGCGCCGTGACGGGGTCGAGCTGGTGGCGTGGGCGGCCGGCCGGCTGGCCGGGTCCGACGGCACGGTCGGCCTGACCGGCTGCTCGTACCTGGGCCTCAACCAGCTCCTCACCGCCTCGCTCCTCCCGCGCGGCTCCGCCGTGAAGGCCATGCTTCCGGCGTGCGCCGGGGCGGAGACGTACCGCGAGTCGATGAACTCCGGCGGAATGCCGACCCAGACCCGCAACTACTTCACCCACCTCGGTACGCAGATGGGCCCGCGCGCCGGCGCGTACGGCAGGGCCCTCGCCGCGAGCGTGCAGCACGGGGGCGACAGGGCGTACGCCGGGGCGTGGGTGACGTCCCGTACCCCCGGGGACCTGGCCGCCGCGATCGTACGGGCGGACATCCCGACGCTCCTGTGGAGCGGGAACCTGGACCTGTACGCGCAGGGCTCGCAGGAGATGTACACGTACCTCCAGAACGCGTACTTCCACCGGCCCGTCCACACGAGTCCGGCACCCGGGCAGCGGACGACCCCCCGCTACCAAGTGGTCGTCGGCCCGTGGGCGCACGGCGAGGGCGTGGACCGCGCCGTGGCGCTCGACTGGTTCGACACGTGGCTCAAGGGCAGGCACACCGGTTTCGGCACCACGACCACTCCGTTGCACCTCTACCGGCAGGGCGCGCGGACCTGGCTCCACACCACGGCCTTCCAGCAGGTCCGCGCCTACACCCCCTACTACCTCGGCCCCGGCGGCACCCTCGGCCCGACCCCGCCGCGCGGCGCGGGCGCGGACCGGATCGCGTACACCGAACCGTCCGCCGCCGGCGGGCGGCTGGCCTACACGACGGAGCCGTTCCGCCGGGGCGCGGTCCTGGCGGGGCCACTCAGCGCGCGTCTGTGGGCCGGTTCGAGCGGTACGAACCTCACCCTCATCGCCCAGCTGGACGACATCGCCCCCGGCGGAGCCGCCACGAAGATCACGTCGGGCTCCCTCGTCGCGAGCCTGCGCGCCCTGGACGCGGACCGGTCGTGGCGCGACTCGAAGGGGGTGGTCGTCCGTCCGTACGGCACGTTCGCCGCGGACCGGTTCCTGCGGCCTGGGCAGGTGTACGAGCTGACGATCGGTCTGTCCCCGCGGGTCGCGCGGCTCGCCCCCGGCCACGCGCTGCGGCTGACCCTCACCACCCGGACCCCGGAGGCGGACTGTTCGGCGCCGGTGGGCGTGGACCCGTGTTTCCCCACCGACCCACAGCTGCGGACCCTTCCGGGCACCTATACGGTCCACCGCTCCCCCACCGCGCTCTCGGCGGTCAACCTGCCGCTGCTCGGAGGGCCCGGTTAGGCTCCTGACATGGCGACACCCGACTTCATCCGTACGATCCGCGCCTCGGCGGGCCACCAGTTGCTCTTCCTGCCGGGGGTGAGCGCGGTGGTCCTGGACGACGACGGCAGGGTCCTGCTGGCCCGCCGCGCCGACACCGGCGGCTGGTCGCTGGTCGGGGGCATCCCCGAGCCGGGCGAGCAGCCCGCGGTGGCGGTCGTGCGCGAGGTGGAGGAGGAGACCGCCGTACGCTGCCGGGCGGAGCGGGTGGTGCTCGTCCAGGGTCTTGAGCCGGTCCAGTACCCCAACGAGGACCGCTGCCAGTTCATGGACATCACGTTCCTCTGCCGTGCGACGGGCGGCGAGGCCCGGGTCAACGACGACGAGTCGCTGGACGTGGGGTGGTTCTCGCTGGACGCGCTGCCCGATCTCTCCGAGTTCTCCCTGATGAGGATCAAGCAGGCGCTCGCCGACGAACCGACGTGGTTCGATCCCGGCACACCGGGCGGCCTCGACACCGGCCGGGGCGGGACCGCCCGGTAGCGGACCCTCACCTCACGGACGGTCGGCGGGCACGGGTCCGAGCGAGGGCCACCGGGCCAGCACGGTCCGGCGGAGGTCCGTGCTGACCGCGTGCAGACCGTGCAGGCCGGGACGGCCGGCCGTCGTCCCCGCGACCACGCCGAGCCGGTGGGCCAGCCGCTGCCGGGCCGTCGCCGTACCCCACGTCCAGTCGCGGTCGGGAATCCTGGCCAGGTGGTCGACCGTCTCGCGGCGGGCCCGCTCGACCAGCGCGTCCCCGCGCAGGAGCCAGCCGGCGCACGCGTCGGTCAGGTCGCCGCCGGGGTCGGTGCCGGTCAGCTCCGTCCAGGTGGTGCGGTAGGCGGTCTCGGCGCGGTCCAGCAGTGCCGTGGGCGCCGAGGTGACGCACCAGCAGGTGGGGAAGCCGACGCGCAGGTACGCCAGTTCCACCAGGCCGTTGCCCAGCGACGCCTGTTCGAAGTCGATGAACTTGACGCCGTCGCCCGTGTGCAGGTCGTTGCCGGGGCACGGATCGCCGTGGAGCAGCGCCTGTCCCCCGGCCCGGCCGAGCCGGTCCACGAGCGCGGTGAGTTCGGCCCGCGCCCCGGGCGGGACGGTGACGCCGAGCGTCTCCGCCAGGTGGACGAAGGAGTCGGCGTCGTCCTGGGTGGGTCCGCTCCAGGCGGGCAGGAGGCCGGCGTCCGCCGGGAGGGCGGTGGCGTGCAGCCGGGCCAGTGCCGTCGCGTACCCGACGATCCAGTCGCGGGGCGGCGGGCGGTGTTCCACGTGCTCCAGGACCAGGACGCGCTCGCCGGGGTCGGTGCCGAGGAGCGCGGGTACGACGGCCGGCTCGGCCCGCGCGGCGATCCGCAGCGCGGCCACCTCGCGGGCGTAGCGCTCCGCGGCCCCGGGGCCGTCGACGAGCTGTTTGACCACCGCCGGCGCACCACCCAGCTCGACGCACCACACCCGGGAGCGCGGGCTGCTCTCCAGCACGCGGGGTCGACTCGGCGCGCCCAGCCGGGCGCGCAGTCCCGCCCCGAACGGCACCCGTGGCCGGATCACCGGCGCCGGGCGCGTACCGCCAGGGTGGTCACCCAGGCCAGGCCGCCGAGGGCGACCGCCGCCAGCAGCCCTTCCGGGAGGGTGCCCAGGCGGGTGGCGGGGGTCAGCGAGGAGCGCAGCGGCACCGTGTCGACCAGGGTGTCCGGGGTGAACATCTTCGTCTGCCGGACGATCGTCCCGTCCGGCCTGATGATCGCGCTGACCCCGCTGGTGACGGGCACCACGACCGTCCTGCTGTGCTCGACGGCGCGCACCCGTGACATCGCCAGCTGCTGGTACGTCATCTGGCTGCGGTCGAAGGTCGCGTTGTTGCTCGGTACGGAGATGAGCTGGGCGCCGTCGGTGACGGTGTCCCGCACCGCCCAGTCGAAGGCCGCCTCGTAGCAGGTGGCGAGGCCGACCTTCGTCCCCGCCATGTCGAAGACCCCCGGCTTTGAACCACGGCCGAAGTCGCGGGCGACCATGTCGGCGTAGCCGGGGCTGATGGTCTTGACCAGGGAGCGCAGGGGGAGGAACTCCCCGAACGGCTGGATCTGGCGTTTGTCATAGGTGGCCGTCGGCCCCTTCGCGGGGTCCCAGAGGATCTGGGTGTTGCGCAGCGGCCCGGTGTCGGGGGTGAGCACGGCGCCCACCGAGATCGGCACCCCGATCGCCTTGGCCGCCTGGTCGATGACCTGGCGGGCGTCCTCGTTGCGGTACGGGTCGATGTCCGAGGAGTTCTCGGGCCACAGCACGAAGTCGGGCCGGGGCACCTTGCCCGCTTTGACGTCGGCGGCGAGCCGGAGGGTCTCGCGGACGTGGTTGTCGAGGACCGCGCGGCGCTGGGCGTTGAACTCCAGGCCGGCCCGGGGCACGTTGCCCTGGACGGCGGCGACGGTCGCGGTGCCGTCCTCGGCCGCGTCGGACACCAGCGGCAGGGCGGCGAGCGCCCCGAGCACCGGGACGAACACGGTGGCCGCCGCGACGGCGGCGGCCCGGCGCGGCAGCCGTCCGGTACGCCGGTACGCGAGGCCCTGGCGGACCGCCTCGTACAGGCCGAAGCCGCACAGGACGACGGCGAAGCCGAGCACCGGGGTGCCGCCGACCGCGGCCAGGGGCAGGAACACACTGTCCGCCTGGCCGAAGGCGATCTTGCCCCAGGGGAACCCGCCGAACGGCACCCGGGCGCGGACGGCCTCGCCGAGGATCCAGACGGCGGCGGCCCACACCGGCCAGGCGGGCAGCCGGGACACGGCCGCGATACCCATGCCCACCAGGGCGACGAAGACCGCTTCGACGGCCGCGAGGGCGAGCCAGGGGCCCGGGCCCACCTCGGCGCCGGTCCAGATCAGCAGCGGGAGCAGGAAGCCCAGTCCCGCGAGGTAGCCGAGGCCGAGGCCCGCGCGCAGGCGGCGGCCGTGCAGGCTCCAGGCCATCAGGGCGAAGCCCGGCAGGGCCAGCCACCACAGGGGGCGGGGCGGGAAGCTCGCGTAGAGCATCAGGCCGGACAGCGCGGCGGCGCCGGGCCTGACCAGTCGCCTCTCGCGCCGGGCGGAGGGGGCGGGCGGCGGGGTCTCGACGGGGGCGATGGTGGTGCTCACCGGGCGGAGTCTACGGTGGGTGTCTGTGTGGAGGGGAGTGCGTCCCCGCGTGCTGTCGGCCAGGGTGACGGTCACGCCGGCGGACGTGGGCCGGGGCGGGTGCGGCAGCGTTCCTTCGCAAGGTGTCCACAAATCCCCCTTCTTGCCGTTAACGTGTGCGCCAGCCTTTGCCACCTGGCCGGATCCGGCTGCTGTGGGACGGGGTTCGCACAGGTCGAAGGGGTCGACGGAATGGTCGACAGGATGGCTGTACCGGCAGAACGGCCCGCCGCCGTACGGGAGCGGGGCAACGCGCCCGACGTCGTGGGCGCCGTGGTGCTCGGCGCCTGTGCGGTGTGGGCGGTGATCAGCGCGGCGGCCGGCGGGGGCCGGCCCGAGGGGATACTGCTCGCCGTGCTCGCCGTCGCCGCGGGGTACGCCTGCGGCCGGATCAGCGGGGGCACGGTGCCGGTGGCCGCCGCCTCGGTGGTGGCGCTGGCCGCGCTCGCCGCGGCGCTCGCCTCGGGCCGGGACACCCCGGCGGGGGCGGTAGCCGTCGCCACCCCCCAGGGTGATTCCGGCGCGGTCGCGGCGCTGTTGGCGCTGGCGGCGGGGGCCGCGTGCTGCGCCGCCACGGCGGCGCGGCGCCCCCGGTGGCGGGTGGCGCTGCGGCTGCTGGCGGTGGGGATCGGCGTCGCCGCCCTGCTGCTGGGCTCCGTCGCGGGGCTGGTGGCGGTGCTCGGGGTGCTGCTCTGCTCCTTGGCGGCGGCCCGGATGCGGCGCAGGTCGGCGGCGCTGGCCGGGCTCGCGCTGGTCGCGGCGCTGGTGGTGGGCGGCTCGTGGGCGGTGGCGGAGGGCGGGCTGCCGGAGGGCCTGTCGGTGTCGCTGGAGGGGC
This sequence comes from Streptomyces sp. NBC_01317, assembly GCF_035961655.1. Classification (NCBI taxonomy): domain Bacteria; kingdom Bacillati; phylum Actinomycetota; class Actinomycetes; order Kitasatosporales; family Streptomycetaceae; genus Streptomyces; species Streptomyces sp. NBC_01317. The sequence goes on along the minus strand of NZ_CP108393.1, from coordinate 7,577,280 downwards.
AGCTGACCACGAACCGGGTGCAGCTGTGGCACGAGGCGGTCGACCTGGCGAAGGAGCATCCGCTGCTGGGGGTGGGGCCCGACCGGTTCGGCGACCTCAGCCCGACGGCGCTCCAGTCGCTGGACACGGACGGCAAACCGCACTCGGCGGCGTTGCAGGAGGTGTCCGAACAGGGGGTGGTGGGGCTGCTCCTGCTGGCGGCGGTGTTCGGCTGGCTGCTCTACGGACTGGTCCGCTCGCCCTGCTCCACTCCGGTGGTCCTGACGGCGGGGGCGACCCTGACGGCGCTGGCGACCCTGGCGAGCGTCGGGAACGCGCTGAGCTTCGCGCCGGTGACGGCGGGGGCGGGGCTGCTGGCGGGGCTGGCGACGGCCCGGCCGGCGGGGCGGCTCGTACCGCAGGCGCTTCCGGCGCTGGACCGGGCGCCGGGCTGACCAGGCGGTGCCACGCTGACCAGGTGGTGCCGGGCCTGATCAGGTACCGGCCGCGGCGCTTCCCGGGCGGCCGAGGACCAGACGGTTCCGGATGACCCGTACGGCGGCTTCCGCGTCGTCCACCGTCACAGTGAAGGTCCTGCCGTCGCCCAGGCGCAGGACAAGTCCCTCGCCTCTGCGCACGACCACGCCCGTGCCCATCTCGGGGCGCCAGCGGTAGCCCCAGCCGCCCCACTGGCGCGGGTTGACCTTGGGGGCGAAGTCGGCGTCCACGACGTGGGCGAGCAGGATCCGGCGGCGCGGCAGCCCCATGTGGCCGCAGCGCACCTCCAGGCAGTCGCCGTCGACCCGGACCGCCACATGGACGAAGGCCAGGGTGCCGAAGAGGATGAGCAGCCCGGCGGCGACACAGCCGATGACGGACATCAGGAGGGCGGCGAAGCCGGAGGTCCAGTTCGACTGGACGGCCAGCACGACGCCGAGCGCGATACAGGCGAGTCCCACCGCGGCGAGCAGCCATTGCGCACGGTTGGTGGCACGGCCGGTCCAGATCTCGGGCAGGGGTTCCACGGTGTCGCCCTCCTGCCGGGGGTGCTCCGTCATGCCAAGCAGACTACCCACGTTCCGCGCGTACGGAAGTCCTCCGCCGGATCCGTGACACCGGACACGCGGTCAGCCCGGTTGGGTGACGGCGGCGAGCAGCCGCCCCTCCGCGTAGCCGAGCGCGCGCACGGGAAGATCGCCCTCGCGGCCGCTGAGGAGCACGGTGAGCCGAGGATCGAAGGGGGCTGCCGGGGCTCCCGGGGCGGGTACGTCCCCGAGGCGGCGCAGCGCCTGGGCGGCGACCGCGTCGGCCGAGCCGTGCAGGACCAGCGGGGGCAGGTCCGGCTGCTGGACGGCCGTACGGATGCGTTCCGCGACCAGTTCGTAATGGGTGCAGCCCAGGACGACGGCCCTCACCCCGCGCGGGGTGAGCGCGGCGGCGGCGGCCACCGCGCGGTCGATCGCGTCCTCGTCCGCCGACTCGACGGCCTGCGCGAGTCCGGGGCAGGGCACCTCGGTGACCTCGGCGGAGCCGGCGAAGTCCCGGATCAGCCCGCGCTGGTAGGGGCTGCCGGTGGTCGCCGGGGTGGCCCAGATGGCAAAGGGGCCGCCGCCGGCCGCCGCCGGCTTGATCGCCGGGACGGTGCCGATGACGGGCAGGTCCGGCTCCAGCGCGGCGCGCAGCGCGGGCAGGGAGTGCACGGAGGCGGTGTTGCAGGCGACGATCAGGGCGTCGGGCCGGTGGGCGGCGGCGGCCCGTGCGACGGCGAGCGCCCGTTCGGTCACGTCGTGCGGAGCGCGGGGGCCCCAGGGCATGCCGTCGGGGTCCAGGGACACGACAAGATCGGCGTCGGGCCGCAGCCGGCGTACCGCGGCGGCGGCGGCGAGCAGGCCGATACCGGAATCCATGAGCGCGATCTTCACCCGGTCACCATAGTCGACCGCGCTCGCGGCACCGGAGTTGTGGTGCAGACTGCGGCGGATGAGCGCCATTGCCTGGATCGCGTTGAGTTCGCTGGCCGCGTGGGGCTGGCTGTCGCTGGGTCAGGGTTTCTTCTGGCGGACGGACCAGCGGCTGCCCGTGCCCGCGTCGCCCGGTCCGTCCGTGCTACCCGGTCCGTCCGTGCTGCCCGGTCCGTCCGCGTCGCCGACCGCGGCCGGTACGGCCGGCCCGGCCGGGGGCGACGGGGGCGTCTGGCCGTCCGTCGCCGTCGTCGTGCCCGCCAGGGACGAGGCGGACATGCTGCCGGAGAGCCTGCCGTCGCTGCTGGCGCAGGTCTATCCGGGCGCCGCCGAGATCTACCTGGTCGACGACGGCAGCACGGACGGCACCGGCGAGCTGGCCCGTGACCTCGCCGTCCGGTACGGCGGACTGCCGCTGACCGTGTCCTCACCCGGTGAGCCCGAGCCCGGCTGGACCGGCAAGCTCTGGGCGCTGCGGCACGGCATCGCGCTGGCCCGCGGCGGCCCGAAGGATCCCGAGTACCTGCTGCTGACGGACGCCGACATCGCCCACGAGCCGGACAGCCTGCGGGAACTGGTCGCCGCCGCCCTGGGCCACCGCCTGGACCTGGTCTCCCAGATGGCCCGGCTGCGGGTGGCGAGCGGGTGGGAGAAGCTCGTCGTCCCGGCCTTCGTCTACTTCTTCGCGCAGTTGTACCCGTTCCGCCGGATCAACCGTCCCGGCGCCAGGACGGCCGCCGCGGCGGGCGGTTGTGTCCTCCTCCGTACGGAGGCCGCCGTACACGCGGGGGTGCCGGAGTCGATCCGTCAGGCCGTCATCGACGACGTCTCGCTCGCGAAGGCGGTCCAGGGCAGCGGCGGGCGGATCTGGCTGGGGCTCGCGGAGCGCGTCGACAGCATCCGTCCGTATCCCCGGCTGGCCGACCTCTGGAGCATGGTGGCGCGCAGCGCGTACGCGCAGCTGCGGCACAATCCGCTGGTGCTCCTCGGTACGGTGGCCGGCCTGGCGGTGATCTATCTGGCGCCGCCCGTCGCGCTGTGCGCCGGGCTGTTCGGCGGGGACGTGGCGGCGGGGTGGCTCGGGTTCGCGGCCTGGGCGGTGATGGCGGGGACGTACCTCCCCATGCTGCGGTACTACCGGCAGTCGTCGTGGCTGGCTCCGCTCCTCCCCTTCACCGCGTTCCTGTACCTGTTGATGACCGTCGACTCGGCCGTGCGGCACTACCGGGGCCGGGGCGCGGCCTGGAAGGGGCGTACGTACGCCCGTCCCGAGAGCGAGCCCCGGCCGCAGTAGCCGGCCGGCCGTGCGTAGGTCACTTCCTGCCCGGTGTCCAGTTCATGCCCCAGCCATAGGCGTAATCGATGGTGCGCTGCGGGCTGACTCCGCGATCCGGTACGAGAAAGCGCGCTTCGCGCTGGACGACGAGGTCCGATCCCGTATTGGTGATCAGTGCCAGCGCGCAGACGGTCGAGGGCACGGTGCATTCACCGAGCGAGAAGTCGACGGGGGCGCCGTGCTGCGGCTGGAGAGTGACGGTCGCGTCGAGATCGGCGAAACTGCGGGCGCCTTCGTAGATGGTCACGAAGATGACGACGCGGCGGAGCTGATCCTTGTGGTCGAGGTTGATCGTGAGGTTCTCCCCGCTGGAGAGCGCGCCCGTACGGTCGTCGCCGTCGAGATGGATGTACGGCGGCCGGTCGAGTGAGCCGAAGGCATTGCCGAGTGCCTGGACGACGCCTTTGCGTCCGTCGGTCAGTTCGTAGAGTGCGCACAGGTCGAGATCGAGATCGCTGTGGGCGGCGACGGCGCGGCCGAGTTTGGCTCCCCAGCCCTTGAACTGTTTACGCACCTGCCAGTTGAGGTTGACGCGCATGGTGCCCGACGTGCCGCCCTGTTTGGTGAGCGAGACGGAGGGGGCCTCCTTCGTCAGGGTCACCTTGCTGAGCCGGACGGGGGTGGCGGCCGGGGGCGGTGCGGGCGCCGCCGGGGGCGCGGGCGGCGGGGAGGCGGTACGGAGCGGCGGGGCGGGCGCGGCGGCGGGCGCCGCCGCCCGCTGCGGTTCGTCGACCGAGATGCCGAAGTCGGTGGCCAGTCCGGCGAGTCCGCTGTCGTACCCCTGGCCCACCGCCCGGAATTTCCAGCTCCCCTGACGCCGGTACAGCTCGCCGAGGACAAACGCCGTCTCGACGGTGGCGTCCTGGCTGTCGTACCGGGCGATCTCGGCGCCGGAGGCGGCGTCCAGCACCCGTACGTACAGTCCGGGCACCCGGCCGAAGGTTCCGCCGTCGGACGACGCGGCCAGGACGATCCGTTCGACCTCCGGCTCCACCCGGGCGAGGTCCACCGCCAGGGTGTCCGTGACGGCGTCCCCGGCGGGCCTCTTGCCTTCGTGGCGTACGGCGCCCGAAGCGTGCGCGGGCTGGTTGTAGAAGACGAAGTCCGCGTCGGAGCGCACTTTCCCGGTCACCAGCAGCAACGCCGAGGCATCGACGTCCGGCGTTCCCGCCGCTGAACGCCATCCCAATTCGACGCGGACGGCGGACGCCGCCACCGGAAGATTGGCCCCTTTAAGCATGGACATGCTCGCCCCCATCACGAGTCGGGGTCCCGAAGATTCCCTCCCGTCAAACCTAATCCCCGCAAGGCCGTTCCGACCCCCCGGGACCCGCCGGTACCCACCGGAAACCCGCCGCCAACCTGCCCTTTACACGATCCGTACACAGCTGGGCGACCGTTTTTCCCAAGTTCGCTCGCATTGGGGATCCGAAGTAACCCACAGGTCCCGAAAGAACCATCTTTTCGGACTCCCCAACCGGCACACGGTGGGCTTAACTTTGTTCCATGACCTCCCCCCGCGCCACCTACGGCGGCGGTTACTACACCGCGCCGTCGTTCCCGGACACCCCGATCTACGACTCCTTGGTCGCGGAGCGGGGCACGCCTCAGATCGCCCCGATCCGAGTGCCTTCCGCCTACGACACGGGCAACAGTTACCTGCCGGCTCTGCCCTCCGCCCTGCCGGCCCTCCCCGCGGGTCCCTCCGCGCCTTCCCCGGCGTACGGCGGATATCCGCAGCAGATGCCGATGCAGCAGCCCGTACCGCTCCAGCACGCGCCGGCGCCGTACATCCCGCAGCAGGCGGGCGCGCCCCGCGGCTACCAGAGCGCGCCGCCCCAGCAACAGCAGCAGCGCCCGATGCCCGGCACCGGGTACGAGGCGATGCGTCCCGCGGCCCCGCGCCCCGCGCCTCCGCAGCCCAGTCCGTACGACGACCCGTACAACCGGCCGTACCAGAACCGGGGGTACTGACCGCCCCTGAGCCCCGTACCACGACGTACCAGGGTGGAGGTCCTACCCGTACTTCTCCGTGCCCCCGATTCCCCCTCCCGTTCCGCACCCGGGAGGCGGGGAGCCGGGGGCACACGTCCTCCCGCACGCAGGACCCTTCCGCCGGCCGTCGCGTGAACGCGCCCCGGCCGGGAACACCGGCCTGTGGCACGCACGTTGAGTGCATAGGACATCGAAGTGAGTTTGCTCTCTCTCCGCGTCCGCCGGGCGTCACGCGAGCCGTCCCGGGCTACAACGGACACGGAAGGGGGTGCGGGACTGTGCGATCGATCGTCGGACTCTGGCGCTGGCGCAAGAATCCCCTGCGCCGGGGCACCGATCTCATGGAGGCGTGGGTGGCGCTGGTCGCGGCGCTGCTGCTCGCCCTCGCCGCTCCGGCCACCGGCTGGATCTGCGGGTCACGTATCAATTCCTCGTTGCAGCACACGGTGCGTCTGCAACGCGAGGAGCGGCACCGGACGACCGTCGTGGTCACCGGCCAGCCGAAGGAGCACCACCACAACGCCTTCGACGCCGAGTCGGCCGCCGACCACGGCGGCGGCAGCCGGGTGCTCGCGACGTGGTCGGCGGCGGACGGTACGCGGCGCACGGGCACCCTCACCGCGCCGGGACGCCGGATCACCCCCGGAGCGACGTTCACCATCTGGACCGACCCCCTGGGCAAGCCGGTCAGAGGTCCGATGAACGGCGACTGGGCACGGCTCAACGCCGTGATGGCGGGGGCGGCCACGACCCTGGTGGCCGCGGTGCTGGTGGAGCTGCTGCGGCGGCTGGTCCTGTGGAGACTCGTACGACGGCGGTACAGCAGGCTCGACCGGGCCTGGGCGAAGGCCGGTCCCGACTGGGGCCGTACGGGAGCGGGCAGTTGAGACTCCGCCACCGCGCGTGAGCACCGGCGGGTCCCCTGGCCCGCGGGGCGGGACGAGACCCGCGCTTGCGTCAACTCAGCGCTGCCGCGCGCGCTACGGTGGTGCCTCCCGGTCCGCTGTCTCGGCCGGGGCGGGCCCGGGGCAGGGCCCCGGAACGGATCGTCACGCGCACACGCACGAGGTGGGGGCACAACAGCGCCATGGCACAGGGCACGGTCCAGGTGACTCACACCGGAACATCGCGTTGGCGGCGGCGCACGGGCGAATACGCCTCCCTCGCCGCAGCCCTGGAGGCCGCCGCCAACGGCGACATACTCACCATCGCCCCCGGCACCTACCGGGAGAACCTGATCGTCGCGCGGGCGGTGACCCTGCGCGGCCCCGAGGGCTCGCTCGGTTCGGTACGGATCGCGCCCGTCGACGGCGTACCGCTGACCGTCCGCGCCTCCGCCACGATCCAGGACCTCCATGTGGAGGGCCAGGACACGACGGCGCCCGCCCTGCTCGTCGAGGACGGCACCCCCGAGCTGCTGGACCTGCGGGTCGTGACCCGCTCCGCCGCCGGGATAGAGGTGCGGGGCGGCGCGGCCCGCCCCACCGTCCGCCGCTGCACCGTCGACAACCCCGCCGGGGTCGGCATCGGGATAATCGACGGGGCCGGCGGGGTGTTCGAGGAGTGCGAGGTCGTCGCCGCCGGCCAGTCCGGCATCTCGGTGCGCGGCGGCGCGCACCCCCGGCTGGAGCGCTGCCGTGTCCACCACACGTCGGGGTCGGGCCTGTCCGTCACCGGCGAGGGCAGCGGCCTGGAGGCGTTCGGCTGCGAGGTGTACGAGATCAAGGGCACCGGCGTCCAGATCGCGTCCCGCGCGACGGCCCATCTCACCGACTCGTCCGTGCACCGCACCTCGGCCGACGGCATCACGCTCGACACGGACGCCGTGCTGACGCTCTCCGACTGCGACATCCACGACATCCCCGAGAACGCGATCGATCTGCGGTCGCGTTCGGTGCTCACGCTGACCCGCTCGACCGTCCGGCGCTTCGGCCGCAACGGTCTCTCCGTGTGGGACCCGGGCACCCGGGTCGACGCCAACCAGTGCGAGATCCACGACAGTACGGGCGACTACCCGGCGGTCTGGATCAGCGACGGCGCCACCGCCGTGCTCGACTCGTGCCGCCTCCACGACGTCCCCGACGCGCTCTTCGTCCTCGACCGCGGCTCACGCGTCGACGTCGTCGACAGCGATCTCTCGCAGGTGCGGAACACGGCGGTGTCGGTGAGCGACGGCGCGACCGCGCAGCTCGACGACTGCCGCATCAGGGAGGCCTCCACCGGCGCGTGGTTCCGGGACCACGGCAGCGGCGGCACGCTGAACTCCTGCACGATCGACTCCGTACAGACGGGTGTCATCGTCACCAAGGGCGCCGACCCGACCATCGAGCGCTGCACGGTCACCTCGCCCGCGGAGGCCGGTTTCTACGTCTCCGCCGAGGGGCGGGGGACGTTCCACAACTGCCGGGTCACGGGCAGCGGGGGCTACGGCTTCCATGTGATGGACGGCTGCCGCTCGACGCTGACCCGCTGCCGTACGGAGCGATGCGCGCGCGGCGGTTACGAGTTCGCCGAGGACGGCCCCGTCGCGGAGGACTGCACCAGCGACGAGAGCGGGGTGCTCACCCCGCCGGTGGAGCCGCTGCCCGTCCTGACCGCCACGCACTCCGGCGGCGTGCTCGGCACCGTACCCCCGCAGCCGACCGCCGCCCCGGCGGCCGGTGAGCCGCCCGCGGCGCCGCCGCGCGCCTCCGAGGCGGTCCTCGGGGAGCTGGACACGCTGGTCGGACTGGAGAGCGTGAAGCGGGAGGTCCGGGCGCTCACCGACATGATCGAGGTCGGCCGGCGCCGCAAGGAGGCCGGGCTCAAGGCCGCGTCCGTACGCCGCCACCTGGTCTTCACCGGCTCCCCCGGCACCGGCAAGACGACGGTGGCGCGGCTGTACGGCGAGATCCTGCACTCGCTGGGGGTGCTGGAGCGCGGCCATCTGGTCGAGGTGTCCCGGGTGGACCTCGTCGGGGAGCACATCGGTTCCACGGCGATCCGTACGCAGGAGGCGTTCGACCGGGCGCGGGGCGGCGTGCTCTTCATCGACGAGGCGTACGCGCTGTCGCCCGAGGACTCCGGCCGGGACTTCGGCAAGGAGGCCATCGACACGCTGGTGAAGCTGATGGAGGACCACCGGGAGGCGGTCGTGGTGATCGTCGCCGGGTACACCGTCGAGATGGAGCGGTTCCTGACGGTCAACCCCGGTGTGGCGTCCCGTTTCTCACGGACCATCACCTTCAGCGACTACGTCCCCGAGGAGCTGCTGCGGATCGTGGAGCAGCAGTCCGAGGAGCAGGAGTACCGGCTCGGCGAGGGCACGGGCGAGGCGCTGCTCAAGTACTTCACCGCGCTGCCGAAGGGGCCCGCCTTCGGCAACGGCCGTACCGCGCGCCAGACGTTCGAGTCGATGGTGGAACGGCACGCGGGCCGGGTCGCCCAGCTGCCGCAGACCAGCACGGACGACCTGACGCTCCTCTATCCGGACGACCTGCCCGAACTGCCCTGAGGGCGCTGGGGTTTGTGACGCGGTGACGTCTCACGCCGGGGCGTCCGGCGCGGGGACGTCTGGCGCGGGAGCGGCGCGGGCGGCAACCGGTCGAGCAGCGCGTCCCGTTCCTCGGTGAAGACCGGGTCGGTCTGGTAGGCGGAGTGCCCCAGGATCGGCTCGGGCAGCGGATGGCGCGCCGAACGGCCGTACGCGAGCGGGTCCTTGAGCGGTCCGCGGTCCACCTCGGGCCTGTCCCCGTCCGCCGGGATCCTGACCGGGCCGCCGATCGGGTCCGTGGCGCGCCACAGGTTGCGCCAGCAGTGCACCTCCTTGCTCAGTCCCGCCAGGGGGCCCGCGCCGAAGTAGGCGGGGAACCAGCGGCCGTAGAGACGCTCCAGCGGTGAGCCGTACGTCAGCAGCGCCACGCGGCGGCGGGTGGCGGGCCGCAGCTGCCAGACGGCGGAGGCGGCGAGCACACTGCCCTGCGAATGCCCGCAGAGGACGAGCCGTCCGCCCGTGCGGGCCGTCCAGGAGGCGATCCGCCAGGTGAGGTCGGGCACGGCCCGCTCGGCGTAGCAGGGCGGCGCGAAGGGGTGGGCGGCGCGCGGCCAGAACGTACCGACGTCCCAGAGGATGCCGATCGTGCGCCGGGCCGAGGGGTCGCGGTACGCGCGGCGGCCCCAGGTGACGAACAGTATGAAGCCGAGCCCTATCAGCCAGGACCCCAGCGCCTGGGCCGTGTCGGCGACCGACTCCAGCAGGGAGTTGCTGCCCTCGGCGGCCTGTCCCGGCACCGCGCCGCTCAGCCAGGACCCGGCGACGGCGGCGGCGCCGAGCAGCAGGGCGGCCCCGGAGAGCGTGCCGACGAGCCAGGGGGCCGCGTCGGTGAGCGCGGCCCGCGCGCGGGCGCCCGCGATCTGGCGGGTACGGAGGGCGTCGACGGTCACGTCGCCGTACTCCGCCTCCACGACCGGGGCCAGCCGGCGCCCGGCACGGACCGTACGGACGGCGAGGACCGTCACGGGGACGAGGAGCAGCACCAGCAGCACGGGGATGGCGGCCGCCTGCCAGCTCAGCAGCACGGGCGGGCCGGCCATCGCGCCCTCGCCCATGCCGGGGGTGGCGCCGCGGTCGAGCCAGTCGGCGACGCGCTGGGCGATGCCGCCCGTCATCACCCCGGCCAGGCCGCAGGCGAGCATCGCGACGGCGGGGCCGCCGAGGCCCCACAGGGCGGTCCTGGCGTGCGGGGCCCCGCGGTGCAGGGCGCACGCGGTGACCAGAAGGGCGAGGATCAGGGCGACCTGGGCGAGGACGATCACGCGGAAGGTGAGATCGCTGGGGAGCGCGCCGGAGGAGACCCAGCCGGGGCGGGACCACCCGGCGTAGAGGATCGCGGCGGCCAGCAGCACGAGGGAGGTGGCGGGCAGCCAGGTGACCAGCGCCCGGTCGAGGGTGGCGTCGCGCCGGCGCTCGCTGCGGCCCCTGCCGCACACCACGTGGACGACCACGAACCCGCAGAGGAGCAGCGCCGCCTGGAGGAGCCGGCCGAGGAGGTCGGCGGGGGCACCGGCCGCCGTACGGTCGTGGTCAGCGGCGGCGCCGACGAGCGCGGCGGCGACGGTGAGGAAGCCGGCGGCGGTGTGGGCGGCCCGGAGGCGGGCGACTAGGCGGCGGCCGTACCAGAATCCGGGGCGGCCGAGGGCGGGGCGGACGGTGGGGATCTCCGACCCGGAGACGGACGCGGTGTCGGGTGTGATGTCCGTCGTGGTGTCGGCCTCGGTGTCGGTGGGGGTGTCGGCCGCCGTGTGGTGGTCGGCCTCTGCTTCCGGGAACCCGCCCGGGCGGGCGTCGGTGGGCGGGCGCTGGGACTCGTACGCGCTCCAGGTCCGGTTGGAGAGGTACCAGAGCAGCCCCACCAACGCGGTGGGCACCAGCGAGGCGAGGGCCAGCCGGCGGCCCGGCTGTGCCCACCAGCCGTGCCCCTCCGGGGAGAGGAATCCGAGCCAGGACCGGTCGGCGACGCAGTGCGCGGAACCGGCGCACTGCCAGGCCGTGAGGTCGAGGGCGACCTCGGAGGCGGCGGCGGTCAGCAGCACGGTGAGGGTGAGGGCGACCAGTCGTACCAGTACGCCGTACAGCCGTTGGGACTTCATCAGGCCCTTGGTCGCCGGGCGCATCCAGTGCGCGAGATTGACGACCATGAAGGGCAGGAGTAAGAGCCACAGGGCCCGTGAACCGTTTCCGGAGGTGAGGTTGCACCAGACGTACGCCTCCGGGACCGGGCGGTCGTAGGCCTTCGCGTCCCCCGCGTTCGCGTCCTCGGCGGTCCGGTCCTCGGCGTTCACGTCGTCCGCGCGGCGGAACACCGCCGCCGTGTCGTCGCCCGTGACCCGGACCGTACGCGGATCGCCGAGCATCTCCTGCGGTGTGGTGCCACCGACACCGTGCACGAACAGTTCGAGCGCGGGTCCGCCACGGTGCGGAACAGGAGTCTCAGGGGGCACTTCGGTCACTCACCCTCCGGATGCCAGGATCGGCCGGCCCATCGGCCGACACATCCGCCGATACGGGGAATCTCCCCGGACGCCACCGCCGCCAATCCCCGCCGCACGGGTCACAGACCCGTGGGAGGATGAAACAGGCATGCCGAAGCGGAAGGACAGCTCCCGTGGTGAGCGACAACCAGAACCTCCTCGCGGAGCAGCGTCGTGCCGTGATCCTGGACGAGGTGCGCCGGCGCGGCGGGGTCCGCGTCAACGAGCTGACGAGGAAGCTCAATGTCTCCGACATGACCGTGCGCAGGGACCTGGACGCGCTCGCCCGGCAGGGTGTGGTCGAGAAGGTGCACGGCGGCGCGGTCCCGGTGGTCGAGGCGAGCGCGCACGAGCCGGGATTTGAAGCCAAGTCGGCGCTGGAGCTGAGCGCCAAGGAGGACATCGCACGGGCGGCGGCGGCGCTGGCCGTGCCCGGCAGCGCGATCGCACTGTCAGGTGGTACGACGACCTATGCGCTGGCGCAGCAGCTGCTGGACGTTCCGGACCTGACGGTGGTGACCAACTCGGTGCGGGTGGCCGACGTGTTCCACGCCGCGCAGTCGGCCGGGGCGGTGGGCGGCCGGCGGCCCGGCGCCGCCACGGTGGTGCTGACGGGCGGGGTACGGACCCCGTCGGACTCGCTCGTGGGCCCGATCGCCGACCAGGCGATCCGCTCGCTGCACTTCGACGTGCTGTTCCTCGGGGTGCACGGCATCTCCGTGGAGGCGGGTCTTTCGACGCCGAATCTGGGGGAGGCGGAGACCAACCGCCGGTTCGTGCGGTCCGCCCGCCGGGTGGTGGTGGTCGCCGACCACACCAAGTGGGGGACGGTGGGGCTCAGTTCGTTCGCGACGCTGGATCAGGTCGACACGCTGGTGACGGATGCCGGGCTGTCGGCGGGGGCCCGCGAGGAGATCGCCGAGGTGCTGCCCGGCCTGGTGGTGGCGGGTGAGTCCGGAACGGGAAAGCCGTCCGCCTCGGGCGGGCCGGAGGAGGAGGGTTCCGGATGACCGCGTTCCGTATCGACCGCACCACACCGCTCGCCGCCGGGGAGGCCTGGCGGCGGCTCACCGACTGGCCGGCGCACGCGGATCAGGTGCCCCTGACGACGATCTCCGTCTCCACGCCCGGACCCACCCGGGTCGGTACGGTTTTTGTCGCCCGGAGCGCGCTGGGAGCCGTCGGATTCGACGATCCGATGGAGGTCGTCCTCTGGGAGCCGCCCGTCGCGGGCGCGCCGGGCCGCTGCCGGCTGGAGAAGCGGGGCACGGTGATGGTCGGGTGGGCCGAGATCCGCGTACGGGCGGAAGGCACCGGGTCGTCCGTGTCCTGGGAGGAGGACCTGAGCCCGCGCCGGCTGCCCCGGTCGTTCGGCCCGCTCACCGCGCGGACCGGACAGCTGGTGTTCGGCCGGGCGGTCGACCGCCTGCTGCGCGACTGACGGGTCCCCCCTCACTCAGGCCGGCCAGACTCCGCTGTCCAGGAACCGTTCGAGCGTGATCGTGTACGGGTCGATGTCCAGGCCCTGTCCGGCGAGCCAGGTGTCGGAGTAGTACTTGTCGAGATAGCGGTCACCGGGGTCGCAGAGCAGGGTGACCACGCTCCCCTGGTGTCCCTCGGCCACCATCTCCGCCACGATCCGCAGCGCGCTCCACAGTCCCGTACCGGTGGAGCCGCCGGCCTTGCGCCCGACGACCCGTTCCAGGGTGCGTACGGCGGCGATACTCGCCGCGTCCGGGACCTTCATCATCCGGTCGATGGCACCGGGCACGAAGCTCGGTTCCATGCGGGGGCGGCCGATGCCCTCGATCCGGGACCCGCGGTCGGCGCTCGCGGTGGCGTCCCCGCGGGTCCAGCCGTCGAAGAAACAGGAGTTCTCCGGGTCCGGCACACAGATCCGGGTGTCGTACTGCATGTAGTGCACGTAGCGGGCGATGGTCGCCGATGTGCCGCCCGTACCGGCCGTGGCGACGATCCAGGCGGGCTCGGGATGGCGTTCCAGCTTGAGCTGCTGGAACATCGATTCGGCGATGTTGTTGTTGCCCCGCCAGTCGGTGGCCCGCTCCGCGTAGGTGAACTGGTCCATGTAGTGGCCGCCGCTCTCGGCGGCGAGGCGCGCCGACTCCGCGTAGAGCGTCCGCGAGTCGTCGACGAAGTGGCAGCGCCCGCCGTGGAATTCGATGAGCCGGCACTTCTCGTGGCTGGTGGTGCGCGGCATGACGGCGATGAAGGGCACGCCGATCAGTTTCGCGAAGTACGCCTCCGAGACGGCGGTCGAGCCGCTGGAGGCCTCGATCACCGGTTTGCCAGGCCTGATCCAGCCGTTGCACAGTCCGTAGAGGAAGAGGGAGCGGGCCAGCCGGTGCTTTAGGCTGCCGGTCGGATGCGTCGACTCGTCCTTCAAGTAGAGGTCCACACCCCACGCTTCGGGCAGCGGGAAGCGCAACAGGTGGGTGTCCGCCGAGCGGTTGGCGTCGGCCTGGACCTTCCGTACGGCTTCCTTGAGCCAGGCGCGGTAGCGGGGGTCGGTACGGTCCACGTCGACGGTCACCACGCGTGTGTCCGGCCCGGCGCCGGGTGCCCCTGCCCGGGCTGCCGGGGCTCCGGCCGATCCGGCCCTGTCCTGTTCCGTCATGCGCGCCGTTCCTCAGCTTTTGTCGGCTCCGGTCCCCGGTCCGTCACGCTACCGCCACCACCTGGGCCAATGATGACTTTGGGTATCCATGGCACCAGCTTCTGGCACCGACCGGCATACTGGGTGAGGCCCACGCTCGGGTCAGTGGCACGGAGGGGGCTGAGAGGCCATGGCAGAGCCCGATTTCAGCGCGCGCGGGGTGCGGATAGAACGGTGGCCCCGCTCGCTCACCCGGGCCGGGCAGGTGCTGATCCAGGACGGCAGGCTGGCACTGCTGACCAGCTACGGCCGGGTGATCGACAGTGCTCCGCTCCGGGCGGTCCAGGCCGCGAGGCCGTGGTTCGCGGGCAAGGGCAGCACGGTCGCGACCGTCAACGGCACGCGCTACCGGCTGACCATGGGCCAGCGGAGCGGCGGGCGCAGGCCGGACGCGTCGGCGCTGGCGGGCCGGTTCCTGGAGGCCGTGAGCAGGGCGACCCGTACGAAGGGCTGAGACCGGGCCGCGGACCCGCCCCGGGGCGCCCGGGTCCCTCCCCTGCTGTCCGCGAGTTGCGGAGCCGTATCCCCTGGTTCACTCTGGTCTCACCCCTCACTCAGGGTGAACCGGCGGTGACGCTGCGATCCAGCCCCGCCGGGCGGGAACAGCAGCGAGCCAGTTGCTGGATCCGATCCTTCGTCGTCTTCCGGACCTCAATTCGGGGAGTCGCAGCCGTGATCAGCCAGCCAAGCAGGCACTGCACGGTGGAGCTCCAGGCCCTGCCGTCGCGGATCGGTCAGGTCCGCAGAATCATCTCCGCGCAATTGCGCTACTGGCATCTCGATCCCTTGATCGATCCCACGGCACTCGGAGTCACCGAGCTGCTGACCAACGTCCACCGGCACGCACAGCCGGACAAGATGTGCACGGTCGACATCGCGTTGCTGCTCGACCGGCTCACGGTCTCGGTCAGCGACCACGACCCACGGGTGCCGACGGTCAACGACGCGAAACTCCTCGACACCGGCGGCCGGGGTCTGGCCCTGATCGCGGCGGTCAGCGAGAGCTGGGGCATCCGCCCCGAGGGCGAGCTGGGCAAGAGCATCTGGTTCACCCTCCCGGCACCACCGGCCGCTCTGGCCCTGCCGCCGCGCCCTGTGTACGGCGCGACGACGGACGGCCCCTTCCGGGGGACGGAACTCAGCGCGGTGATCAGGGAACACGGGCACACCGAGGCCCGCTCGGCCGTGGTGGGCTGAACGGGCGTACGGGCCGGGGTGGACCGGGGCATACCGGGCCCCCGATCCACCCGAACGGTCCACCGCGACCTCACGGGGTGCGGCGAGGGGTGCGGTTCCGCTTCGCGGTCCGGGTGTGTGGCGAGCCGGCCGGGGTGTTCACAGGCCGGCACCCTTGACCGTACGGCCGAACTGCTCGTCCAGCACGGACAGTCGGCGCCAGTACTCGTCCTCGTCGATCTCGCCCGTGGCGAAGCGGCGGCCGAGCAGGGCGATCGGGGAGTGCGCGTCGTGCGCGGGTTCGCCGCCGGGGCCGACACGGCCGGCGCCTGCCGCCCGCCACGGGCCCCGGGGCCCGATGCCGCGCCCTCGCCACACCGTACGGCGCAGGACGGTGACGGCGGTGACGATCACGGCCGCCCAGACGACGGGGAGGAAGAGGATCCACGGGCCCGGCCCGCCGTGGAGAGCGAGGGTGTTCATGTCGGTCAGCTCCTTCGGCCTGCCTTCTCTGTCGCTTCCCAGCCTCGCTCCGGGAGGGGGCCGGGTCGTCGTACGGCCGGCGGCCGTGTGCGTACCACCCGGGGAGTACGGGGAAGGGTCCGTGCTGCTCCGGGGGCGGACTGCGGTGCCCCTCACTGGATTCTGTACCTACTAGTATGTACATTCGGGTCATGAACACTTCGGAGCGTCTGGTCGAGGCCACCCGGGAACTGCTGTGGGACCGGGGCTATGTGGGCACCAGCCCCAAGGCGATCCAGCAGCGCGCGGGCGCGGGGCAGGGCAGCATGTATCACCACTTCGCCGGCAAGCCCGAACTGGCGCTGGCGGCGATCGAGCGGACGGCGCACGCCATGCGGGCGGCGGCGGAAGCCGCGCTCTCGGGTGACGGCCCCGCGTACGACCGGATCTCCGCGTATCTCCTGCGCGAGCGGGACGTGTTGCGCGGCTGCCCGGTCGGGCGGCTGACGATGGACCCGGACATCATGGCCGCCGCGTCGCTGCGCGCGCCGGTCGACGCGACGATCGGCTGGCTGCGGGGGCGGCTCGCGGAGATCGTCGAAGAGGGCGTGGGGAGCGGGGAGTTCGCGGCCGGACTCGACCCGGTGGAGGTCGCATCGACGATCGTCGCGACGGTACAGGGGGGATATGTGCTGGCCCGCGCGTCGGGGTCGCCTGCGGCGTTCGACGCGGGGGTGCGGGGGCTGCTGGCGCTACTGAGGCCCCGTGGCGCGGTGGCCTGACAGCGACCAGGGCGCCCACGTCTACGCCCGCACAGCCGGATTCCAGCCCCCGCCACGGAGGACCCCCGCATGCACGCCATGCAGTACGAGATCACCCTGCCCGCCGACTACGACATGGGCGTCATCCGCACCCGCGTCGCGACGAAGGGCCATCTGCTCGACGCCTTCCCCGGGTTGGGCCTCAAGGCGTACCTGATGCGTGAGCGCGGCGAGCGGTCGGTGGTCAACCAGTACGCGCCGTTCCACCTCTGGGCCGCGCAGGACGGCATGAACGCCTTCCTGCTGGGCGCCGGATTCGACGGCATCGTCAGGGACTTCGGCAGACCCGAGGTCCAGCACTGGACCGGTCTCGCCTTCGAGGAGGGCCCGGCGAGCACGAGTGTCGCTCGCACGGCCGTACGCCGCCGTCACCGCATCCCCGAAGACGCCCCGCTGCCCGCCCTGTTGGCGGAGGCGGTCGAGGAGACCCGGAGGCTGTCCGGGGTCGGCGGGCTGGTGTGCGCGGCGCTCGCACTGGATCCGCGCCGCTGGGAGCTGGTCCACTTCACGTTGTGGGACCACGACACCCCCCGCGTGGTGGGCGACCGCTTCCAGGTACTCCACGTGTCCCAGCCGGAGCGCGCGGCGCTGACTTCGAACGCCCCGCGCTGAAGGGGACTTCCACGCTGACGACCGTCAACTCTCGCGATCAGTTGGAGACTTCAGGGCGCCAGGGCTGCCAGGGGGTCGTCCAGGATCGGTTGCCAGGCCACCTCCGCCGCGCCGACCAGGCTGTTGTGGTCCAGGGTGCAGGCCAGGATGGGGACTCCGCCGCTGCGGCCCCAGAGGCTGCGGTCCGCCACTACGGCGCGCAGGCGGTCCGGGTCCGCTTCGAGCAGTTCCTTGTGCAGGCCGCCGAGGATGATGCGGTCCGGGTTGAGGATGTTGACCAGGCCGGCGAGGCCGAGGCCGAGGCGGTCGATCAGTTCCTCCACGGCTCTTCGTACCGTCGGGTCCGTGCCGTCCGTGCGGAGCAGGTCGCGTGACTGCTGCAACAGCGAGACCTCCGGGCCCGGTTCACGACCCGCCGCCGTGAGGAAGGCCAGCGGGTCGGCCTCGACGTCCAGGCAGCCCTTGCCGCCGCAGTAGCAGGGGCGGCCCTCGGGGTTGACGGTCAGGTGGCCCACTTCGAGGGCGAGGCCCGAACTGCCCGTGTGCAGGCGGCCGTCGAGGACCAGCGCGCCGCCCACCCCCCGGTGGCCGGTGGCGACGCAGAGCAGGTGCTGGGCGCCGCGTCCGGCACCGTGGCGGTGTTCGGCGAGGGCGGCGAGGTTGACGTCGTTGCCCGTGAACGCGGGGCCCTCGATCCCCGCCGCGCCCACCCGCTCCGCGAAGATCTCGCGGACCGGGGCGCCGGCCGGCCACGCGAGGTGCAGCGGATTCAGGGCCGTACCCTCGGGCTCGGCGACGGCCGACGGTACGGCGAGTCCCGCGCCCACGCAGCGCCGCCCGGCGGCGCGCAACAGCCCGGCCCCCACCTCGACCACCTCGCCCAGCACTTGGGCCGGGTCGGCCGTGACCGTACCCCGGGCGGGGGCGGTGGCGACGATGCGGCCGCCGAGCCCGACCAGCGCGGCCCGGAACCCGTCGGCGTGGATCTGGGCGGCGAGCACGACCGGGCCCGTGTCGTCCACGGACAGCCGGTGCGAGGGACGGCCCTGGGAACCCGCCGCCGCCCCGGGGCGCGAATCGACCCGGATCAGCCCCAGCGCCTCCAGCTCCGCCGCGACCGCGCCGGCCGTGGCACGTGTCACACCCAGCTCGGCGGTGAGGACGGCGCGGGTGGGCGCCCGTCCCGTGTGGACCAGTTCCAGTGCCGGGCCGAGCGCGCCACGGCCCCTCTCCAGCTTCGCCCGGGTGGTCGCCTTGCCGTTCATGGGGGCGAGTCTCCCATGATCCGGAGGGGCGGCGAGCGCCTTGTAAGGAACGGGGCACCGCCCCTATCCTCCTTTTGTGCCGTTCCGAAACAAAGTAGGTCCCACCCCGCCCGTCGCCGCCGCGGCCTCGCTGTCCGCCCTCCGTACCGCCCTCACTCTCTTCTTCGCCCTGGACGGCTTTCTGTTCGCCGGCTGGGTGGTCCGCATCCCCGCGATCAAGGAACAGACCGGAGCCTCCGCGAGCCACCTCGGCCTCGCGCTCCTCGGGGTGTCCGCCGGCGCGGTCGTGACCATGACCCTCACCGGACGGCTCTGCCGCCGCTTCGGCAACCACCCGGTGACCGTCGCCAGCGTGACGCTGCTCTCGCTGAGCATCGTCCTGCCCCCGCTGACCCACTCGGCGCTCGCCCTCGGCCTCGTGCTGCTGCTCTTCGGTGCGGCCTACGGCTCCACCAACGTGGCGATGAACAGCGCGGCCGTCGACCTGGTCACGGCGCTGCGGCGGCCGGTGATATCGAGCTTCCACGCCGCGTACAGCCTGGGCGGCATGGCCGGCGCGGGGCTCGGCGGGCTGCTCGCGGGCGGCCTCTCCCCCACCGTCCACCTGCTCCTCCTGGCCGGGCTCGGCCTGGCCGTCACCGCCGTGGCGGGCCCCGCGCTGCTGCGCCACCCGGCACCGGTCCCGGCGCCCGCGGAGCGGGCCCGGCCGGCGGCGGATCTCCCGCGACGACCCGCACGCGCGGCCGGCCCGGCGAAGCCCGACCGCCGCACCCGTCGCGCGGTGGTCGTCTTCGGGGTCATCGCGCTCTGCACGGCGTACGGCGAAGGCGCGATGGCCGACTGGAGCGCGCTGCATCTCACGCAGGACCTCGACGCGTCCGCGGGCCTCGCGGCGGCCGGTTACTCGCTCTTCGCCCTCGCCATGACGGCCGGACGGCTCTCCGGCACGCTCCTCCAGGAGCGGCTCGGCCAGACCCGCGCGCTGGTGCTCGGCGGTGCCACCGCCGCGGCCGGGATGGTGGTCGGCGCCCTGGCGCCGTCCGTCTGGCTCGTCCTGCTGGGCTTCGCCGTCGCCGGTGTGGGCCTCGCCAACATCTTCCCCATGGCCATCGGCCGGGCCGGCGCGCTGGCGGGCCCCGGCGGGGTCGCGACGGCGTCCACGCTGGGCTACAGCGGCATGCTGGTGAGCCCGCCCGCGATCGGCTTCCTGGCCGACTGGTTCACGCTGCCGCTCGCCCTGACCACGGTGGCCGTGCTGGCCGCCGCCGCGTCCGTCATCGGCTACGCGGCGCGGGACGTCCCGGCCGCGCCCGACGCCGCGCCCGACGCCTCGCCCGGAGCCGCCGGCTCCGCGTCCCGGGCGCCGGGCGACGTACTCCCGGCACCTGAGTAGGCGTACTCAGGCACATCCGTTCGGTCCGCCGCATCCTGAAGGGGCATCACTTCACGCACGTCGCGTACCGACGGGGACCAGGGAGAACGACATGAATTCAGGACGGCTGACGGCGCTGGCACGGCTGACCTTCGGCACCCTCGCGTCGCGGGTCTACCTCGGCCTGGTGGCCGCGGTGACGGTATTCGTCGCGGTCGACACCCTCTTCGTCCGCCACCAGGACGCGTCGTTCGCCGGGGTCTGGCTCTTCTTCCTCGCCGCGCCGACCGTCTTCGTCTTCTTCATGGGCGGCGGAGTGCTCGGTGACGGGGTGAGCGGGTCGGCCCCGTTCGCCTACGCCGCGCTGGTCCTGTCGGTCCTGATCCAGTCGGCCGCGCTCGGCGCGTTCGTACGGCTGCTGCGCGACCGGCCGCGGCCCGTGCACCCCCGCGAGGCCTGACCCCGCCCGGAACCGCCGGGTGAACTCCCTTGCCCCGGAACGCACATGCGGTGAAACTCGGCGGATGGGGACACGGAGCCGAGCGCAACGGGACGCCGCAACCGTCGAGATCGGCTACGCGCTGGTGAGCGCCGGCTTTGTCGCCTGTCTCGTGTACTGCGGTCTGTACGGGCCCGTGTGGTTCTTCGACCTGCCGCGCGGTCTCGCCCGCGTCGCGAGGGTGGCCGCGGGCATCACGTTCGTGGTGCGCGTGGTCCATGTGCTCTGGCGCTTCCCGCGCGACCCGGCACTGGGCGACCGCACGCCGTACGATCCGACGCCGTACGACTCGGCGCCGTCCCGTCCCGCACCGCACGACCCGGCGCCGGGCGAGGATCCGCCGTACGGGGATCAGCCCAGCCAGCCCGGCCGTACGAGCCCCGACTCGTAGGCCAGCACGACCAGTTGGGCCCGGTCCCGCGCGCCCAGCTTCACCATCGTCCGGCTCACATGGGTCTTGGCGGTGAGCGGGCTGACGACCAGCCGCCGGGCGATCTCGTCGTTGGACAGGCCGATGCCCACCAGGGCCATCACCTCACGCTCCCGCTCGGTGAGTCCACCGAGGCCCGGGGCGTCCGCCGGGGCCTTCGAGCGGGACGCGAACTCGGCGATGAGCCGGCGTGTCACCCCCGGCGAGAGCAGCGCGTCCCCGCCGACCACCGCCCTGACAGCGCGCAGGAGTTCGTCCGGCTCGGTGTCCTTGACGAGGAATCCCGAGGCACCGGACCGGATGGCCTCGAAGACGTACTCGTCGAGTTCGAACGTGGTCAGCACGACCACCTTCACCCCGCCGAGCCGGTGGTCCCCGGTGATCCTGCGGGTGGCCGCGAGACCGTCCAGGCGTGGCATGCGGATGTCCATCAGCACGACGTCCGGGCGCAGTTCACGCACCCGGCTCACGGCCTGCTCGCCGTCCGCCGCCTCGTCCACGACCTCGATGTCCGGCTGGGCGTCGAGCAGCGCGCGGAATCCTGCCCGTACGAGGGACTGGTCGTCGGCGAGCAGGACGCGGATCACGGGGTCTCCTCGGTCGTCAGGGGAATCGTGGCGTGGACGCGGAAGCCGCCGTCCGGGCCCGGTCCTGCCTCGATCGTGCCACCGAGCGCGGCCGTCCGCTCCCGCATGCCGACCAGGCCGTTGCCACCGCCGCCCGCGTCGCCGTGGGTGGCGGGTCCCGCGTCGTCGATACGGAGACGGAGCAGGCGGGGCGCACGGCCGGCCATCGCGTCCGGGCCCGCTGCCGGGTCGGGCGGAGGCCCGGCCACCCCGTCCCGCCGACCGGACGTCCCGCGCTCGTAGCCGAGCGTGATCCGTGCCGTACGGGATCCCGAGTGCCGTACCACGTTGGTCAGCGCCTCCTGGATGATCCGGAAGGCCGCCAGATCCGCCCCGGGCGGCAGCGGCTCCGCCTCGCCCTCGCGCCGGACCTCCACGGCGAGACCGGCGCCCGCGGCCTGTTCGACCAGCTCGGGCAGGCGGTCGAGACCGGGGGCGGGGGCACGCGGGGCGTCGCCGGGTGTTCTGAGGGTGTCGAGGACCTGGCGCACCTCGCCGAGGGCCTCCTTGCTCGCCGCCTTGATGGTGGTGAGCGCCGAGCGGGCCTGTTCGGGGTCGGCGTCGAGCAGGGCGAGCCCGACGCCCGCCTGGACGTTGATGACCGAGATGGAGTGGGCCAGTACGTCGTGCAGTTCGCGGGCGATGCGCATCCGCTCCTCGTCCGTCCTGCGCCGCTCGGCGGCGTCGCGCTCGGCGTCCTCCTTGGCCCACTGCTCCCTGCGCACCCGGAGCAGTTCGGCGGCGGCGCAGACGGCCGCCACCCAGGCGGCGATCACCACTTCCTGTCCCCAGGGCGCGGCGTGGTCGCCGGACGGCGGGAGCCACCGGTACAGCCAGTGCGTGAGCAGGACGTGGCCCGCCCAGAGCAGGCCGACGGCCCACCAGGCCGCGTACCGGTGGCCCGCCGCGATGGCGGCGAACGCGGCCACGACGACGGTGACGAAGACCGGTCCGTACGGATAGCCCGCGCCGAGGTACACCAGCGTCGTGGCCACCACCCCGTACACCGCGACGACGGGGTGCGGCCGCCGGAACAGCAGCAGGGCGGGACCGGCGAGCAGCAGCAGGAAGGCGTAGACGTCGAGGCCGGCCCGGTGCTGGTGCCGCCCGGCGAAGACCGTTCCGACGACGACGAGGACCGTCAGCAGCAGGGTGGAGGGCCAGGGGACGCGCCGCTCCCGCCCGCCGGCCCGCCGGGCGCGGAGGAACGCCGGGCGGCCGCTGCCCTGGTCACGACGGGTGCGCTGGTCTTCCATACCGGCCACGCTAGACCCGGCGGCGCGGTCCGGGCGTCAGCCGGGCGAGGTGACCCTCCGTACTCCCCGGGGAGTACGCCCGGCGGGGCGGAGCGGTGGGGGCGGACCGGTGGGGGGACCGTCACGAGAGGGGCGGCGGGATACGCTCGGGACATGACGGACGGAATACGCGTGGCGGGCATACGGTTCGAACTGCTCGGCCCGCTGAGGGCCTTGCGGCCGGACGGCGAAGTACCGCTGGGGCCGCCGCTGCAACGGTCCGTGCTCGCCGTCCTGTTGCACCAGGACGGCGGGGCGATGCCCTACGACGCGCTCGTCGACGCCGTCTGGGGCACCGGACCGCCGTCGCGGGCACGGGCCTTGGTCCAGAGGTACGTCTCCGGCCTGCGCCACGCCCTGGCGTTCGGACCGGGCGCCGGAAAGCCGGGAGCCGCCCCGGAACTGGCGTGGACCGGCCGGGGTTATCGCCTCGCCGGCGCGGCCATCGACGATCTCCGCGAGCGGCACACCCTGCTGCGCACGGCCGGGGAGGCGCGCGAGTCGGGGGACCTGCGGAGCGCCGGTGAACTGGCCGTGCGGGCCGAGTCGCTGTGGCGCGGCGCGTACGCGGAGGGGCTGGCGGGGCCGTATCTGGAAGCGGAACGCCGGCGCTGGGCGGAGGAGCGGGTGCTCGAACGGGAGGCCCGGCTGGCGGGTGAGATCGAGCGGGGGCGCTCGCGGGAGTGTGTGGACGAACTGACCCGGCTGGTGGCCGCGCATCCGCTCCGTGAGCCGCTGGCCGGGCTGCTGGTGCTGGCGCTCCACCGCGACGGGCGCCCGGCGGAGGCGCTGGTGGCGTACGACGAGGCACGGGCCAGGATCACGGAGGCGACGGCGGCGGAACCGGGGCCGGCGCTGCGCGCCCTGTACGAGGACGTCCTGCGCGGGGCTCCGGCCCCGCTGCCGGGATCGATACCGACGGCCTGACACCGGCGCGGGCACGGCCGCCGCGCCGGGACGGCCCCCGCCGGACGCGCGACGCGGACCGTCGGAGCAGTCCGACGTCGTGGCCGAGGCGTCGCGCGGCGTGGGCGAAAAACGCGGCGCGGTCGTCCACCACGCCGTGGAACCGGCCGAACAGCTCGAAGGAGATCAGCCCGAAGACCTGCGCCCGGGCCGCGACCAGGGCCGCCGCCACCCCGGGCGGGATGTCCGGCGCGAACCGCTCGACCATCTGCCGGGCCTCGGGGCGCGGCCGCTCGGTGAGCGGCGGGAGCGCGACGCCGTTCTCGCGGTGGGCGTCGCGGGCGACGGAGATCAGCGCCGGGCCGACGCGTGAGGCGGGGGCGATGGTCAGCTCGGGCGCCGCGTGGCCGGGCACGGGTGAGCCGTAGATCAGCGCGTACTCGTGGGGGTGGGCCAGGGCCCAGTCCCCGTACCGCCACGCAGCCGGCGGTCCGGCGCCCCGGGTGGCCGGTGGGACCGGCTGCGGCGAGAGCCTTTTCCGCGGCGGCGCCGACCGCGTCGTACGCGTCGACGATGAGGGCGGTCAGCAGGTCGTCGTGGCTGGGTACGTGCGCGGAGGACACCATGCCCAGCTCGCGGGCGGCGGCGCGCAGCGAGAGCTTCGCGGCGCCCTCGGCGGCGAGTTGCTCGCGGGCCTCGTCCTTGATCGCCACGGTAGCCGGTTCACCGTCCGGATGAACAGCGTCATCGGCCGGCTCGCCCGGCACGGCGTGGGCGCGCTCGGCACGGCCGAGCCGTCCGTGCGGGCCGCAAGAGCGGCAAGATGCAGCGCGTCCCCGTCAACGCGCACCCCTTCGAGGGGGGCGAGCTGCGCGTCGGCCGCAAGGCCCGTATCTTCGCCGCCACCGAGACCTGCGTGCCTGCCTGGAGCGCTGGGGCCGGGAGGTCGACCAGTACTTCCGGGGCGTCACCGCGAAGTCCTCCGACGCGGAGATCGGCGCGGCGGCCCCGGACCACCCCGTCTTCCTGATCACGACGGACTGACCGCCCCCGGACCCCGCGGACCCGCAGAACGGGCGGGGCGGCCGGGAGCGCGTCAGCGTCCTAAGGAGCGCCCACCTCCGGTGCCTTGGCCTCCGTGGCCCCGGCCTCCGACGCGCCCGCCTCGGCCTCTGCGGCGGCCGCCGCGGCAGCCGCCTGCCTGCGGTCCAGGACGTCCAGCGCGCGCCGGGCCAGCGGATGGGTCCGTACGAGCCCGGCCAGCGACGTCGAGCCCCGGGCGATGTCCGCGAACGCGTTCCACGCCGGGCGCAGGCCCGTGATCGCCGCGTGCAGCAGCCCGGGACGGCGCTCGAAGATGCCGAGCATCCGGCGGCCGACCCCCATCTCCACGCCGAGACCGGCCTTGATGGCGAACGCGTAGTTCAGCGCCTGCCTGCGGGCGTCCACGGCGTCGTGCGACTCCGAGATCCTGACCGCCCACTCCCCCGCGAGCCGCCCCGACCGCAGGGCGAAGGAGATCCCCTCCCTGGTCCACGGCTCCAGCAGCCCCGCCGCGTCCCCGCACACCAGCACCCGGCCGCGCGACAGCGGCGAGTCCTCGCTGCGGCAGCGCGTCAGATGCCCGGACGAGACGGACGGCTCGAATCCGGCGAGACCGAGCCGGGCGATGAAGTCCTCCAGATACCGCTTGGTCGCCGCGCCCTCGCCCCGCGCCGAGATCACCCCGACGGTGAGCGTGTCCCCCTTGGGGAACACCCAGCCGTAACTCCCCGGCAGCGGGCCCCAGTCGATGAGGACCCGTCCCGCCCAGTCCTCCGCGACCGTCTCCGGCACGGGGATCTCCGCCTCCAGGCCGAGGTCGACCTGGTCCATCTTCACCCCGACGTGCGCGCCTATCCGGCTGGCACTGCCGTCGGCGCCGACCACGGCCCGCGCCAGCACCGTCCCGCCGTCCGAGAGGACCACCGCGACCGTACGGCGGTCGGGCACGGCCGGGCCGTGCTGCTCGACCCGGGAGACCGTCGCTCCCGTACGGAGCACCGCGCCCGCCTTCTGCGCGTGTTCGACCAGACTCGCGTCGAACTCGGGGCGGTTGATGAGCCCGAAGAGCATCCGCTTCGACCGGCGTGTCCTGGCCAGCTTGCCGTTGAGGGAGAAGGTGACCGCGTGCACCCGGTCCCTGAGCGGAAGCTCGAAGCCCGGAGGCAGCGCGTCGCGCGAGGGACCGATGATGCCTCCCCCGCAGGTCTTGTAGCGGGGCAACTCGGCTTTCTCCAGCAGCAGCACCTGACGGCCCGCGACCGCCGCGGCATAGGCCGCCGACGCTCCCGCCGGCCCTGCTCCGACCACGACGACATCCCACACCGGCTCGTCGTGCTCGCTTCCGGCGTCTGCGTTCTCGCTGCTCACGATGTGCTTCTGCTCCTGATCCGACCGGTGGCCCCTGTTGTCGAACGGCATCCTACGGCGCGTGGGCCCCGGAACCGCTGTGGGAGGATCTGTGGTGCCTTCGCCGTACCACTCACGTCCTCCTACCCGGAGAACGTCGCACCCACGAGGAGCGTGCCCATGACCGCCGATCCGATTGCCGAAACCGTCGCGTCGCTGATGCCCCGCGCCCGCGCGGAGCTCGCGGAACTGGTGGCCTTCCGGTCGGTGGCGGACCCGGCGGTGTTCCCGAAGAGCGAGTGCGAGGCGGCGGCCGGGTGGGTCGCCGGCGCGCTGCGTACCGAAGGATTCCAGGATGTCGCGGTCCTCGACACCCCCGACGGCAGCCAGTCCGTCTACGGTTTGCTGCCCGGCCCCGAGGGCGCCCCGACGGTGCTGCTCTACGCCCACTACGACGTACAGCCGCCGCTGGACGAGGCGGCGTGGCTGTCCCCGCCGTTCGAACTGACCGAGCGCGACGGCCGCTGGTACGGGCGCGGGGCGGCCGACTGCAAGGGCGGCTTCCTGATGCACCTGCTGGCCCTGCGCGCCCTCAAGGCGAACGGCGGGGTGCCCGTGACCGTCAAGGTGATCGCCGAGGGCTCGGAGGAGCAGGGTACGGGTGGCCTGGAGCGGTACGCGGAGGCGCACCCGGAGCTGCTGACGGCCGACACGATCGTGATCGGCGACACGGGGAACTTCCGGGTGGGCCTGCCGACCGTCACGGCCACCCTGCGCGGGATGACCCTCCTGCGCGTCCGGGTCGACACCCTCGAAGGGAACCTGCACTCGGGGCAGTTCGGCGGCGCGGCCCCCGACGCGCTCGCGGCGCTGATCCGGGTGCTGGACTCGCTGCGCGCCGAGGACGGTTCGACCCGGGTGGAGGGGCTCGCGGCGGACGCCGTGTGGGAGGGCCTCGACTACCCGGAGGCCGATTTCCGTACGGACGCGAAGGTGCTCGACGGGGTGGGGCTGATCGGCGACGGGACGGTCTCCGACCGGATCTGGGCACGCCCGTCCGTCACGGTCATCGGGATCGACGCCCCGCCGGTCGTGGGCGCCACGCCCTCGATCCAGGCGGGCGCGCGGGCCACGGTCAGCCTGCGGGTTCCCCCGGGCCAGGACACCGCCGAGGCGACGAAGCTGCTGACCGCGCACCTGGAGAAGCACACCCCGTGGGGCGCGCGGGTCGCGGTGGAGCAGATCGGGCAGGGAGCGGCGTTCCGCGCGGACACCTCCAGCCCCGCGTACGCCGCGATGGCGGAGGCGATGCGGGCCGGGTATCCGGGCCAGGACATGCAGACCGCGGGCCAGGGCGGGTCCATCCCGCTCTGCAACACACTGGCCGCGCTGTATCCGAGCGCCGAGATCCTGCTGATCGGGCTGAGCGAGCCGGCGGCGCAGATCCACGCGGTGAACGAGAGTGTCTCGCCGGAGGAGTTGGAGCGCCTGTCCGTCACCGAGGCGCACTTCCTGGTCAACTACGCGGAGTCGAAGCGGGGTTGAGCCGTACGGGCCGTACGGGCCGGATCGGCCGTCCTGCGGCCCCTCGGGGCGCGTGGGGCGGCAGGGCGGTGCGGTTTCGGAGGCGGCGCGCGGTTTCAGCGGACAGCGAAGATCGCCCGGAGCGTAGAGGGGCGCGCGAGCGGCCCGCGTCTGCCTACGGTCGTCGTATGGACCTCATCGACGTCGTCGAAATACGCCCGCGGCTCCACCTGTTGCGCTTCCCGGTCGGCCAGGCCTACCTGTGGCGCGACGGTACGGAACTGACCCTGGTCGACGCCGGGCACAGCGGTGCCGCGACGGAGGTCGAGGAGGCGGTCACCCGCCTGGGTCAGGACCCGCGCGCGCTGCGCCGTATCGTCCTCACCCACTGCCATCGCGACCACGTGGGCTCCGCCGGGGAGTTGGCGCGGCGGCACGGCGCGGAGGTGGTCGCGCACCGGCTGGACGCCCCGGTGGTCCGGGGTGATCTGCCGGTGCCGGAACCGGTGTTGCCCGACTGGGAGATCCCGCTGTACGAGCACGGCCTGACCGTGCCGCCCGCGCCGCCCACCCGCGTGGACCGGGAGGTGGAGGACGGCGACGAGCTGGGCTTCGGCGACGGGGCCCGGGTGGTGCACACGCCGGGGCACACCGCGGGCTCGATCGCGGTCCATCTGCCGCACCACGGTGTGCTGTTCGTCGGGGACACCCTGGCGTCGGTGAACGGGATCACCCTCGGTGTCTTCCACGTGGACCGCGAGCGCGCGCAGGAGTCGATGGACCAGTTGCTGACCCTGGAGCCTTCCACGGTCTGCTACGGGCACGGGGACCCCACTCCGGGCTTCGGGGAGCCGGTCACCGGGCCGGTGCTGCCGCCCCGGTGACCGGCCGGGTCAGCCGACGGGGACGCCGTCCTCCAGGTTGAGCACGACCCCCCGCTCACGGGCCCGCAGGGCCCAGCGCAGCCGCTCGAAGCGGGCGGGCGGCAGCAGGCCGGCCGCCTCCTCCTCCCCGACGAAGCGCCAGTCCCGCAACTCGGGCCCCGGCAGGCGTACTTGCCCGGCCAGCCCGGCGGGCAGCAGTCCACCGTCGAACAGCAGGCGCAGTCCGCCGTAGCCCGGCGGCCGGGGTGGTTCCCAGTCCATGACCAACAGCCTCGGCACGTCGGTGAGTCGGATGCCTATCTCCTCCTCCACCTCGCGGATGCCGGCCCGCGCGGGCGCCTCGCCCTGCTCCACCACACCGCCGGGGAACTCCCAACCGGGCTTGTACGTGGGGTCCACGAGCAGCACCCGGCCCCGCTCGTCGAAGAGCAGCACCCCGGCGGCGAGGGTCTCGGCGGTGGGTTCGGGGGTCTGTACGATCGCGCAGGCGCGCGCCCTGCCGGTCCGTACCGCGTCGGCGAGGCACTCGGCGCTCTCGTGGGCCGTCCTGGCGTTGCTGTCGACGACGTGGGCGTCGGCGGTGAGCCAGTGCAGCGCGGTACGGTACTGCTCGATGTGTTCGTAACACCACCGACGGTCACGTTCGGCGGCCTCCCGGTCGCCGTCCGGGGCTTCCCTGGCCGCTATGCGCCCACGCAGGATCGTTTCATCAGTTGCCAGCAGCACATGCCGGACCGGGATGCGCCGGGCGGCCAGTCCACCGAAGATCTCGTCGCGGTACTCCTGCCGCAGGAGCGTCATGGGGATGACGAGCACACCGCCCAGCTCCGCCAGCAGGGCCGCCGCGGTGTCCACCACCAGGCGGCGCCAGATCGGCAGGTCCTGGAAGTCGGTGACGTCGGCGAGCCGCTTCTGCGGGAGCAGCCGTGCCAGTTCCGCACCGGTGAGCCCAGGGTCGTAGAGCGTGCAGTTGGGGATCAGGTCGACCAGTTCGCGTGCGGTGCTGGTCTTCCCCGCTCCGAACGCCCCATTGACCCAAACAATCACGGCCATCCCCCTCTTCCGTAGCCCCCAGTGGATTGCCCGCAACACCCTGCCACGGAAACCCCGGAGGGGGTCGGAGCGGCCGTCCGGACCGGCTCCCGGAGATCCGGATGTGTCCCAGCCGTTGCCGGTCTGTTTCCGTTCTGCTTCCGTTTCGGCAGGACAGCGGCCTACTGTACGAACCGATGTCCGTGCCGGGCGTAACACAATCCCGAGGAACATCGTTGGAACTCGATGTGACAAGGGGGTACACGATGCGCCGTACGGTGCTGGAGAAATTTCCCGCGGGTGGGCCGCGTGGCAGTTGGCCCGCGGAGGAGTTCGCACGGGCCCGGAGGGACGAGGGCACACCGGCCGAGGTGATCATGGATCTCGACTCGGACTTCTTCCTGGTGGTCGTCCCACAGCAGGCGACGGCGGCGGAAGCGGCGACGTAGCGCGCGTCCGGACCGGCGACGTAGCGCGCGTCCGCGCGGGGCGCCCGGCGGGTGCGGTGCGGACGTGCGCCCGGTGGCGGGCCGTGGGTGCCTCGTACAGGATCCGGTGGCATGCGGGAGCACCAGGAGCGCGGACCGGTCCCGCAGGCGCCCGTGTGCCCGCCCACCCGCCGTACGACTCGGAGAGCCGACATGCCGCCCGTTCCGCCCACGCCTTCGACACCGCCCACACCCTTCGCCCCGCGTTCCCACGCCCGGCGGTCCGCCCTGACGCTCGCCCTGGCGGGGGTGGCGGTCTCGCTGACAGCGACGCCCGCGGCGGCCGACAGCAGCGCGTGCACCCATCACTTCTCCGGTCCGCAGATCTGCGTCCGGCTGGACGGCCGGGGCGCCACCAACGCGGTCACCGGCATCTGGACCAATCCGCCGGCGGACGTCGGTTCGCGTGAGGTGTCGCTGTACCGGAACGGGCGGCTCGCGGACACGGCGAGGGCCACACGCTCGGGCAAGGCGCTGATGTACACCTGGCCGACGCACCACACCGGCAGGGACACGGAGCTGTGCGTGAAGTTCCGCGGCAGCCGACGCACGGCGTGCCAGACGACGCGCTAGGGCGTGTCGTCCGGAGGCACGCGGGAACGTCAGCCGCTGACCGTCGCCGTCTCCTCGTCGCGGGTGCCCAGTGCGGCCGCCGCCGCCGCGCCCACCAGGCCCGCGTCCGTCCCCATGAGGGCCGGGGCCACCTTGATCTGCCGGACGAAGGAGAGGGTGGCGTAGTCGCCGAGGGAGCGGCGCAGTGGGGCGAAGAGAACCTCTCCCGCGTTCGCGACACCCCCGCCGACCACCGCGATGCCGATCTCCACCAGCGTGGCCGTCGCGGCGATGCCGGCGGCCAGCGCCTGCGCGGCGCGTTCGAAGGACGCGATCGCGACGGGATGGCCGGCGCGGGCGGCGGCGGCGACCGCCGCCGCGGACGTGTCCCCGTCGGGCCCCGGCTGCCAGCCGCCCTCCAGCGCCCGGCGCGCGATGTTGGGACCGCTGGCGATCCGCTCCACGCACCCGCGCCCGCCGCACGGGCAGAGGTCGCCGTCCAGGTCCACGCTGATGTGGCCGATGTGCCCGGAGTTGCCGGTGGGCCCCGGGTGGAGCGTGCCGCCGAGGACGAGCCCGCCGCCCACACCCGTCGAGACCACCATGCACAGCGCGTTGTCGTAGCCGCGCGCCGCGCCCTGCCAGTGCTCCGCCGCGGTCATGGCGACCCCGTCGCCGACCAGCGTCACCGGGAGGCCGCCGGTCGCTTCCCGTACCCGCTCCACCAGCGGGAACCCGCGCCAGCCCGGCACGTTGACCGGGCTGACCGTACCGGCGGAGGCGTCCACCGGGCCCGCGCTGCCGATGCCGATCGCCGTGGCCCCCGCCCAGAGCGGCGAGGCCGCGACCTCCGCCAGGACCTCCTCGACGGCGCGCATCACACTCTCGCCGTCCTCCCGCGCGGGGGTCGGCCGCTGTGCCCGTACGAGAATCCTGCCGTTGCCGTCGACCAACGCGCCGGCGATCTTGGTGCCGCCGATGTCGAGTGCGGCAACGCGGTCGATATGCATCGGTGTCGGATCTCCAGGGGACGAGGTATCCCCGCCCGTGCGGGGAATGACCGGACCTGCGCTTCGATGAACAGTCTCTATTCACCTGACAACGTTGTCCAGGGCCTATGCTCGTCGCCACAGCCTTGAATGGCAAACCGGCGGCAATATCCGCAGCGAACCCGGATCCGCCCCGGCGTACGCGGAGATGTGTATACGCGTACACACACGCACCCGGACGACGACAGGACAGCGCACTGTGGCCGACACCTCCCGCCGCCCCGAGAACCGCTACGGCAATCGGCCCACCATGAAAGACGTCGCCGCGCGCGCCGGGGTGGGACTCAAGACGGTGTCCCGGGTGGTGAACGGCGAGCCGGGGGTGACCCCGGACACCGAAAGGCGGGTGCAGGAATCCATCGACGCGCTGGGATTCCGGCGCAACGATTCGGCTCGTGTCCTGCGTAAAGGGCGTACGGCGAGTATCGGTCTGGTCCTGGAGGATTTGGCCGACCCGTTCTACGGTCCGCTGAACCGCGCCGTGGAAGAGGTGGCCCGCGCGCACGGCGCGCTGCTCATCAACGGGTCCAGCGCCGAGGATCCGGACCGTGAGCAGGAGTTGGTGCTGGCGCTGTGCGCGCGCCGGGTGGACGGGCTGATCGTGATCCCCGCCGGTGACGACCACCGCTATCTGGAGCCGGAGATCAAGGCCGGGGTCGCGACGGTCTTCGTGGACCGGCCCGCCGGGCGCATCGACGCGGACGTGATCCTCTCCGACAGCTTCGGCGGCGCCCGCTCGGGCGCCGCGCACCTGATCGGGCACGGTCACCGCCGGATCGGCTTCATCGGCGACCAGCCGCGCATCCACACGGCGATCGAGCGGCTGCGCGGGTACCGCACCGCCATGGCGGACGCGGGGCTGGCCATCCACGACGACTGGGTGGCGCTCGGCACGACCGCGCCCGACCGGGTACGGGACGCGGTGGCCGCGATGCTCGGCGGGCCCGAGCCGGTCACGGCGATCCTCACGGGCAACAACCGGGTGACGGTGACGGCGGTACGGGTCCTGGCCGCGCACCACCGGCCGGTCGCGCTCGTCGGCTTCGACGACATCGAGCTGGCGGACCTGCTGGAGCCGGGGGTCACGGTCATCGCGCAGGACGCGGCGACCCTGGGCCGTACGGCCGCCGAGCGGCTCTTCCAGCGCCTCGACGGGGCGGCCGACGCCCCGTCGAGAGTGGTGCTGCCGACCCGGCTGATCGCCCGGGGCTCGGGCGAGATCCCGCCGCCGGCGGACCGGTAGTCAGGACGGTCAGGACTCAGGCGCCCACGGTTCGGAGGGCGTCGGCCGCGCGGCGCGGGACGGCCAGGGCCTCCAGGTCCTGACGGGTCAGGCCGGTGAGGAGGGTGACCTCGTCGTCGTCCACGGCGCCGCAGTCCAGGCCGCGCAGGAGGTAGCCGCTGAGCGCCTTGGCCGTGGCCGGTTCGTCGAGCACGGCGCCGCCCGCCTTGGTGACGTACGCGACCAGCCGGGCGGCGGCCGCCGCCATGCCCTCGCGGTAGAAGGCGTAGACGGCGGCGTAGCGGGTCGGCAGCTGGGCCGGGTGCATGTCCCAGCCCTGGTAGTAGGCGCGGGCGAGGGCCCGCCGGGTGAGGCCGTAGTGCAGCCGCCAGGCGTCGTGGACCTGGGGGGTGGGACCGACCGGGAGCACGTTGGTCGAGCCGTCGCACACCCGTACGCCCGTGCCGGCCGCCGCGACCTGCATCACGGCCTTGGCGTGGTCGGCGGCGGGGTGGTCGCTCGACTGGTAGGCGGCGCTGACGCCGACACAGGCGCTGTAGTCGAAGGTGCCGTAGTGCAGGCCGGTGGCGCGACCGCCGGCGGCGCCGATCATCCGGGCCACGGTCGCGGTGCCGTCGGCGGCGAGGATGGCCTGGCTGGTCTCGATCTGGATCTCGAAGCCGAGCCGCCCCGGGGGCAGGCCGCGGGCCGTCTCGAACGCCTCGGCGATCCGTACCATCGCCTCGATCTGCTCCGGATAGGTGACCTTGGGCAGGGTCAGCACCAGCCCCCCGGGCAGGCCGCCCGCCTCCATCAGCCCGCTGAGGAAGATGTCGAGGGTACGGATCCCCCGGTCGCGTACGGCCTCCTCCAGGCACTTCATCCGGATGCCCGTGTACGGGGCCGCGGTGCCGTCCGCGTAGGCCGCGGCGACCAACCGGGCGGCGCGGGCCGCGTGTTCGTCCTCGTCGGCGTCCGGGTGCGGGCCGTAGCCGTCCTCGAAGTCGATCCGCAGGTCTTCCACCGGTTCACGCGTCAGCTTGGCCCGTACCCGCTCGTGCACCGGCCCCGCCAGCTCGTCGGGCAGGCCGAGGACGGCGGCCAGCGCGGCGGCGTCCGGGGCGTGTTCGTCGAGCGCGGCGAGGGCCTGGCCGCCCCAGGAGCGGACGGTGCCGGCGGTGAAGGCGTCGGCGGGGACGTAGACGGTGTGGACGGGCTGCCTGGTCCCGGGGTCGCCGGGGTAGCGGCGGGCGAGGTCCGCGTCGACCGGGGCGAGCCGTGCGGCGATGTCCTCGCCGACCGCGCTCGCCAGGCTGGTGGTCACCGTCTCCTGCTGCGCCATCCGCGTACCTTCCTCGTGCCCGTCCCGTACGGGTCGCCCGTACAGCCAACTTTTCCGCTCTGCGGAATCAACATTCCGCAGAAAGGAAGTGAATCGAAGTTAATCGGCGCGGTCGAGCCCCGTCAACGGTGTCCCGTCAGCCACACGAATGGCGCAGGGCCACACGGTGGCGCGACCGCGTGGCCCTGGATCGAAGACGTCCGGCGGGTGTCAGCCCTTGCGGGCCTCGACCTCCTCGGTCAGCTTCGGCACGACGTCGAACAGGTCGCCGACGATGCCGTAGTCCACCAGGTCGAAGATCGGCGCCTCGGCGTCCTTGTTGATGGCGACGATGGTCTTGGAGGTCTGCATGCCCGCGCGGTGCTGGATGGCACCGGAGATACCCGAGGCGATGTAGAGCTGCGGGGAGACCGACTTGCCGGTCTGGCCGACCTGGTTGGCGTGCGGGTACCAGCCCGCGTCCACGGCGGCGCGGGAGGCGCCGACCGCCGCGCCCAGGGAGTCGGCGAGGGCCTCGATGACGGCGAAGTTCTCGGCGCCGTTCACGCCGCGCCCGCCGGAGACCACGATCGCGGCCTCGGTCAGCTCCGGGCGGCCCGTCGACTCCCGGGGGGAGCGGGAGACGATCTTCGTGCCGGTGGACCTCTCGCCGAAGGTGACGGCCAGCGTCTCGACGGCGCCCGCGGCCGGGGCGGCCTCGACGGGGGCGGAGTTCGGCTTGACGGTGATGACCGGGGTGCCCCGCGAGACGCGCGTCTTCGTCGTGAAGGAGGCGGCGAAGACCGACTGGGTGGCGACGGGGCCGTCCGCGCCCGCCTCCAGGTCGACGGCGTCGGTGAGCAGACCGGAGCCGATACGGACCGCCAGGCGGGCGGCGATCTCCTTGGCCTCCGCCGACGACGGCAGGAGCACCGCGGCGGGCGAGACGGCGTCGTAGGCGGCCTGGAGGGCGTCGACCTTGGGGACGACGAGGTAGTCGGCGAACTCGGGCGCGTCGGCCGTCAGCACCTTCACCGCGCCGTGCTCGGCCAGGACGGCCGCGGTGGCCCCGGCGCCCGCGCCGAGGGCGACGGCGACGGGCTCGCCCAGGCGGCGGGCCAGGGTCAGCAGTTCCAGGGTGGGCTTGCGGACGGCGCCGTCCACGTGGTCGACATAGACGAGAACTTCAGCCATGGTGCGGGTCTCCTGCGCATGCGAAGTAGCGGGAATGATGGGGTGGGTGACCGGGGCCCGGCCGGCTTCCGGCACGGCCCGCGGCCCCTGGGGCGGGTCAGATGAACTTGCGCTCCGCGAGGAACGCGGCCAGCTGCTTGCCGCCCTCGCCCTCGTCCTTGACGACCGTGCCCGCCGTACGGGCCGGGCGCTGGGTGGCCCCGTCGACCGCGGTCCAGGCACCCGCCAGGCCGACGTCGCCGGGCTCGATGTCCAGGTCCTCCAGGTCGAAGGACTGCACCGGCTTCTTCTTCGCCGCCATGATCCCCTTGAAGGACGGGTAGCGGGCCTCGCCCGACTGGTCCGTCACCGACACGACGGCCGGCAGGGACGCCTCCAGCAGCTCGCTCGCGGTGTCGCCGTCCCGGCGGCCCTTGACCTGGCCGCCACCCACGGACACCTCGGAGAGCAGCGTGACCTGCGGGACCCCGAGCCGCTCCGCGAGGATCGCGGGCAGCACGCCCATCGTGCCGTCCGTCGACGCCATCCCGCAGATGACCAGGTCGTAACCGGTCTTCTCGATGGCCTTGGCGAGGACCAGCGACGTACCGAGGACGTCCGTGCCGTGCAGCGCGTCGTCCTCGACGTGGACGGCCTTGTCGGCGCCCATCGACAGCGCCTTGCGCAGCGCGTCCTTGGCGTCCTCGGGACCGACGGTCAGGACCGTGATCTCCGCGTCGTCCGCCTCGCCGGCGATCTGGAGCGCCTGCTCCACCGCGTACTCGTCGAGCTCCGACAGCAGGCCGTCCACGTCGTCCCGGTCCAGAGTCAGGTCATCGGCGAAATGCCGGTCTCCGGTGGCGTCGGGCACGTACTTCACACAGACAACGATCCTCAGGCTCACGCCGGCTCTCCTACCGCATCGTCATTTCTGGGCTGCCTTGTTGCACGCAGCATAGGCGCCTTATGGGACGGTTTCCGGTCCGGAGACCGGCGCACCGGAGTAAATATTACTCGCCAGTACATCCAGAGCCTGCCCGCTGAGCAAGCGCTTCGCACTGTGACCTTCCCGACGCACGCCGGAAGATGCCCGGGGACACGCCCCGGGAGAAGGCTCAGTCGCGCAGAGTGTTGAAGCGGCCCTGGTGGTGGACGAGCGGCCGGCCGGCGCCCGCCGGGTCGCCGACGACGGCCTGGGCCACCACGATGCGGTGGTCGCCGGCCGGGACGCGGGCCACGACACGGCAGACCAGCCAGGCCAGTACGCCGTCCAGCACGGGCACGCCCTCGGGTCCGGTACGCCACCCCGTGGGCGGCGCGAACCGGTCGGCGCCGCTGCGCGCGAACGTGGCGGCCAACTCCTCCTGGTGGTCGCCGAGTATGTGGACGCCGAGGTACTCGGTCTCGGCGATCACCGGCCAGCTGGACGACGAGGTGGCCACGCCGAACGACACCAACGGGGGTTCGGCGGCGACGGAGTTGAGCGAGGTGGCGGTGAAGCCGACGGGCCGGCCGCCGGGACCGTCGCCGCCGCGCGCGGTGATCACCGCGACCCCCGCCGCGTGCCGGCGGAAGACGGAGCGGAGGAGTTCGGGGGTGGCGGACCGGGGAGTGCTGAGCTCGGGCGTCGCCGTCATGCGTCGTCCTTCCGGGAGAAGAGGGGAACGGTTCCGTGGGTGCTCAGACACCCGGACAGCGCGCGCTCGCGTGACGGGCCAGGTCCACATCGGCCCGCCCGTACAACAGGAGTTCCCGGGGCACGACGTCAGGGTGCCGAGGGCGCGGGTCGCGGTCAAGGGCGCCCCCTCGGGGCGCGGTCAAGAGCGCACCTCACACGGCCTCGCCGAGCGCGGCGATCACGTCCGCCTTGCGCGGCTGACCTGCGGCCCTGCGGACGATACGGCCCCCGGCGTCCAGCACGAGGACGGTCGGGGTCCTGAGGATGCCCAGCTCCCGTACCAGCTCCAGCCGCTCCTCGGCGTCTATCTCGACGTGGGAGACCCCGTCGACCATCTCCGCGATCTCGGCGAGCGTGCGCCGGGTCGCCCGGCAGGGCGCGCAGAACGCGCTGGAGAACTGGACGAGTGTCGCCCGCTCCCCCAGCCCCACGCCCAGTTCGGCCTCGCCGAGCCGCTTCTCGCCGTCCCGCCCGCGCATCCTCAGCCTTCCGTCGCCGCGCCGGTGCCACAGCCCGAACACGCCCGCCACGGCGAGTACCGCCGCGCACACGATCAGTCCTGTCGTCGTCATCCTCAGCGGCAGCGTTCACACGACTGCAAAATATTCCGCGACCGCGCCGGTCCGCGGGCGGGAGATGCTGAGGGCATGGACCTTGACATCAGGGGCCCGCGCTTCGGGGCGGCCGTCACCACCGTCGTACTCGCCGTGGTCCTCGTCACGGGCAGCGGCGTTCTTCTCGCGTGGCAGACGCTCGCCTTCGCGGCGGGCGCGATCGGGGGCGTGCGGCGCTCTCCGTACGGCTGGCTGTTCCGTACGGTCGTCAGGCCGCGCCTGGGCCCCGCGGTGGAGTTCGAGTCCCCGGCGCCGCCGCGCTTCGCCCAGGCCGTCGGGCTGGTCTTCGCCGCGGTCGGCCTGGTCGGGTACTTCGCGGGCCCGGAGTGGCTCGGGGTCGCGGCCACGGCGTGCGCGCTGGCCGCCGCGTTCCTCAACGCCGCGTTCGGGTACTGCCTCGGCTGCGAGATGTACCTGCTGCTGCGCCGGACGACGGCGGCGGTGCGCTGACGTGACGAGAATCTCGCCCCGCGCGCAGACCAGGACTGGCCACGGCGCCCCGTATGGGGCACGATCGGCGCATTGCCGAAAACCTACGGCTGCGTAACTTCCGCCGGGAGAACCCTCCCCGGAACAGAAGGGTCCACCCCAGATGGCAGAGCTCGTCTATCGGCCGGTCATCGGCGCCGCCCGCACCATGTTCAAGGCGCTGGACCTGAAGATCGACACGCAGGGGTCGGAGAACATCCCGCGGACCGGCGGAGCCGTGCTCGTCAGCAATCACATCAGCTATCTGGACTTCATCTTCGCGGGCCTCACCACGCTCCCCCAGAAGCGCCTGGTGCGTTTCATGGCGAAGGAAGCGGTCTTCCGGCACCGGATCTCCGGTCCGCTGATGCGGGGCATGAAGCACATCCCGGTGGACCGCGAGCAGGGTGAGACGGCGTACACGCACGCGCTGGACTCGCTGCGCTCCGGGGAGATCATCGGGGTCTTCCCCGAGGCCACGATCTCCCCGTCCTTCACGCTCAAGAGCTTCAAGTCGGGCGCGGCCCGGCTCGCCCAGGAGGCCGGCGTCCCGCTGATCCCGATGGCGCTGTGGGGCACCCAGCGGCTGTGGACCAAGGGCAGGCCGCGCAACTTCCGGCGCAGCCACATCCCGGTGACGATGCGGGTGGGCGAGCCCATGGAGGCCCCGGCCGACCAGTACGCGGGCGCGATCACACGGCGGCTGCGGGACCGGGTGCAGGAGCTGCTGGAGGCGGCGCAGCGCGCCTATCCCGTACGTCCCAAGGACGCGAACGACACCTGGTGGGTGCCCGCGCACCTCGGGGGTACGGCCCCGACGGCGGCCGAGGTCCGGGAGGCCGAGACCGGCCGTCCCGCCACCAGCGCCTGACCGTTCCCCCTGCCCCTGGGAGCCCCCAGGAGTGACCCTGCGAGCCCGGGAGCCTGAACGGTCTCAGCACAGCGTGGTGGGCAGCGTCCTGACCAGGTGATCGAGGTCAGGAGCGGCCCGCAGCGCCCGCAGGACCGCCGGATGCGGGGCCTCGAACAGGACCGGGTGGTCCTTCTCGCCGAACTGCGGCTCGGGGGCGAAGGCCAACTGCTCGCCGTCCAGCGCGAAGTGGGCGTCCACCCCCGGCTTGTTGCCGCGCGCGTCCTGCCGGTCCCAGCGCTCGCGGCCCGGCAGCCGTATCGCGACCAGCCCGTGGACGACGTCGAACTCCTGGTAGCAGAGCGCGGTGGGGATCGACTCCGCCCGCAGCAGCGCGGCCAGGGCGTGGGACTTGGCGTAGCAGATGCCGGTGCGCTGCCCGATCACGTCGGAGGCGCGCCAGGTGACCCGCTGGTCCCCCGTGTCGCACGAGTGCGGTATCTCGTCGCGGACGAACTCATAGGCGGCTTTCGCGTATGCGTATGCACCGCCTTCCGTGGTACGGAGACGCGCCGCGGTCTCCCGTACCAACGGGTGGTCGTGATCGATGGCCTCATCGGCCGCCAGATAGGCGGAGAGATCAGGGTTGCGCTGGATCAGCTGCATACCCGTCACTCTAGGGAACGCAGGGCCAGCCATCCACTGAATATCCGGATTGCTACATAATTATGCGGCGAGTTCTTCCTTCAGGGCGTACAGGAAGCGGTCCACGTCGTCCTCGGTGGTGTCGAAGGAGCACATCCAGCGGACGTCCCCGGCCTGCTCGTCCCAGAAGTAGAAGCGGAAGCGCTTCTGGAGCCGTACACCCACGTCGTGCGGCAGCCGCGCGAAGACCGCGTTGGCCTGGACGGGGTACAGGATCTCGACACCGCCCAGCGCGCGCACGCCCTCCGCGAGCCGCCGCGCCATGGCGTTGCTGTGGCGGGCGCTGCGCAGCCAGAGGTCTCCCGCGAGCAGCGCCTCCAGCTGTACCGAGACGAACCGCATCTTGGACGACAGCTGCATGGACAGCTTGCGCAGCCGCTTCACGGCTCGTACGGCGTCGGGGTCGAGGACCACGACGGCCTCGCCGAAGAGCATGCCGTTCTTCGTCCCGCCGAAGGAGAGGACGTCCACGCCCGCGGCGTTGGTGAAGGTGCGCATCGGGACGTCCAGCGCGGCGGCGGCGTTGGCTATCCGCGCGCCGTCGAGGTGGACCTTCATGCCGAGACCGTGGGCGTGGGCGCAGAGGGCCCGGATCTCGTCGGGCGTGTAGAGCGTGCCCAGCTCGGTGCTCTGGGTGATCGACACGACCTGGGGCATGGCGCGGTGCTCGTCGTCGAAGCCGAAGGCCTGCCGGTCGACGAGGTCCGGCGTCAGCTTGCCGTCCGGGGTCGGTACGGTCAGCAGCTTGAGGCCGCCCATCCGCTCGGGGGCGCCGCCCTCGTCGGTGTTGATGTGGGCGGACTCGGCGCAGATGACCGCGCCCCAGCGCTCGGTCATCGCCTGGAGCGCCACGACGTTGGCGCCGGTGCCGTTGAAGACGGGGAACGCCTCCGCCGACGCGCCGAAGTGGCTGTGCATGACCTGCTGGAGGTGGCCGGTGTAGTCGTCCTCGCCGTAGGAGACCTGGTGGCCGCCGTTGGCGACGGCGAGGGCGGCGAGGATCTCCGGGTGCGCGCCGGCGTAGTTGTCGCTGGCGAAGCCCCGCACCTGGGGGTCGTGGTGCCGGCGGGCGTCCGTACCGCCGGCCGGCGCGAGGGATTCCGGCCGGCCTGACTTCACGACTCGGGGGTCAGCCACAGGCGCTTTCCGTTCACATCCTGGGCGGGCCTGTCCCAGACACCGGCGATGGCCTCGGCCAGGTCGGTGACGTCGGTGAAGCCCGCGAACTTCGCATTCGGGCGCTCGGCGCGCATGGCGTCGTGCACCAGTGCCTTGATGACCAGGATGGCAGCCGCCGAACGCGGCCCTTCGTCGCCCCCCGCCTTGCGGAAGGCGTCGGCCAGCGCCAGGGTCCACGCCTCGGCGGCGGCCTTGGAGGCGGCGTACGCGGCATTGCCCGCGGTGGGGTTCGACGCGCCGGCGGCGCTGATGAGCAGGTAGCGGCCGCGGTCGCTGCGCAGGAGTCCGTCGTGGAAGGCGAGGGAGGTGTGCTGGACGGTACGGATCAGCAGCTTCTCCAGCAGGTCCCAGTCGGCCAGGTCGGTCCCGGCGAAGGTGGCGCTGCCGCGCCAGCCGCCGACCAGGTGGACCAGGCCGTCGATCCGGCCGAACTCCTTCTCGGTCTTCTCGGCCCAGACGCGGGTGGCGTCGAGGTCGAGCAGGTCGACGGTGTCACCGGTGACCGTGGCTCCGCCGTGCGCGTACCGGGCGGCGTCGACCGCCTCGGCGAGGCGCGCGGGGTCCGCGTCCGAGCCCACCACGGTCGCGCCGGCCTCGGCCAGCCTCAGCAGGGCGGCGCGGCCCGCCGGGCCCGCGGCCCCGGCCACGGCGATCACGGCGCCGTCCAGCCTGCCGCTGCCCTCGATCCACCAGCTCGCGTTGGGGTCGCCGTTCTCGTCCATGACCGTCGTCCCGTCCATGACCGTCGCCTCCGGCTCGCGAGGGCTCACGCGGCCACTCGCTCGGTGCTCGTCGCGGTGATCCCCTTGGTGGAAGCGATCACGTTCTTCAATTTCTTGGACAGCGCCTCGTAGAACATGCTGAGGGGGAATTCGTCCGGCAGCACGTCGTCCACCAGTTTACGGGGCGGCTGGGTCAGGTCGAGGGCGTCGGGGCCCTTGGCCCAGCGGGACCCGGGGTGCGGGGCCAGGTAGGCGGAGACCAGGTCGTACGCGGCGAACCAGTGGACCAGCTTGGGGCGGTCGATGCCCGCCCGGTACAGGTCCTCGATCTCCGCGCAGAGCCGCTTGGTGACCTCGGGGGCGCGCTCCCAGTCGATGCGCAGGGTGTTGTCCGTCCAGCGCACCACGTCGTGCTGGTGGAGGTAGGCGAAGAGGAGTTGGCCGCCGAGTCCGTCGTAGTTGCGCTCACGCGCTCCCGTGACGGGGAAGCGGAACATCCGGTCGAAGAGGATCGCGTACTGCACGTCGCGGCCCTGCGGGACGCCGTCGGCCTCCAGCTGGACGGCCTCGCGGAACGCGGTGAGGTCGCAGCGCAGCTCTTCGAGGCCGTACATCCAGAACGGCTGGCGCTGCTTGATCATGAAGGGGTCGAAGGGCAGGTCGCCGTGGCTGTGGGTGCGGTCGTGGATCATGTCCCAGAGCACGAAGGCCTGCTGGCAGCGCTCCTGGTCGGCGACCATCTCGCGGATGTCGTCGGGCAGTTCGACACCGAGCACGCCGACGGCGGCCTCGGTGACCCGGCGGAAGCGGGCGGCCTCGCGGTCGCAGAAGATGCCGCCCCAGCTGAAGCGCTCGGGGGCCTCGCGCACGGCGATGGTCTCGGGGAAGAACACGGCCGAGTTCGTGTCGTACCCGGCGGTGAAGTCCTCGAAGGTGATGCCGCAGAACAGCGGGTTGTCGTAGCGCGTGCGCTCCAGCTCGGCCAGCCAGTCGGGCCAGACCATGCGCAGCACGACGGCCTCGAAGTTGCGGTCCGGGTTGCCGTTCTGGGTGTACATGGGGAAGACCGCCAGGTGCTGGAGGCCGTCCACGCGGTCGGCGGCGGGCCGGAAGGCGAGGAGCGAGTCCAGGAAGTCCGGTACGGCGAAGCCACCGGCGGTCCATTGACGCAGGTCCGCGACGAGGGCGGTGTGGTACGCGGCGTCGTGCGGCAGGAGCGGGGCGAGCTGCTCGACGGCGGCGATCACCCGGTCGACGGCGGCCCCGGCCACGGCACGCGTCGGCGCGCCCTCGGCGCCGAAGTCCACGGAGCCGTCCTTGGACTGCCAGGGGCGGATCTCCTCGACGGCGCTCTTGAGCTCCGGCCAGGCCGGGTGAGCGGTCACCGGGGCATCGCCGAATATGCGGCGCCCAGCGGGGTCCTGCTCAAGAATTTCCGTCATGTCACTTCCTCCACAGGAGAATCTTGCGTCAAGACAGCGTATATGTGCGAAGTTCTCCTATACAAGGCAACCAAGGGAAATTATCCTGCCCTACCCCCATGGTCGCCGCAGTTTTTCCTGCCCGCCACTGGCGCGGCACCGGCACGCCCCGCGGCCGGCCCCAGGACCACTAGGCTGCCGCCGTGCCGCGTGAGCACCGCGCGCCGCGCGGCGGCCGCCGTCGACGGGAGCGAGACGACCGTGAATTTCCAGATCATCGGCCACCGCGGGGTGATGGGGGTCGAGCCGGAGAACACCCTGCGCTCCTTCCTGCACGCCGAGCGGGCCGGCATGGACGCCCTCGAACTCGACCTGCACCTGAGCAAGGACGGCGCCCTGGTCGTCATGCACGACACGGACGTGGACCGTACGACCGACGGCACCGGCGCGATCGCCGAGCGGACCCTCGCCGAGCTGCGCGAGCTGGACGCCGGGGGCGGGGAGCGGATCCCCGTCTTCGAGGAGGTCCTGGACGCGGTGGGGTCCCCGCTCCAGGCGGAGATCAAGGACGCTGCGGCGGCGCGGGCGCTCGCCGGGGTGATGCGCCGGCGGGACCTGGCCGGGCGCGTCGAGGTGTCGTCGTTCCACGACGAGGCGGTCGCGGAGATCGCCGCGCTCGTACCGGGCGTACGGACCGTGCTGATCGCCAGCCGCTGGGGCGCGGACGTGGTCGACCGGGCGAAGGCGGTGGGCGCGGCCACGCTGGCCCTGAACATCCGCCGGCTCACGCTGGAGACCGTCGAGCGCGCGCACGCCGAGGGCATCCGGGTGATCGGCTGGGTGGTCAACACGCAGGAGCAGTTGCTCCTGGCGCGGGCGTTCCGACTGGCAGGTGTCACCACGGACTTCCCGGAGATCCGGCGCATCGGGCGTACCACCGCCTGAATCGGATCCGTGGTGATTGAACCGAAACCGCCGGCGGCCCGTACCCCTGACGGCGGCCCCCACTTCCGAACCGGGTCCGCCGCGCCCTCAGCGGGCCTCGCACGGAAGGATCCCCGGGTTGCCTCTCTTCACGCACTCCCGTCAGCGGCCGGACACCCCCACGACCACCACCGGTGACGGTCCGGCATCACCGGACGGCACCGGCGGCGGTGGTGGCGGCCGGTGGTTCCGGCACCCGGCCGTGGCGCGGGTCCTCACCGTCCTGTCCGCCCTCCTGGTGCTCACCGCCCTGCTGCTGCCCAACAATCTCGACCGCCTCACCCCCGGAGCGTTCGGCCGCATTCCGGTGGAAGGCGTCCTCGGAGCGGTCGTTCTGGTGGTCCTGCCACCGAGGCCGCGGCGGGTGGCGGCGGTTGTGTTCGGGCTCGGCCTCGGGCTGCTGACCCTCCTCAACTTCCTCGACATGGGCTTCTACTCGAACTTCGACCGGCCGTTCGACGTGCGGCTCGACTGGGTCCTGTTCGACGACGGCGAGGCGTTCGTCCG
The DNA here is from genome assembly GCF_035961655.1 of Streptomyces sp. NBC_01317. Lineage (NCBI taxonomy): Bacteria > Bacillati > Actinomycetota > Actinomycetes > Kitasatosporales > Streptomycetaceae > Streptomyces > Streptomyces sp. NBC_01317. Next base: position 7,533,098 of record NZ_CP108393.1, on the reverse strand, counting down.
GGACTCGGTCGGCGGGGCCGCCGCGATCGGCGCCGTGGTCGGGGTGGTGGTCCTCGTGGTGGCCGTGCTCGTCCTGATGACACTGGCGGTCGTCCGGCTGAGCGGCCCGCTGGTACGGCACCGCGGCGTAACGTTCCGTACCACCGCCGTGCTCGGTACCGCCTGGATCGCCTGCGCGGCCCTCGGCGCGCAGATCGCCGGCGCGCCCGTCGCCGCCCGGAACGCCGCCGCCCTGGTCGACCATCACGCGCGGCTGGTCGGCGAGAGCTGGCGGGACCAGCGGGAGCTGTCCAGGGCCGCCGCCGTCGACGCCTTCGCCGACACCCCGCCCGACCAGTTGCTGACCGCGCTGCGCGGCAAGGACGTCATCTTCGCGTTCATCGAGAGCTACGGACGCAACGCGCTGGAGGAACCGCAGACGTCGTCGGAGGTCGGGGCGATGCTGACGAAGGGGACGGAGAAGCTGCGCGAGGCCGGGTTCTCCTCCCGCAGCGCCTTCCTCACCTCCCCGACGTACGGCGGCGGCAGCTGGCTCGCCCACTCCACCTTCAACACGGGTCTGTGGATCAAGAACCAACAGGGGTACGACTCCATCACCACCAGCGACCGGATGTCCCTCACCAGCGCCTTCAAGCGCACCGACGCCTGGCGGACGGTCGGCATCATGCCGGGGGTGACCCAGTCCTGGCCGGAGGGGAAGTTCTACGGCCTCGACCACGTCTACGACTCCGACCACCTCGGCTACCAGGGGCCCAAGTTCGGCTGGTCGCCCATCCCCGACCAGTACAGCCTGTCGGCCTTCGAGCGGCTGGAGCACGGCAAGAAAGACCGTGAGCCGCTGATGGCGGAGATCATCCTCGTCTCCAGCCACAACCCGTGGGCGCCGCTGCCGAAGACGATCGGCTGGAACCAGGTCGGGGACGGCTCGGTGTACGAGGGGATCAAGGCGGAGGGCAAGACCCGCGCCGAGGTGTGGAAGGACCCCAAGCAGGTGCGCGCCGAGTACGCGCACTCCGTCGAGTACTCGGTGAGCAACCTGGTCGACTACGTGGTCAAGTACGGCGACAAGAACACCGTGCTCGTCTTCCTCGGCGACCACCAGCCCGTCCCGACGGTCACCCACAACGCCTTCGGGCGTGACGTGCCGATCGCGCTGGTCGCCCACGACCCGAAGGTGCTCGACCGGATCTCCGGCTGGGGCTGGCAGGACGGGATCGAGCCGGGGCCCGACGCGCCCGTGTGGCGGATGGACCAGTTCCGCGACCGGTTCCTGACCGCGTACGGCTCGACGCCGACCCCCTGAGAGTCCTGCGGGCGCTGTGAGCGCGTGTGCTCAGCCGAGCGTCTTGACCAGCAGCTCGAACTCCAGGTCGTCCCGCTGCGGGATGCCGAAGCGGTCGTCGCCGTACGGGAACGGTGTCATCTTTCCCGTACGGCGGTAGCCGCGCCGCTCGTACCAGGCGATGAGTTCCTCGCGCACCGAGATGACCGTCATCTGCATCTCGGTCACCCCCCAGGCCTCCTGGGCGACCCGCTCGGCGTCGGACATGACCTGCTTGCCGAGGCCGCCGCCCTGGGCGGTGGGCCGGACGGCGAACATCCCGAAGTAGGCGACCTCGCCCCGGTGTTCGAGCTGGCAGCAGGCGACCGTCTCGCCGTCCCGCTCGAAGACCAGCAGCCGTCCCGCGGTCGACTCGATCACCGCGAGCACCCCCTGCGGGTCCGTGCGCTGCCCGTGGAGGATGTCCGCCTCGGTGGTCCACCCGGCCCGGCTGCTGTCACCCCGGTACGCCGACTCTATGAGGGCGACGAGGCTCTCGGTGTCGGACGCCGTGGCGTCCCGGTGGGTGAGAGGTGCGGTTTCCATGGGCACGTGCTCCGTATCTGTGCTGCGGGTCGAACGTCCGCACCCTAACCCGGCCGTTCCCCGCCCCGTCAGGGGCGGGGAACGGCCGGTCCGCTCACTCCCCGGCCACCGGCGCGAAGTGCGCGGTCACCGCGAGGTCACCGGTCACGTCGAGGGTGACCTCGGCGCCGCCGGGGACCTCCTCGCCGTTCACGGTCCAGCGGACGAACCGCTGTCCGGCCGCCGGCACCGCCGTGGCGGTCACCTGACTGCCCTTCTCGTAGCGGCCCGGCTCGGACTCGTTGCCCCCGAGCCGTACGGTCCCCGCCCCGGCGGGCTCGGCGGTCGCGCCCACCGTCTGCTGGACCATGTTGATGGCCATGACGTTGTAGAGCTTCGCCTTTCCGCTGCTGGTGGCGCCGTTGTAGCGCATGACGTTGACCGCGGTGACATCCCCGCCGTCCGCCTTCACCGTGAATCCGTCGGCGCCGAGGTTGTCGGTGCCCAGGTTGAAGGCCCGTACGTCACCGGACGTGACGACCAGACCGTGGTGGAAGCCGTACGCGAAGGCGTTGAACACCGTCAGCCGGGTGGCCCCGTCGACCGTCACGATCTGCGCCTGCAACCGCATCGGATCGTCGATGACCTGCGCGAAGATGTTGCTCTCCAGCACCCAGTTCGGCAGCGCGTACCCGACGCGCCCGACGGCGTTGCCGTTGTTCAGCACGCCTTCGATCCGGCCCCGGTCGCTCTTCCCCACGCTGATCGCCCGGTTGAAGACCGCGCCCGCCAGCTTGCGCACGGTGAAGCGGTCGTTGCGGTGGGCGGCCATGTCGATGCCGTTCCACGCGTTGGGCAGACCGAGGTCGATCGCGTACGTGCCGGTCCCGGCGCCGCGCACGGCGTACGGGTACGGCACGGGGCTGCCGTCCTCGCCGGGCCCGGTCTCGGCGGGGTTGTTCTCCGGGTACAGGACGCGCAGCCCGCGCACGCCCGCGTTCTTCCCGCCGAGCGTGACCAGGGCGATGGCGGTGTCGGGGCTCGGGGTGTTCCTGCCCTCGTACGCCATCAGGACCGTGCCGCCGCTCGCACCGTTCAGATCGCGGTTCGGTACGGCGGAGGCCCCGCGCAGCTCGACCCCGGCGGGGACCCGGAGGTGGCTGTCGATCCGGTACCACCCGGCGGGCAGGTAGACCGTGCCGCCACCGTCCCGTCCTGCCCGGTCCAGGGCCCGCTGGATCCGGGGGGTGGCGTCGCGCGTGGGCGGGATCCCGTGCCCTGCGGGCGCGGCGAAGGGAGCCTTCGTCACGTCGTACAGGGCCGCGCGGGCGGGTTTGGGGAGCGCCGTCTGTTCGTAGCGCGGGACGGCGCCCGCCAGCTGGTGGACGATGCCGGAGACCTCACCGGTCACGTCGGTGTCCGTCAGCTTCACATAGGCCTGGGCCTTGTTGCGTACGGCCGCCTCGCTGCCCTCCAGGGTGCTCGCCGCGAACGACAGCCCCCAGCGGGAGTCGAAGCTCTCCGCCTCCACGGCGACGTCCGTACGGCGGATGTCGGCCTGGAGGAAGGTGCCGGTGAAGGAGGCCCGCTGGCCCGGCACGATGTGGATGCCGGTCCGGTAGTCGGCCGCCTTGATCCGGTAGAACTGGTCCCACTCCAGGTCACCGAGGACGAAGCCGGTGCCGTGGGCGCGGGTCCAGGTGTCGAGCACGGCACGCTTCGGCGGGTGGTACGCGGCCGGTGCCTTCGCCCAGTAGCCGTTGTCGAGGGTGATGTTCTCCCACGTGCCGACGTCGGCGCCGTTGTAGGCGCGGAAGCCCTCGGAGAGGACCGTGCCCTTGATGTTCCGCAGGGTGGTCGACTCGTGGACCTGCCCGGCGCTCGGCGCGAGGCCCTGGTCGTTGGGCATCGTGCTGACACCCACACCCCGGTACGAGTTGAGCATGGTCACGTCGGCGACGGTGGCCATCATGTAGTTCTCGTTGCCGATCCACGCGTCGCCGGGGATCTCGAAGGTGGAGTTGTACGGCACGGGGTCGGCCGCGTTCTGCCGGGGGTAGTAGGTGGTGATGCCCATGACCCCGGCGCTGCCGCCGATCCGGAAGAGGACGGGACCGTCGGCGCCGGGCGGGAAGTCCGCCGACACGACCGTGCCGTAACTCCCCCTGCCCACATCGGGATCGCGCCGGTCGCCGCGCAGGGTGCAGAAGGAGTGGACCTCGACGGACGTGGTGACGCGGTACGTTCCGGACGGCAGCCAGACCGTGCCACCGCCCGCGTCGTAGCAGTCGTACAGCGCCTGCTGGATCGCCTTGGTGGAGTCCTTGACACCCTTGGGGTCGGCGCCGTAGTCGCGGGCGTCGAAGTCGGCGACGACCGGCGACTCGACGGGGTGGACGGTCTTGACGAGACGGGGTTCGGGGCGGACCGTACGCTGCCGCCGGACCTCCACCTCTCCGACCGTGACGCTCTTCGAACCGGCGGAGTAGCCGGTCACGTTCAGCCGGATGTAACGGGCCGTCAGCGGCTCGAAGGCGGTGCGGATCGTCTTGCCGCCGATGGCCCCGTTGTGGCCCACGGTAGTGAAGTCCTTGCCGTCCCGCGAGACTTGTACGGTGTAGTCGGGCGAGAAGGCCGAACCCCAGGCGATTTTGACCTCGTTGACCGTGAGGGCCTTGCCGAGGTCGGCCTGGAGCCACGCGCCCGCGCCGTCCTCGCCGCTCGTCCAGCCGTTGCCCGCGTCGCCGTCGGTCACCGCCTGCGGCGAACCCGCCGAGGTACTGCTCGCGGTGACCTTCGCCGTACGGGCGAGGTTGGTGGTCAGTGCCGAGCCGCGGAAGGTACGCAGCGCGGTGTCGAGGGTCAGCAGTGCGGCCTTGAGCTGCGCCTCGGTGGTGTCCTGGCCGTCGGCGGTCCGCTGGGCGGCGGTGATCGCGGCGGCGAGGGTGTTCTTGGCGCCGGCCGGGAACTGGCCGTCCCTGGTGCCCTCGCGGGCGGCCGTGTGGACGCGCCGTGCCTCGGAGATGAGGAGTTCCAGGCCCTCGGTGGGCTTGAGTTCGGCCGGGATGACGGTGATCCGGACGGCGGCGACCTTGAGTTCCGCGGCCGAATCGGCGGTGTGGACGCGGAAGTCGGAGCCGTTGGAGCGGTTGGTCATCAGGGCGTCGTCGAGCGTGAAGGTATGGGTCTTCCAGGTCTTGGTGTCGCCGTAGGTGAAGACCTCGGAGGACTTGAACATGTCGGGGATGGTGTCGCCCGGTGAGTCGTAGTGCAGGGCGATGCCGCCGCTGCCCTCGTCGAAGTAGTCGACGCTGACGAGGACGGTGTCGGTGGTGTTGTAGAGGAACGTGTCGGCGACGTTCATGTAGAAGAAGTTGAGGCCGGGGGCAGGCGCGGCGCGGTTCGTCCGCCAGTAGCCGCGGCCGTCCTGCTCGCCGGTGACGAGCCCGGTGGAGGCGTCACCGGCGCGCGGGCTGACGCCGTCGGACCGTACGGCGGTGCCCAGCGCCACGGACGCGCCGGGGGTGCCGACACGGACGGCGGCGACGGTGATGTCCCGGGCACTGTCCCCCTCCGACCCGCTGAGCCGCAGCGGACCGGCCTTGGCGTCGGCGGTGGTGATGTCGAAGGTGCTGGTCCGCCAGGCGCCGGTGCCGGTGAAGGCCGCGCGGGCGGGTGTGCCGCCGCCGGCCGGGCGCAGTTCCAGGGCGCCCGTGCCGGTGTCGCGGTAGGTGACGCTGAAGACGGCCGTCGGGGAGGTGAGCCGCGCGAGGTAGTCGGCGGCCAGGGCGAAGTCCAGGTGGCCGGTGCCGGCCGCGTGGTCGGTCTGCCAGTAGGTCCTGCCGTCCGCCTCGCCGGTGACCAGGCCCGCCGGGTCGTCGCCCGCCGTGGGGGTGACACCGAGGGTCTTGGGGGTGGGTCCGAGGTCGGCACCGACACCGTGCGGGTACATGTCGGGGCCTGCGGCGCGGGGTGCGGCGGTCGCGGCGGTGGGCGCGATCAGCGCGATGATCAGGAGCAGTAACAGCGGGAGTGTCCGGGGAGATCTGCGCCGGACGGCTCTGTTGCGGGCGGCTCTCTGACGGAACATGACGACCTCCGGGGTCAGGGGCGTGCGCGGCGTCAGGCGGGGCGTTGGGCCACGTACTGCTGGACCCAGTACTGGGTCCGGTCGATGTACGCCGTCTCGGCGGCGGCCCCGGTCTTTCCGTACGCCCCGTTGTACGTCTGGTACGGGAGGACGGACGGCGGGGTGGCGCTGGCGGGCTCGATCTGGCTGCCCTCGTGCCACTCGTTGAACGAGGTGATGCTGACCCAGGTCGGCGGCCTGCCGGTGGCGCCGCTGGTCAGGGTGTGCTGCCAGACCCGGTCGTACGTCGTGCCGTTCGCGCGCCCGACGGTCGGCGTGGTGTTGCCGGGCACGGCGCGGTCGTCGATGTACCCGGGGCCGAAGGACGGCGACCAGACCAGGCCGTTCGCGGTGCAGAAGCGGTCGACGCCGCTCCAGTTGGGCAGCGAGGCGGCGGCGATGCCGTCGTACGTGTACATCCCGCCGAAGTGGGCGGCCTTGGACGTGTCGGTGGTCTGGGTGAGCACGATGCCGAGGCTCTTGACCGCCTCGATCGCCGTCCAGTCGGGGATGTTGAGGCTCTGGAAGACGTAGAAGGCGTTGCGGTTGCCGTGGGCGGCGTCCCGGTAGTACGCGGGGTGGCCGCCGTAGGTGTTGACGAGGTAGCGGACGTCGTCCGCGACGGAGGCGGCGGTGCGGCCCCCGTACGGTTCGATGTGCCAGGCGACCTTGAGCCCGGCCGCCGCGGCGGCGTCCAGGACGACCCGGGACAGCGACTCCTCGTAACTGCCGCGCCCCCACCAGCTGGTGACGAGCACTCCGGTGCCGGCGGCGCGCATCCACCGCATGTGCTGGTCGACGGCTCCGGCGCGGTCCCCGGAGTCGTACGCGCCGAGCTTCGGGTAGAAGTCGGAGGACACGGCGTTCGGCGGGGTGAGGTTGCCCTGCTGCCAGTGGCGCCAGGAGCCGTGGACCTTCGGGGAGCCGTACCACGGGTAGTAGAAGATGTGGACGTTGGTGCTGAGCGCGGCGGCGGCGGCCGTCACGGACCCGGCGGCCCCGGCGGTGGGGACGCCGAGGACGGTGGCTCCGGCCGCGGCGGCGCCGGCGAGAAAGGTCCTGCGGGTGGGCGAAAGCCTGCGACGTGGGGTGGCAGACATCAGGTATCTCCTCTGGGGATGGTCTCTTCGGTGGGGGAGGAAGGACCGGCGCGCCAGCCGAACCGGGGGACGTACCCCAGCAGCCGGGCGCAGGCCGTGCTGTCGAACAGCGAGGTGTGCTCGTCCAGTTCGGCGAGGACAGGTACACCGGGGTGGTACTCCTGCATCAGCGCCGCCGTCGTCAGTGGGGATGACGTGTCGGGTGCGGCGACGTTGAGAATGTGGCAGCCGCGCAGCTCGGCGTGGAGCGCGCGGCGGATCGCGGCGGCCGCGTCCCGGGTGTCCAGCCAGCCCCAGAGGTCCATCCGGTGGGCGGCCGGGTCCTCCCGTACGGCGGCGAGCTGGCGGGTGAGGCGTTCGCCGGTGCCGGTGAAGGGGAAGCGCATGCAGACGATGTCGGTGCCGTGGCGCCGGTGGGTGGCGCGGGCCGTCTCCTCCAGCACGATCTTCGAGAGGCCGTACGGGTCCTGGACGAGGACGGGGTGTTCCTCGTCGAGCGGCACGTAGCGGGGTGACTGCGGCACCGGGGACCAGGCGAGGCCGACGGCGGAGAGGCTGGAGGCGGCCACCACCCGGCGGATCCCGGCGCGGCCGGCCTCGTCCAGCACGCGGTGCGCGGTGAGGCAGTTGGTGGCGAACAGGGCGCCGTCGTCGTCGCTGTTGGGGTGCGGGATCGCACCCAGGTGGACCACCGCCTCGGCGCCGTCCATGGCCTTGCGCACCAGGTCGCGGTCCTGGAGGTCGCCGGTGTGGACGGACGCGACGCGGGGGTCCTCGACGGGGACGAGGTCGACGGCGGTGATCTCGTTCCCCCGGATCAGGAGCTCGTCCAGCACGTACTGCCCGATGTGGCCGGCGGCTCCGGTGACCAGGACACGCATCAGCCCTTCACCGCCCCGACCAGTCCGTTGACGAAGTACCGCTGGAGGCTGAGGAAGAGGATGATCACCGGGATGACCACGATGAGGGCACCGGCCATCAGGTTGTTGTAGTGCGGCACGTTCTCCGCCGAGAGTGTCTGGAGCCCGAGGGGCAGGGTGTACGTGGACGGGTCGTTCAGCGAGACCCGGGTGAGCAGGAACTCGTTCCAGGTCGGGATCGCCGTCAGCAGTCCGACGGTGATCAACGCCGGTCTGGCCAGGGGCAGATAGACGCTGGTGAAGATGCGCAGCTCGCTCGCGCCGTCGACCCGCGCGGAGTCGCGCAGTTCCAGCGGGACGGCCAGGAAGGCGCCGGTCATCAGCAGGATCGACAGCGGGGCGCCGCCGTTGACGAACGGCAGCACCAGCCCGAAGTGGGTGCCGAGGATGCCCATCTTGTTCTCCAGCAGCACGATCGGCAGCATCACCGTGATGCCGGGCACGAACAGCAGGGAGACGAAGAGCTTCTGGAGCAGGCCCCGGCCGGGGAAGCGCAGGACGGCGAAGGCGTAGCCGGCCGCCGCGTAGACCACCAGGGTCAGCACCACGGTGTAGAGCGTGACCAGCAGGCTGTTCAGGAAGAAGTCGAAGAAGTGCAGTTCGTTCCAGGTGTCGACGAGCGTGTCGAACGTCGGGTTCTGCGGGATGAGGTGGCCGCCGCGTACGACCTCGATCTGGTCCTTGAAGGCCGCGGACACCATCCACAGGAACGGGTAGACGCTGACGAGGCCGTAGAGCGCCAGCAGGACGCCGACCACCACGCGGGCGATCCGCCTGCGGGTCCGGGCCCGGCTGTCGTCGGCGGCGCCCGGCCGGGCCTTGACGGATATCGATGTCATGTCTTGCTCCGCAGCGCTCGCAGGTTGATCAGGGCGAGGACCAGGGCGGCGGCGAACAGGATCCAGCCGAGCGCGCTGGCGAGCCCCAGGGTGGGCGCGAGGTTCTTGAGGAACGCGAGGCGGTACGCCTCCAGGCCCAGCACGTTGGTGTGGTCCCCCGGGCCGCCGTTCGTCATCACCAGGAAGGTCTGGAAGCCCTGGAGGGACTCCCGCAGGTTCAGCAGCATGACGATGGCCGTGATCGGCCGTACGAGCGGCCAGATGACGGAGGCGTTGGTGCGCCACCAGCCGGCGCCGTCCAGTTCCGCGGCCTCCAGCACGCTGCGGTCGATGCCCTGGAGCCCGGTCAGGTAGAGGAGCATCGCGACCGGCACATGGCCCCACACGGTGACCGCGATCATGGTCGGCATGGCGGTGGACGGGTTGCCGAGCCAGCCCTGCGGCTGGCTGAGGGAGCCCAGGCCGACGCTGTCCAGCAGGTAGTTGATCGCGCCGTCCGGCTGGAGGATGTACTGCCAGGCGAAGAAGACCGCGACACCACTGGTGACGTACGGCAGGAAGTACACCGAGCGCAGCACGGACTGGAGCCGCCTGACCCGGTTGAGCAGGACGGCCAGCGGAAAGGACACCGCGACGGTCAGGGCGGGCGAGGCGATCATCACCCAGAGGGTGTTGAGGGCCGCGTGCCGCACGCGGGGCGCGTAGACGGGGCTGCGCCAGAGCAGGTCGGCGTAGTTGTCGAGGCCGACCCAGGTCCAGTCCGGGGTGAAGCCGTTCCAGGTGGCGAAGCTGAGCGCGAAGCCGTACCCCACGGTGTACAGGCCCATGACGCAGAAGAGGATCACGGCGGGGCCGACGAACAGGTACCCGGTGAGGGTCTCGTACGAGCGCGGGCGCCGGCTCTTCGCGGTCCCGCCCGTGCCGGGGGCGCCGGCGGGGGGCCGGGGGCTCTCGCCGCCGGTCCCCGCCGTCCCCGGCACGGTCTGTCGGGGAGCTGTGGTCACTGCCGCGCCGCCGCCCAGTAGGAGGCGTTGAGCTCACGGAGCTTCCGGGCCGTCGTCTCCACGGACTGCTGCTTGAGCGGGGTCAGGTCGGCGAGGATCGCGCCGGCGTCGTCCTGCTCGTAGCCCGGCGCGCGGAACTCGTTGCCGCGGCTGGGGTCGTACGTGGTGCGGGGGGTGCCCTTGAAGCTGTCGACCAGGGCGGAGAGGGTGGGGCCGAGGACCGTGGCGGCGTCGGCGCCGAGCTCGGTGGCCGGTACGTCGGAGGCGTCCTTCGCGAACTGGGCGGCGACCTTCTGCTGGGAGAGGAACTCCATCCACTTCTTGGCGTTGTCGGGCTGCCCGCTCGTCGCGGTGAGGCTGAGGCCGGTGAGCGCGAGCGGGCCGAGCGCGCGGTGCGGGATGGCGCCGTTCTTCGGGGAGGGCAGGCCGAAGGCGAACACGTCGTCCGGCTTCATGCCGTTCTGCTGGAGGAAGGCGAGGGTGAAGGTGCCGCCGACGTCGAAGGCCGCCTTGCCCTGGGCGAAGGCCTGGTCGGCCTGGTCGATGGTGAGGGTCTGCGAGCCCGGCATCCAGTACGGGGTCAACTCGTTGTACATGCGGAGGACCTTGAGGCCGTTGGGCGAGGCGAAGTCGGCGTTCTTGTTCTCGCCGAACAGGCTCTCGTAGCCGGTCTGGCCCAACTGGCTGAACGCGAGCGGCTGGAGGACCCAGTTCAGTCCGGTGGACTGGACCTTGAGGCCGAGGGCGAGGCCGCCGGTGGCGGGGTTCTTGGCCTTGGTCACGCTGAGCGCGTCGAGGAAGCCCTCCCAGTCGTCGGGAGCCTTGTTGATGCCCACGTCGGCCAGGATCTTCTTGTTGGCGTAGACGATGCCGAAGGTGCCGACGGTGAGGGGGACGCTGAAGCGCTGGCCCTCCTTGATGCCGTGGTCCTTGGCGGTGGCCGGCTGCGAGTCCTTGAAACGCTGCGCGGTGACCAGTCCCGATTGCTGCACGGACTGCTGGACGCGCCCGGCCCAGTCGCCCTTGAAGTCGCCGCTGAGGTCGGAGAGGATCCCGGCCGCCCCGAGCACGCGGTCCTCGCCGTCGGAGTGCACTTCGAGCACGTCCGGCAGGTCCCCGGTCTTCGCCGCGCTCTGCACCTTGGTGGTGTACGCGTCGTCGGGGGTGTAGGCCTCGACCTTGACGGTGATGCCCGTCTGCTTCTTGAACTCGGCGGCCGCGGTGCGCAGGGCGCCGACGTGGGACTGCTTGAAGGTCCACATCTCCAGTGAGTTCGCGTCACTGCCGGAACCGGAGGAGCCGCTACAGGCGGACAGGCCTGTGAGTGAGAGGGCGGTGGCCGCGGCGACCACCGCGAGCCGGACATTCCGCGTGAAAGGTATGCGCATGGCCCCTACCTAAGGATCAACCGTTCAGAAGGCCGAATGGCGTTGGAGTGACTGAATTTATGGTCGTAGTGATATAGCGTCAAGACGCACGTCGAGATTCGTGCTGACCGGATCGCCGAGGGGCGCCGGTGCGGGAAGCGGAGGTTCCGTGGAATCGGTGGCAGCAGCAGCGCGCGGGCGCAGGCCCGAAGAGGTCAAGTCCGCCGCTCGGGTGCTTGAGGTGCTCGAACTACTCGGCGCGGAGGGCGCCCGGCTCTCGCTGGCCGAGATGGCCGGGGCGATGGCCGTGCCCAAGAGCAGCCTGCACGCGATCCTGCGCACGATGGAGGCACGCCACTGGGTGGATCTGGACGCGTCGGGGACCCGCTACAGCCTGGGCCTCAAGGCCCTGCTGACGGGGACCGCCTATCTGGAGGGCGACGACGTGGCGAGCCTCGCGGGGCCGGTGCTCGACGCCCTCGCGGAGGAGACGGGAGAGTCCGTACACCTGGGCAGGCTGGACGGGACGGACGTCGTCTACCTGGCCAAACGCGAGTCGCGGCACGCGCTGCGGATGTATTCGGCGGTGGGGCGCCGGCTGCCGGCGCACGCCACGGCGCTGGGCAAGGCGATGCTCTCCCAGTACGAGGCGTCGGAGGTGCAGATGCGGCTGAACTGGCCGCTGGAGCGGCTGACCCCGGACACCGTCACCGACCCGGACGAGCTGCTGGGGCAGCTGGCGGAGGCCCGGCTGCGGGGGTGGGCGATGGACGACGGCGAGAACTCGCCGGACATCCGGTGCGTGGCGGTGGCGCTCGGCACCGCCCAGGGCGGCGGCGACGCGATCAGCTGCTCGGCGCCGAAGAGCCGGATGGACGACGCCCGCGCGGAGGAGGTGGCCAGGGCCGTGACGGAGGCCGCGCACTCGCTGCGGACCCTCCTCAAACGGCTCGGTCAGCACTGAAGACGTGCCCTACGCCATTTGGTAGAGTCGTTGACAAATAGATTGACAAACGAATCCAGGGCTCCGTACGTTCGGATGGCGGTACACCATCCTGCTATCTGTACGCTGGAGTTCGCATGGCTCAGCCTGATGCCCGCTCCGAGGTCCTCGCTCCCGCTCCCTGGGTCGAGGAACGCGGCGCCAAGATCCGCATCACGGCCGTACGTACGTTCCTGACGGCCCCGCACGGCTGTCCCCACCTCATCGTCCGCGTCGAGACCAACGAACCGGGGCTGTACGGCCTGGGCTGTGCGAGCGACCCGCAGCGCACCCTCGCCGTGCGATCCGTCCTCGACGACTATCTGGCCCCGATGCTCACCGGACGCGACCCCGACGACATCGACGACATCCACCGCCTGCTGCTCAACAGCGCCTACTGGCGCGGCGGTTCCCTCACCGGGAACGCGCTGGGCGGCATCGACGTCGCCCTCTGGGACCTCAAGGCCAAACGGCTCGGGGCCCCGCTGTACTCGCTGTTCGGCGGCCGGGTGCGGGCGTTCGCCGAGGCCTACACCCATGTGGACGGCGCCGACGCCGCCGAGATCGCGGACCTGGTCACGGCCGCCCGCGAACGCGGCTACCGCCATGTCCGGATCCAGGCGGCGGTCCCCGGCTCCGACACGTACGGCACGAAGGCGGGCGGCGCCGCCGACACCCGGGCGCTGCGCACCCGTTCGGTGCCGTGGGACTCCGCCGCGTACGTACGGACCGTGCCCGGCGTCCTCACCGGGGTGCGGGAGCGTGTCGGGGACGGGGTGGAGCTGCTGCACGACGTGCACGAGCGGCTCGACCCCCGCCAGGCCCGGGACTTCCTGCGCCGCGTCGAGGACGCGGGGCTGTACTTCGTGGAGGATCTGCTGGCCCCGGAGGACGCGTCCCACTTCGCGGGACTGCGCGCCAACTCGTCCGTGCCTCTCGCCGTGGGTGAACTGTTCAGCGACGTCGGGCAGTTCCTGCCGCTGCTGGAGGGGCCCGCCATCGACTTCGCCCGGATCCGCGTCCCCACGCTCGGCGGACTCACCCCGGCCAGGAAGCTGGCGGCCTACTGCGAGCTGCGGGGCGTACGGCTCGCTCCGCACGGCCCCGCCGACGTGAGCCCGGTGGCCCAGGCCGCCACCCTGGCACTGGACATCAGCAGCCATGCCTTCGGCGTCCAGGAGGCGGCGGTCTTCAAGCCACCCGTCCACGAGGTGTTCCCGGGCACGATCACGGCCCGGGACGGCGGCCTCGTACCGTACGAGACACCCGGTCACGGCGTCGACTTCGACGAGGCCGCCGCGCGCCGGTACCCGGTGCCCGAGCCCCTGGAGCACGACCGCTGGGCCCTGCTGCGCAACACCGACGGGAGCGTGCAACGACCGTGACACACCAGGCATCCGAGGCCAGGAGGGCCCTGGTGGTCCGGGGCGGCTGGGAAGGGCACGACCCCGTGACGATCACGGATCTCTTCCTGCCCTTCCTGCGGGAGCGCGGGTTCGACGTCAGGGTCGCCGACTCCCTGGACGTCTACGCGGACTCCGAACTCCTCGCCGCCACCGACCTGGTGGTGCAGTGCTGGACGATGGGCGACCTGACGCGCGAGCAGAGCGCGGGGCTGGCCACGGCCGTCCGCGCCGGGACGGGGCTGGCGGGCTGGCACGGCGGGATCGTGGACTCCTTCCGCGGCGACGTCGGCTACACCCTGCTGACGGGAGGTCAGTTCCTCATGCACCCGCCCGGGTTCTCCGACCACACCGTCACCCTCGCCAAGGACCGCCCGGACCATCCGGTCATCGCCGGACTCGGCGACTTCCGGGTCCACACGGAGAAGTACTGGCTTGCCACCGACCCGGACATCGACGTCCTGGCGACCACCGTCTTCGAAGCGGCGGAGGACCGGCCGCGCGCCGTCACCATGCCCGCCGTCTGGACCAGGACCGCGGGCGCCGGGCGGGTGTTCGTCTCCACCATCGGCCACAAGGCGGACGACTTCGACGTACCGGAAGTACGCACACTCACCGAGAGGGGTCTGCTGTGGGCGAGCCGCTGAGGATCGGCATGGTCGGCGCGGGCAAGATCAGCGGCGCCTATCTGGACACCCTGGAGCGGCTGGAGAACGTCCGGCTCACCGCCGTGACCGACCTCGACGCGAGCCGCGCCAAGGCCGTGGCCGCGCGGGTGCCGGGCGTGGAGGTGGCGGGTTCGGTCGCGGAGCTGGTCGTACGGTCCGACGTGGACGCGGTCCTGAACCTGACCGTCCCCGCCGTGCACGCCGAGGTGGCGCGGGTCGCGCTCGCCGTCGGCAAGCACGTGTACGGCGAGAAGCCGCTCACCGCCACCCGCGAGGAGGCCGGCGCGCTACTGGCCTCGGCGGCGGCCGACGGGCTGCGGATCGGCTGCGCGCCGGACACCGTCCTCGGCACGGGCGTCCAGACCTCGCGCAAGGCGGTGGACGACGGGCTGATCGGCCGGCCGGTCGCCGCGACCGCCTTCATGACCACGGCGGGGCACGAACGGTGGCATCCCGACCCGGAGTTCTACTACCGCCCCGGCGGCGGCCCGCTGCTCGACATGGGGCCGTACTACCTCACCGCGCTCGTCCACCTGCTCGGTCCTGTCGTACGGGTCACCGGCGCGGCGTCCCGGCCGCGCGCCGAGCGGGAGATCGGGAGCGGGCCCCGGGCGGGCGAGCGGTTCGCCGTGGAGGTGGACACCCATGTCACCGGGATTCTGGAACACGCGGGCGGCGCGCTCACCACACTCGTCATGAGCTTCGACATCCACGCCGCGCGGCTGCCGCGCATCGAGGTGCACGGCACGGAGGGCTCCCTGTCCGTCCCCGACCCCAACGGTTTCGACGGACCCGTCGGCCTGCATCCCGCGAACGGCGCGTGGCAGACGCTCCCGGTGTCGGCGGGCCGGGTCGGAGCGGGGCGCGGGGAGGGGCTGTCCGACCTGGCCGACGCGATCGCGACGGGCCGGCCGCACCGGGCGTCGGCCGAGGTGGCCCGCCATGTCCTGGACGTGATGCTGACACTGCTCGACTCCGCGCGGGCGGGCGCCTCGCTCCCGGTGGAATCGACCTGTACGCGGCCCGATCCCGTGGCGCTGCGCCCGTAGCCGGAGCGCGTATTCCCGTTCATGGTGAGGCCATTCGTCAGGCCAATTAATTTCCGTCCACTTCACTTATCGGAAAATTATTTACCTGACACACCCTCTCGCAGCCCCCTGTTCACCAGTACCGCGAAGGAAAGGCGAAAGCCGTTGACTTGATAACACTCTTGGTTTTACATGGCGGTTACTGGCTGGACAGGGAGGGCCGCCCATGCATGACCGCAGGAAGTCCGGTGAGGCGCGAATAGCCCATTTTCTCGCCGACCGTTTGCGTCCCGCGCTGTATACCGGCCGGCTCCCCATGGACGTGGGCGCCTGGCACATCCCGGGTGAGCCGGTCCCTGTCGAGGTCGCCCTGCGCGCGGAGTACGCGCCGTTCGTCGTCGGCGATTCCTGGGGCGGGCCGTGGTCCACCACGTGGTTCCGGCTCCGCGCGGACGTCCCGGAACGCTGGGCGGGCCTGCGGGTCGAGGCGGTCCTCGACCTGGGGTCCGCCGAGGGCCTCGTCCACGACGAACTGGGCACGCCCCTCCAGGGGGTGCACGCCCGCAACCGCTCCGTCCTGCTCTCCGCCGCCGCGAGCGGCGGCGAGCCCGTCCATCTCCTGGTCGAGGCCGCCGCCAACCCGCCGATCGACGCGGCGTCGGGCACCGGCACGCGCTACGGCGACCCGCTGACGGTCGGCGACGAACCGCTCCACCGGCTGGTGCGCGCCGATCTCGCGGTCCGCGACGAGGACATCTGGCAGCTCATCCATGACATCGATGTCCTGGACGGGCTCATGCGCGCGCTCCCTCCCGGACTGCCGCGCCGCCACGCCCTCCTGCGGGCCCTGGAGGACGCCGTGGACGCGGTGGACCCCCGGGACATCCCCGGGACCGCCGCGCGGGCCCGCGCGGTCCTCGCCCCCGTCCTCGCCCGCCGCGCGTACGACTCCGCGCACACCGTCGCCGCCGTGGGCCACGTCCCTCCGCCGGAGGCCCGGCTGTGGCCGACGCGGGAGAGCGTCCGCAGGAGCGCCCGCGCCTTCAGCAGCATGACGGCGCTGGCCGAGGAGTATCCGGAGCTGACCTTCGCGGCCTCCTCCGCGCAGCGGTACGCCTGGATGAGGGACCACCACCCGCACGTCTTCGAGCGGGTGCGCAAGGCCGTCGCCGACGGCAACTGGGTGCCGGTCGGCGGGATGTGGGTGGAACCGGACGGAAGCCTGCCCGGCGGAGAGGCGCTGGTACGGCAGTTCGTCCACGGCCGCCGCTTCTACAGGGAGGAGCTGGGCGCCGACACCGACGGCGTCTGGCTGCCGGGTTCCCTCGGAATGAGCGCCGCCTTCCCGCAGGTGGCCGCGCTCGCCGGGGCCCGCTGGTTCCTCTCCCGCCAGCTCCCCGACGAGGACACCAGCGCCGTGCCCCACCACACGTTCTGGTGGGAGGGGATCGACGGCACGCGGCTGTTCAGCCACTTCCCGCCCGCCGGCGGGAACGTCGCGGAGCCGGCCGGGGGCGAGCACGGCGGGGGCGAGCACGGCGGGGAGCACGGCGCGGCGCTGACCGGGGGCGAACTGGCCGACGCGGTCGAGGCGTTCGCCGACAAGGGCGGCGGCACCCGCTCGCTGATGCCCTTCGGCGACGCCGACGGCGGGCCGACCCGCGAGATGCTGGAGCGCGCCCGCAGACTGGCCGACCTCGAAGGCTCCCCCCGCGTCGAGATGGCCGCCCCGTCGCACTTCTTCCGTGACGCGCTGGACGAGTACCCGGACGCGCCGGTGTGGCGCGGCGAGCTGGACCTGGCGGAGCGCCAGGGCACGTACACCAGCCAGGCCCGCACCAAGCGCGGCAACCGCCGGAGCGAATCCCTGCTGCGCGAGGCCGAGTTGTGGTCGGCGACGGCCGCCGTGCGGGACCGCATCCCGTATCCGTACGACGAGCTCGAATCGCTCTGGAGGAAGGTCCTGCTGCACCAGTCCCACGACGTCCTGCCGGGGACGTCGATCGCCTGGGCACACCAGGAGGCGGAGCAGACGTACCGCGAGGTCCACCGCAGGCTGGAGCATCTGATCCGGCGGGCCGTGGGCGCGCCTGACGCCGTCTCCGTGTCCGAGGTCTCCGTCTTCAACGCGGGTCCGCTCCCCCGCCGCGAGATCGTCGTCCTGGACGGCGACCGGCCCGCGGACGGCGGCCAGTTGCTGTCGGACGGGCGGATCGCCGTCCTCGCCGAGGCCCCCGCGCTCGGCCAGGGCCCGGCCGGGCTGCCGCAGGGGGACGTCGTGCCCGTGACGGTCGCCCCCGCCGAGGGCGGCGGCCACACGCTCGACAACGGCCTGCTGCGGGTCCACATCGACGCGGAAGGGCTGGTCCGCTCCGCGCTGGACCTGACCACCGGCCGCGAGGCCATCGCCCCCGGGGCCGCGGGCAACCTCCTCCAACTGCACCGCGACGACCCGGCGCGCTGGAGCGCCCGGAACCTGGACCCCCGGCCCCGCGCGGGCTGCCGTGACCTCGACGGGGCGGACTCGGTGGAGGTCACCGAGCACGGCCCCCTGCTGGCGGCGGTCAGGGTCGTGCGGTCCACCGGCCGGTCCACCGTGGGGCAGGAGCTGTCCCTGAGCGCCGGGAGCCGGGTCCTCACGCTGGACACCGAAGTCGACTGGCGGGAGCGGGACACCCTCCTCAAGGCGTCCTGGCCGCTGGACGTGCACGCCGAACACAGCAGGGGCGAGATCCAGTTCGGTCATGTCGAGCGCCCCACGCACGACAACACCGCGCGGGACGCGGCCCGTTACGAGATCTGGGCGCACCGCTGGATTCATGTCGGCGAGCACGGCTGGGGGGTGGCGCTGGCCGGGGACTCCACGTACGGGTACGACGTGTCGCGCGCGACCCGCGCGGACGCCGGGACGACCACGACCGTACGGCTCTCCCTGCTGCGCGCCGCCCACAGCCCCGACCCGCACGCGGACCGCGGTCCGCAGCGCTTCCGGCACACCCTGCGCCCCGGCGCGGACGTCGGCGACGCGATCGCCGAGGGGTACGCGCTCAACCTGCCGCTGCGCCCGGGGCCGGCCGGGCGGGGCGCGTCCCCGCTGGTCGGCGTGGACAGCCCCGACGTGGTGGTGGAGGCGGTCAAGCTCGCGGACGACCGCTCGGGTGACGTGGTCGTCCGGCTCTACGAGGCGCGCGGCGGCCGGGCCCGAACGACCCTCACCGCGGCCTTCCCCGTCGCGGCGGTGCACGAGACCGATCTGCTGGAGGACACTCTGACTGTCCGTCAACACCGGGACGGGGCGGTCACGCTGACCCTGCGGCCGTTCCAGATCCTCACCCTGCGGCTGGTACGCGGGGACGGCCGGCGGACGGGGGACACCGGTGCCTGACGCGCGTCCGGCCGAGAGGACGGCCGGTGGTCCGGCCGACCGGGCGGCCGGTCCCCTGTCGGCCGAGCACCGGGCCGTCCTGCGGCGCTGGGAGGCGGCGGGCGGGCCCCTGGCCACCCGCGCGAGTGTGGTCCTGCTGGCCGCCGACGGGCTGCGGGACGCCGAGATCTCGCGGCGGCTCGGGGTGTCCCGGCAGACCGTGGGCAACTGGCGGCAGCGGTGGACGAGCGCGGGCATCGACGGCCTGGAGCAGCGGCCCCGCACCGGCAGGCCGGCGACGGTGGACGAGGCCGAGGTGGTCACCCGTACGCTGCTGGCGCCCGGCGGCAGCGGCGCGTCCCGCGCCGTGGCAAGGGAGTTGGGCCTCTCCCACGCGACGGTCGCGGGGATACGGCGGCGCTGGCGGCTGACCCCGGACGAGGCCCCGGCCCCGTCCGTACCGACCAGGCCGCCGCTGCCCGGCGCCGACGTGTGGGTGATGGGTCTGTACGTGGACCCGGAGCGGGCCGTGCTGCTGGCGGGGACCCGCCGGGGCGCCGGCCGCCGGGGCGCGGGGCCGCAGGCCGCCACGGGCACGGTGATCGGCGCCGACGTACTCGCCGGGCTCGACCGGGCGCTGGACGCCGTGCTGGCCGCAGCGCCGGGGCCCGGGGCGGACGGTGCCTCCGCCGGGCCGGGGCCCGGGACGGAGCCGCCGCGCCCCGGGACCGGCGGTGCGTCCGCCGCGCTCCGCGCCGACCTGGCCGGGTATCTCGCGGAGGCGAGCCGCAGCCATCCGGATCTGCTGCTGCACGCCATCACGCTCTGGGAGCCGTCCGACGGGCCCGTACAGGAGCCGCCGGAACGGACTCTGACGCTCCATCAGATACCCGCGCGCTCCACCTGGCGGACGTTCCTGCGCGCCATGATCGCACTGGACAGCACGAGCCACCCGGAGTCCTCGCGCCGCGTGTACCTCGATCTGGCGGCGGAGTTGAAGCGGTACGCGGCGACCCGCTCCGAACGGCCGTGCGCGGCCGTGCGGTGGCTGCGGGAGAACGTCGCCGGCCACCTGCGCGCGGAGCGGGCCCCGGACGGCCCGGCGCCGAACCTGTCGTGGAGCGGGGTCAACCAGATCGACCTCGGGTCGTTCAACGAGTGTGTGGTCATCGAGACCGTACGGCTGTCGGGCACCATCACCCGCGGGGAGATCGCCCATCGCACGGGCCTCACCCAGCAGTCGGTGTCCCGCATCGCCCGCTCGCTGCTGGACCGGGGCATCCTCATCGAGGACGCGCAGCGGCGGGCCACCTCGGGCAAGCCCCGTACGCCGGTACGGCTCTCGGGCACGGCCGCCCACGCGCTCGGCATCCACATCGACCCGGAGGTCCTGACCGCGGTGGTCATCGACCTCGACGGGGCGATCGTGTGCACCCGCAGCAGGCCGGTGACCGCCGACACCGATCCCGCGGAGTTCGTCGAACGGGTCGCCACGCTGGGCCGGGAGACGCTCGCGGAGGCACGCGGGGCGGTGCGCGAGGACGGCTTCCTCGGGATCGGCGTGGCCGTGCCGGGGCCCGTCGACATCGCGTCGGGCACGGTCCTCGGCCCGCCGCTGATGTCCGCGTGGGGCGACCTGCCGCTGCTGTACCTGCTCAAGGACCATTTCCCCTGCCCGGTCCTGATGGAGAAGGACTCCACCGCCGCGGCGGCCGGGGAGCGGTGGATCGGCCGGGACCGCAGGGCGAGGGACTTCGCGTACCTCTATCTCGGTACGGGGGTGGGCACCGGGCTGTATCTCAACGGTGACCTCTACCGGGGGATCAGCTCCAACGCCGGGGAGTTCGGGCAGTTGTGCGCCATCGCGCTGGGGCGGGTGGACAAGGACGGCCGGCCGGAGATGGTGCCGGAGTGCAACCCGCCGGTGTCCGTGCCCGATCTGGCGCTGCGGGGCGGGATGCGGGGTCCGGCGGGGGGCTCCGCCCCCGGGGCCGGGGGCGCCGACTCCGGCAGTACGGCCGCCTACCTGGCCGTGGGCGAGGCCGCGGCGGCCGGTGATCCGGCGGCCGCTGCCGCCGTACGGGAGGTGGCCCAGGCGGTGGGACGCGGGGCCCTCGGTCTGGTCGACCTGCTGGACATCGATCTGATCGTGCTCGGCGGCCCGTTCTTCACGGCCGACGTCGCCGACTTCTACCTGGACGAGATCACCCGTACCGTCAACGAGTTCCCGACCGCCAGGCGGCTGCGGCGGGTCGAGGTCGAGCCGTCCGTGCTGAGCGCGGAGGCGGCGGCTGTGGGCGCCGCGTCGACGCTCTTCCATGCCACGTTCACCCCGCGCCTGCGGGGAGAACGCAGGCCGCCGGGTGCGTCCGGCGGCCTGCGCGCTTGAGGGGCACCGCCCGGCGCGCGCGTTCGCGCGGGCCGGGCGGGCGCTGGTGACGGAACGTCAGACGCGCGGCTGTGTCGGCCGGTTGGCCGTCAGCGCGATCTGCTTCTTCAGCATCCGGCCGCCGTCACCGGTCAGCCGGAGGTAGTAGTCGGACGAGCAGCCCGTGCCGTCCTCGTCGAGCGCGTAGATCCCCGACCCGGCCGGCACCTGTCCGCCGGTCTCCGCGGTCTTGGCGATCTGGTTGCCCTCGTTGAACTCGTCGTACATGGAGATGTAGATCCCCTGGGCGCCGACGCGGACCATGTTGTAGAACTGCCGCCACATGAAGTCGCCGTGCGCGCGCTGGCGTTCCTGGAGGTCGCCGGGGAGGACGCAGGGCTGGTAGTCGATGCCGTGCGCGTTGCAGTCGGCCTGGTCGGGCGTGTTGACGGAGGTGAAGAAGCGGTCGGTGTCGCTCACGTTGCCGATACGGCCGACCATCCAGGGCGAGAGCATGTTGAAGGCGTGGTACACGTCGGCGAATCCGGGCCGCGAGTCCTCGTTCCCGCTGCGCCAGTGGGTGGGCACGCCGCCGATCACGTAACAGCCCTGCGCCTTGAACCAGTCGACGACGTCCTTGCACGGACCCGGAGCGAACGGGCGTCCGTCGTCGTTGAACCCGAAGCCCCAGATGCAGACGACGGGCTTGCCGTTCTGGACGGCGTAGGCGCTGGACGCGGTATGCGCCTTCATCTTGTTCGTCCAGTCCTGCTTGATCTCCGACTGCATGTTCGTCCAGCCGGTGACGTCGTACATGATGTAGAACTTCCGGCCGTTGGCCTCCGCCGACTGCCGTACCCGCTGCGCCATCACGTCGCGCGTGGGACCCTCGCCGCCGAACGGGTTGAACCGCTGGAGCGCCGCGGTGTCGATGTTGTTCTCCCGCATCCACCGGAAGTGGGTGTCGACGGTCTGCTGGTCGTACGACGAGAAGAGCGTCGCGGGCTGCCCCTCGTTGGTGTTCGCGTAAGCGGTGCGGTAGGTGCGGCTGTACTCCCGCATGTCCGGCCACGACTTGATGGTGGTATTGCTCGGCGACGGGGGCTGGCCGGCATTCCTGCTCCAGTGCCACCAGCTGTTGATGGGGGCGCCGTCGCCGATGCAGGCGAACCATCCCTGATAGCCGACGGTGATTTTCCCGACGACGTCGCCGGGGGGACTCGCGGCGGGTGCGAGGGGGGCGGCCTCGGCCGCCACGGCACCCCGCTGGGCAGCGAGAACGCCGCCCACGGAAGCGGATGCGGCCAGCGCGGACGCGATGACCGATCGTCGTGAAACGCTCACGGAGGATATCCTCCCGGTAGGTGTCTGCCAGAAACACACGATTCCCTCGGGAGTGGGGGGAGTTATTGGGCGGTGGCAGTCCGTCCGGCCCCCAAGGGCACGCCTGTGCAAGGTAGTCGGGCCGCACATCCCGCACAAGGTGTGTTGTGCATGCATTCCGTCAAGAAAATGCGAAGGTCTGTCAGTTCATTTACTTGCCACTTTCCGTTTCCGGCGGAATGCGGAAAAGCGCGCGGAGAGTTCCGGCCGTGTCCGGCGCGCCCGGCGCGCTCCCCCGATGACCCTTTGCGCTCGCTTGCGCACCGAGCGTGCCGGGCAGCATCCGTTCGAGGTCGAAGGTCGAAGGTCAGGAGTCGAGGGGGAGGTGCGCGGTGCACGGACCGGCGACGGCCGGCTGGCTGCTGGTCGCGCTCTGCGCGGGGGCTGGGGGCTACTGCCTGCTGCGCATGCGCGGCGTCGTGGGTGAGGCGCGCGGTACGGCGGGCGGCGAGGCGCTGATGGGATTCGGGATGGCCGCCATGGCCGTCCCGGCGGTGGTGCTGTCGCCGCCGCGGTGGGTGTGGTTCGTGTACGCGGCGGTGTTCGGCGCGGCCGCACTGGGAACGGCCGTCCGGGCGCGGGGCTCGGCGCACCACGCGCACCACCTGCTGGGGATGCTCGCGATGGTCTACATGGCGGGGGCCATGGCCCTGACGCCGGGCGGGGCGCACGGCGTCCACACGGCGGCCGGCGCGCCGCTGGTCACCGGCGGGCTGCTGCTCTACTACACGGCGTACGTGCTGTGGGCGGGCGCCCGCCTGCTGCCGCTGCCCGCTCCGGCGGACGGTGGGCCGCCCGGCGGGGCGGCCGGGGCGGTGGCCGCCGGCTGGGGCGACCGGCCGGAGTTGACGCTGGTCTGCCGGCTCTCGATGGGCCTCGCGATGCTGGCGATGCTGCTGGGACTGTGAGCGGGGCCGTACCGGCCGGGCCGCCGTACGGCACCACGTACCGGACCACGCACGGCACCCCATACGGCACCACGTACGGCACCACGTACAAAACGTGTCCTGAGTCACATGGCCCGCCGGACCGTACCGCCGTGCGGCGCCGCCCTCATAGTCTGGTGACCATGATGGTCTCCTTGGCGCTGCTGCTGCTCGGTGCGCTGGCCGCCGTCGTCGCCCCGAGGCTCCTGGCCCGCGCCGACTGGCCGGAGCGCGAGCCCGTCGTGGCGCTGTGGGTGTGGCAGTGCGTGGTCGCCGCCGTGCTGCTGAGCTTCACCCTCGCCATGACCTTCAGCGCGGCCGCCGCCTGGCAGGCCGTACGGGGACACGTCTTCGCCCCCGCCCCGCGCGGCGTGATGGAGGCGTACGCGCTCGGCACCCACCGGCCCTGGTCCGCCGTGATCGCGGTGGTGCTCTTCGGTGGTGGGCTGTGGACGGCGGCGATGCTGACCCGGGAGATCCACCGGTCCCGCGCGCGGCGCAGGAACGACCGTACGGAACTGCTCCTCCGCTCTCCCGCCCTGCCCGGCGAGGAGTCCGGCTCCGATCCGCTCGTCGTGCTGGAGGGCGAGCGGCCCGACGCCTGGTGGCTGCCGGGCACCGCGCCCCGCCTCGTGATCACCACGGCCGCCCTGCGGCGGCTGAAAGGCCGTCAACTCGACGCCGTACTCGCCCATGAGGAGGGGCACGCGCGCGCCAGGCACGACTGGCTCCGGCACTGCTCGGCCGCGCTCGCGAACGGTTTCCCGCAGGTGCCGGTGTTCGCGGCGTTCCGCGACCAGATGCACCGGCTGGTCGAACTGGCCGCGGACGACATGGCCTCGCGCCGCTTCGGTCGGCGGACGACCGCCCTCGCGCTCGTCGAACTGAATGAGCACCGGGGGGTGTTCGGCCCCGGCACCACCCCTGACGCGCAACTGCCGCAGCGGGTGAACCGGCTGCTCGCGCCGGGCCCCCGGCTGACCGCGGGCCGCCGCCTGTGGCTGACCGCCACCGCCACGCTGGTCCCGGCCGTCCCGCTCCTGGTCGCCTTCGTACCGGCCCTGCGCGCCCTCGGATAGCTTGGCCTCTTCTCCATCGGCAAGGATCACCCCATGCACTCGCCGCCGATCCACTCCCCCGCGCCGACTCCCCCGGCCCCCCGCCCGCTCGTCACCCCCGCGCGTACGGCCGCCGTCCTCGCCGCCGTCTCGGCCGTCCTGGCGGGGCTGGTGGCCGCGGAGTGGGGGCCGCTGCTCTCCTTCGACCGTACGTCCGCCGACCGGCTGCACCGCTGGGCGGTGGCCGAGCCCGGCCTCACCCACACCAACCGGGTGCTGACCGACTGGGTGTGGGATCCCTGGACGATGCGGATCCTCACGGCGGTCGCGGTGGTCGTGCTGTGGTCGCAGGGCGCCCGGCTGCTCGCCGCGGCCGTCGTCGTGGGCGCCGCGGTGACCACGGCCCTCCAGCAGGGCCTCAAGGCTGTCGTGGGCCGTGAACGGCCCAGCTGGCCCGACCCGGTGGACTCGGCCCACTACGCGTCCTTCCCGTCCGGGCACGCGATGACGGCCACCTTCACCCTGGGGCTGTTCCTGTGGCTCCTGCGGCGCGCCGGCGCGAACGGGTGGCTGTGGGGCACGGCGGTGGCCGTCGCGGTCGTCTCCGTGGTGGGGGTGGGCCTGACCCGGCTGTGGCTGGGGGTGCACTGGAGTTCGGACGTCCTGGCCGGCTGGCTGCTGGGCGGGTGCCTCGTCGCACTGTTCATCACCACGTACGGGCGTCTGGCCTTGTCCCGGGGGCGCTGACCCGGGAAGTATCGGGCCCATGACGTTCAAGGGTGTGCTCTTCGACTTCTCCGGAACCCTCTTCCGTATCGAATCGGCGGGATCCTGGCTGCGCGCCGTGCTCGACGAGGCGGGTGCCGCCGTACCGCCCGACGAGGTGCGGCGGTACGCCATGGCGCTCGCCGTGTCCGGGGCGCTGCCGGGCGGTCCCGCGCCGGAGCGGGTCCCGCCGGACCTCGCCGGGCTGTGGGCGACCCGCGACCGGAGCGCGGCGGAGCACCGCGCCGCGTACACGGGGCTGGCCCGTCAGGTGGAACTGCCCGACCCTTCTCTGTACGACGCGCTCTACGAACGCCACATGACGCCGGAGGCATGGCGTCCGTACGCCGACGCGGGAGCCGTGCTCGGCGCGCTGCGGCAGGGCGGGGTCGGGGTGGCCGTGGTGAGCAACATCGGCTGGGACCTGCGGCCCGTCTTCCGGGCCCACGGCCTGGACTCACTCGTGGACGCGTACGTGCTGTCGTTCGAGCACGGCGTGCAGAAGCCCGACGAGCGGCTCTTCCGGGCGGCGTGCGACGAGTTGGGGCAGGACCCGCACGACGTCCTGATGGTCGGCGACGACCGTGCGGCGGACGGCGGGGCGGCCCGGCTGGGGTGCGCGGTGCACTTCGTGGACCATCTGCCGGTCGAGGAACGGCCCTCGGGTCTGCGGCCGGTGATCGCGCTGGCGGGCTGCGGGCCGCTCGTGTAGAGGCGCCGAGGACCCGCTTACGCCTGCCGGACCCGTTCACCCGTACAGGCCGGATCCGTCCACACGTGCAGAGTGCATATGTCCGCGCGGACGGGCCGGACATGGCAGCACGTACAGAAAAAGCCGTCTGCCTCGGGCGATCCCCCGCGTCGCCCAAGGCAGGCGGCAGCCCCGCTGACCAGGCACAAAGAGGCCTGTGGCAGGACGCTCTGAGTATACTGGTTGAAAGCCAGTCAACGCAGGAGTCCAGCATGTCCCCGCGGAGCGCATCGGTCAATGAAGAGCTGCGTCGGCGATCCCGGGATCGACTGCTGCAAGCCACGGTGGAATTGGTCGCCGAGCGCGGTTACGAGGCCACGAAGATCGCCGACATCGCCGACCGGGCCGGTACCGCGCGGGGTCTGGTGTCGTACTACTTCCCCAGCAAGCGCCAGCTCTTCCAGTCCGCGGTCCACCGGCTGATGCACCGCACGCTGGAGGCGGGGCTGGAGCGCGAGCCGCGTACGGACGACGGCCCCGAGCTGCTGGCGCGCGCGATCGACGCGATCCTCGGACTGGCCGTCGACAGCCCTGTCCTGATGCGGGCTCACATGGCCGGAATTCTCCAGGCCGAGGGCTTCGTACAGTGCCCGGAACAGCAGCGTCTCGCGCAGCTGCTGCGCGAGACGGTGGTGCGGTACGGCTCACCGGACGTGGACAGCGACTATCCGCTGTTGCGCGCCCTGCTGATGGGCGCGGTCTTCGCCGTCCTGATACCGGGGGCTCCGATGCCCCGGCAGCGGCTGCGCGACGAGCTGTTCACGCGCTACGGGCTGGCGTGGGAGCTCGGCGTCCCGCCGGGCGGCTGACCGCCCGGCGGAACGGATCGGGGCATCACCCCGCGGCGACCTCAGTCGTCGTGGTGGTCGTGGTGGTCGTCGCGGTCGAAGTAGTCGGGCTGCGTCTGGACGTTGAGCTCGTCGAGGCGCACGCGCTTCGCGGGGTCCGTCCTGCGGTCGTCGAGCTTCAGTACGTCGAAGCCCTTGGCGATGTCGTTGGAGTAGATGTAGCCGTTGTAGTAGTACGCGGACCAGGAACCGCCGGTCGCGTTGGTGGTGGCGGAGAGGGGACCGCGCTCGAAGTAGCCGATCTCGGTGGGACGCGACGAGTTGGTGAAGTCCCAGACGGATATGCCGCCCTGGTACCACGCCTGGACCATGATGTCGCGGCCCTTGACCGGGATGATCGAGCCGTTGTGGGCGACGCAGTTCTCGGTGCTCGCCTGGTAGCGGGGGATCTTGTAGTAGCTGCGGAAGACCAGCTTGCGGTGGTCGCCGCGGCCCACGATGTCGTAGATGCCGTCGGCGCCCTTGTTCGGGCCGATCGCCTCGTTGCAGGTGGCGGCGCCGCCGCCGCCCAGCTCGTCGGTGAAGACGACCTTGTCGGCGTCCTGGTTGAAGGTGGCCGAGTGCCAGAACGCGAAGTTGACGTTGTCCTGGACGCGGTCGATGACCTTGGGCCGCGCCGGGTTCTTGATGTCGAGGAGGATGCCGTCACCCATGCAGGCGCCGGCGGCCAGGTCCTTGGAGGGCAGCACGGTGATGTCGTGGCAGCCGGAGGTCGTGGAGACGCCCGGGTTGGTGGTCCCGCCCGGGTTGCCGCCGTCCGGGAAGAGCAGCGGGAAGTTCACGATCGACGACTTCTCGGGGGCCTTGCGCGGCACCTTGATGACGGTGATGCCGTCGTGCGGCGGCTGGCAGTCCGGGAAGCTGGCGCTGGGCGAGTACGAGGAGACGTAGATGTACACGTCCTTGCGCTCGGGCACCAGCGTGTGGGTGTGCGAGCCGCACGCGGTCTCGACAGCGGCGACGTACTTCGGGTTCCGCTTGTCGCTGATGTCGAAGATCTTCATGCCCTCCCAGGAGGACTTCTCCGAGGCCGGCTGCGTCACGCTGGAGCAGGAGTTGTCACTGCGTGAGGAGTCGGTCGACAGGAAGAGGAGATCCCCGGAGACGGTGATGTCGTTCTGGGAACCGGGGCAGAGGACCTGCGCGACGGTCTTGGGGGCCTTCGGGTTGCTGAGGTCGAAGATCCGGAAGCCGTCGTAGTTGCCCGCGAAGGCGTACTTGCCCTGGAACGCGAGGTCCGAGTTGGTCCCGGCGAGCGCGTCCTTGGGGGTGTTGCTCAGGTGCTTGATGTTGCTGCTGTGGACGATCTCGTCCACGCCGGGTATCTCACCGCTCTTGATCGCGGCAGTCGCGTCGGCGACGGCGGCGGCCGAGATCTTCGCCGGAGCGGATGTGTCACCTGGGTCGGGTGTGGCGACCGCGGGCCCTGCTACGAGCAGGGTGGCGAAAAGCCCGGCTGCGGCTGCCGCCACGCCCAGACGTCTCCGCCGCACGCGGGTGGTGTGCAACGAGGTCACTGCGTCCTCCCTTTCATCCGTTCAGAGTTGAACGGCTTACAGACCACGGCAGTATCGTCCCTCCCATGTACATCTCAACAGATGGCAACAGAGACGTAATGAAAGTTTTTGATCACTTGGTTGCGGAAGCGTGTTAGTACGGAGTCTCTTCTAGTCTCTTCTTCGTCTCTTCGAGATCATGTGCCGCAGGAGGTAGCTGTGTTGATCCGCCGCAGGAACCCGCGTTCCCGCGTGGCCGCCGTCGCGACGGCCGTCGCCGTCGCCGTACTCGCCCTGGGAGCCTGCGACTCGGGCGACGACAGTGCTTCTGGCGCGTCAAAGTTCAAAGCAGACAAGGGACTTGAGGTGGTGGCACCGGGAAAGCCGGGCGAACCGGCGAAGACCCTGTCGCCCGAGGAGGCGCTCAAGGCCGCACCGGACGACAGCCCCAACTCGGCTGATTTCACCTACGCGCAGATGATGATCGTGCATCACACGCAGGCGCTGAAGATGACCGAACTTGTCCCGAAGAGAGCGGCTTCGACCTCCGTGAAGCGGCTGGCCGAACGCATCGCCTCGGCCCAGAAGCCCGAGATCGACGCGATGGCCGGATGGCTGGAAATCAACGGTGGGGTAAAGAAGACGTCAGGACATGACCATGGCCCGATGCCGGGCATGGCGACCGAGGCGCAGCTGGACCAGCTGCGCGCGTCGAAGGGCAAGGCGTTCGACGAGCTTTTCCTGACGCTGATGATCACGCACCACCAGGGGGCGATCACGATGGCGACGGAGGCGTTGTCGTCGGGCAACAACGTGCTGGTCGAGGAGATGGCCGGCGATGTCATCGCGCAGCAGACGTCGGAGATGGCGCGGATGCGGGCGCTCTGAGGGGCCCGGGGGGTGTTCGGCGGCGTCCTGCCGTGGTCCTGTCGCGCGCCCTGCCCTGTTCTGGTGTGGTCCCGCCCTGCTCCTGCCGGTCAGCGGCGGTGGTGACGGGGTGACAGGTGTCCCTCGTCGCGGGCGCCCGCGATCAGCCTGAGTGACTTGCGCCGGCTGAATCCGGTGGCGGACATGACGGCGAGCACCGGGTCCAGGCCGTCGCGCTGGGCCGCGCGGTAGATGTCTGCGACGGTGCGGCGGCCGGGGGCGCGGCGGGAGGTGGCAGGGTCGGCGCGGTGGCGTCCGCCGAGCTGAGGGCTCGATGCGGCGCCGCCCTCCGCGGGCTCGGGCCCGGGTTCCGTTTCACCTCCCGCCGGGGGGTCCGGCACGTCGGGTACGGGCGGCTCCGGGGCGGCCGGCTCGGCGGCGGCCGGCTCGGGGGCCGGCGAAGGCTCGGGCACCGGGGTGCCCTCCTGCCCCACCACCACCTTGCACGCGTCCTGCAACGGCGCCTCGATCACCCCCGCGAGTGCCGCGAACCCTTCCAGGGCCAGTGGGGGGTCGGCCTGCGCGTCCTCGATGGCGATGCGCCCTTCGTGCACCACGGCCAGTACGTCGATCCGGGCGCCGTCGGCGAAGGTAAGCCGGATGTCCACCCACGGCGGCCGGATCTCCCGCCGCGCCGGGCCCGCCAGGGGGTCTCCGGCCGTGGTGACGGTGCCGTATCCCTGCACCTCCCAGACGGGCCATGCGGCCGTCTCGGGGTCGTTCGGTTCGGATTCATCGGGTTCCTGGGCGGACATCCATCTGCGTTCCGACACGTTCACAACTTAATCAGGCAATCCGTCCTTATTGCCACGGCACGCACGGGGGTGGGGTGACGGCACCCTGTCGGCGCATCGCTCCGCGCGCTGTTCGTTGCGCTTCCTGCTTGTCCTCAATCGCCGGACGGGCTTTGTTTGTGGCGTCTGCCCGGTGCGGGCGGGTGCGGCTTACTGATTGTCCTCAATCGCCGGACGGGCTTGGTTGTGCCCGCTGCGGCCCGGTGGGCTGGGTGCGGGTTGTTGCCGGGGGCCGGGCAGGGGTCGTGTCCTGCACTGCATGTTTTACGTCGCGTTCGGGGACTTCGGACATTCACGGTAGCCACGCGACACAAAACACGCTCTACGTTCCGGACACGACCCCTGCCCGTCCCCCTTCCACGCCCGCGCCAAAACAACCCGGCCCGTCCGGCGTTGGAGGGCACCGGGGGCACCATCCAGCCCGTCCGGCGATTGAGGACATCAGTAAGCGACACCGCCCACCGGCGGAAACTGACCCACCCCGCAGCGGGGGGTCGTTCAGCTCACCCTCGGCGTGAGGGGGGTGGGGTCGGAGGAGGTGCGTGTGTCCGGACGTAAAGCGTGTTTTGTGGCGCATGGCGAACGTGAATGTCCGGGGTCCCCCGAACGCGCCGTAAAACATGCAGTCCGGACATACGTACCTCCGCAGGCCCCACCCCCCGCCACCACGACAAACCCAAGCCCGTCCGGCGATTGAGGACATCAGTAACCCGCGCCCACCACCGGGGCGCAGACGCCCGTCCGGCGCGAGGACAAGCAGGAAGCGCAACGAACACCGGCAGAGGCAACACACTCACGCCCCACCAAGCCGCACCGCCTGGGCAGCCGCCGCGCCCAGGACACTGTCCAGCAGGCCAGGGAACAGCACGTCCAGATCCCGCCGCCGAAGCCCGTTCATCTTCGCCGTGCCCCGATAGATCTGGTGGATCACCCCACTCTCCCGCAGCACCCGGAAGTGATACGTCGTCGTCGACTTGGTGATCGGCAGCGGGATCTGCGAGCAGGTCAACTCCCCCTCCGCACACGCCAGATCCCTGACGATGCTCAGCCGCAGCGGATCGGACAACGCATGCAGAACGCCCTCGAGACGGATCTCCGCGCGCAGGGGATGAACCAGTTCGCGCGTGCTGCTCGCGGCACTCATCTGCGGCTCCACTTCGTCGGGAATCCCATTGTACGAGGATTCTCGTAGTTTGACATTCGCCTTACTACGATGCGTATCGTAGTAGCGCCATCCCGCCGCCCGTCACGTCCGACTGGAGTCCCCCGTGAGCGCACTGTTCGAGCCGTACACCCTGCGGTCGCTGACCATCCCCAACCGCGTGTGGATGGCACCCATGTGCCAGTACTCCGCCGAGGAGACGGGCCCGGACGCGGGCGTGCCCCGTGACTGGCACTTCGCTCACCTCGCCTCCCGGGCCATCGGCGGTACGGGGCTGATCCTCGTCGAGGCCACGGCCGTCAGCCCGGAGGGCCGGATCAGCCCCGCCGACGTCGGCATCTGGAACGACACGCAGGTCGAGGCGTTCCGCCGGATCACCCGCTTCCTCGCCTCGCAGGGGACGGTCCCGGGCATCCAGCTCGCCCACGCCGGGCGGAAAGCATCGACGGACCGGCCCTGGAAGGGCGGCGGCCCGGTCGCCCCCGACTCCAACGGCTGGGAGGTCCTCGCGCCGAGCCCCTTGCCCTTCACGGACGGGTATCCGGTGCCGGCCGAGCTGACGGTGGAGCAGATCCAGGAGATCGTGGAGCAGTTCGGGGCGGCGGCCCGGCGGGCCCGCGAGGCCGGGTTCCAGGTCGTGGAGGTGCACGGCGCGCACGGCTACCTGGTCGGCCAGTTCCTCTCCCCGCACAGCAACAAGCGCACGGATTCCTACGGGGGTTCGTACGAGAACCGCACGCGGTTCGCCCTGGAGGTCGTGGACGCGATCCGGGCGGAGTGGCCCGAGGATCTGCCCGTGTTCTTCCGCATCTCGGCTACCGACTGGCTCGACGAGGACGGCTGGACCGTGGACGAGACGGTACGGCTGGCGGACGACCTGCTGGCGCACGGCGTGGACCTGCTCGACGTGTCCAGCGGGGGCAACGCGGCGCACGCCCGGATCACGGTCGGCCCCGGCTACCAGGTGCCGTTCGCGGCCCGCGTCAGGGCCGAGACCCGGATGCCCGTGACGGCCGTCGGCCTGATCACCGAGCCGGAGCAGGCGGAGAAGATCGTCGCCAACGGCGAGGCGGACGCGGTGCTGCTCGGCAGGGAGCTGCTGCGCGACCCGTACTGGGCCCGCCGCGCGGCCCGCGAACTGGGCGGCACGGTGCACACCCCGCCGCAGTACGCGCGCGCCCACTGATCAGCCGCCCCTCCTCACCGGCCGGCCCGGGGAGCCGTACGGTGCGTCAGGTCCGCACCGTACGGCGGCGTACGGGTCTTACCGCCGTTCAGGCCGTCAGGAAGTCGGTCAGCACCTCGTTCACCGTGTCGGGTCGCTCCAGATAGCCGTAGTGGCCGCAGTCGGGTATCTCGGTGTACCGGGCGCACGGAATCGCCTCGGCGAGTTCCCGTGACAGGTGCGGGCGGACGGCCAGGTCGTCCCGGAAGCCGATGACCAGGCAGGGGCGGTCGATCGCCCGGTAGTGCGCGAGGCGGTTCGGGATCACCTCCAGGCCGAGCTGCCGGCGGAGCGCCGCCGGGTCGGGCGCGGTCATCTCCAGTACGGCGAGCCAGTCCCGTAACTTCGCCTCGTCGTTCAGCGTGCGCGGGGCGAGGTTCTGCAACGCGAGCTGGTACGCGGCCACGGCGGGCGGGAGCTTGACGCCGCCGCGCGCGAGTTCGAGGTCGGCGGCGGCCATGGCCCTGATCAGTTCGTCCGCGCGGCCGCAGCTCGACATGAGAACCGCCCGGCTGACGAGGTCGGGGCGCGCCAGCAGAAGTTCCTGCACGATGACACCGCCCAGCGAGTGGCCGACCACCCGGCAGGGCCCCTCCCCCAGGTGCTCGATCAGGGCCGCGACGTCCGCGACCAGGTCGTCCAGGGTGAACCGACGGGCTCCGGCGACGGTCATCCCGCTGCCCCGGTTGTCGACGGTGATCACCCGGAGGCCGGCCTTCCGCAGCGCGGGCACCTGGTGGGCGCGCCAGACGCGGCCCGGCGCGCCCGTTCCGGCCACCATCACCACCGGTTCACCACGACCGTGGTCCTCGAACCAGAGATCCACTCCGTTGACGTGCGCCATCGGCATCGGTGTACTCCTTCCCCGCGCGTCGGCCGGAGGCCCGGCCCTGATCTCGTCGGAGCACGGTCCTGGTCCCTTCGGAGCCCGGACCGGCCCCCGGCCCCTCGCCGACCGGTCCGGGCAGGGACCGCTCAGTCGGCCGGGGCGCGGCCCGCCGTCACGAGGAGCCCGCCGCGAACCTGCCCACCTTGCCGATCACATCGGCCCCGTACAGGCGCAGCGCCTGCTGGAACGCGAACTCGGCCATGTACGCGCGGAAGGCGTCCACCGGCTCCTCGGCGAGGTTGAGCATGTGCCGGTTGACCAACACCGCCTCACCGTCGAGCCGCGCCAGGCTGCGTTCCACGGCGGCGTCCAACTCCTCGGGCTCCACGACCTCGTCGACCAGCAGCCGGGCCGCCGGTTCCGACGCCCGGACCCGGCGGCCCTCCAGGATGATCTGGCGGGACAGCCGTGGTCCCGTGGAGCGGCCGAGGCGGAAGTTGGCGACCCCGGGGACGATCCCCTCCTTCGCCGCCGGAAGGCTGAAGTAGGCGTCCGAGGCGGCGAGGACGTGGTCGAAGACCAGGAGCAGCTGCGCGCCGCCGCCGATCGCGAAGCCGTCGACGGCGGCGACCCAGGGCTTCTCCGCGTACGGCGTGTGCCAGGCGGTGGGACCTTCGACCCGGATGCCACGGACCAGCTTGTGGACGTAGCCCAGCTCGCGGCGCAGCAGGAAGTCGACCAGGGAGATACCGCCGGAGCTGAGGTTCTTCAGGTTGATGCCCGCGCTGAAGATCCGCCTGCCCCGGTAGCGGGGGTGGCTCATCTCGCCGCCCCGCACCAGGCCCACCCGGACGCCTGGGTCGAGCAGGGCGAGGTCGACGGCGGTCTCCATGTCGTCGACCTGCTGGTTGTCCTCCGCGTTGAGACAGTCGTCCCGGCACAGGGTCAGCCGGGCGACCCCGTCGCGGCGCTCCAGCCGTACCGCCTTCATCCGGACCGTTCCCGTCCGGCGGAACTCCGGCAGCAGGGCGAGTGCGCGGTCCGTGGGACGCAGCATGGACGCGAGGAGGTGGGGTCCGGCGACGGGCGAGCGCAGGACGGCCCGCAGGAAGATGCCCTGGTCGATCTCGTGGCCTTCCTTGTCGGCCTGCGGCCGGCTGTTCTCCCGCTCCAGCAGCTCCGCCGTCGGCACCAGTCCGGGGTAGGCGGTCGCTGCCGCCGCGACCAGTTCGTCGATGCGCGGTTCGCGGGTACGTCCGTCGGTGAGGCGGTCGTAGACGGCGTCGGCGTGCCTCTGGAGGAACCCGGCCCGCTCCGCGCGCGCCCGGTTCTTCGCGGCGTCGGCGACGGCCCGCTGCGCGGCGGTGCGCCGCGCGGGGGCCGGTAGCGGGGTCAGCGTCCTCTCCGCCTGTTCCACCGCCTCGGTCAGGGCGTGCCACCCGTCGAGCGTCGATCCGCGCAGGGGCGGCGCCGTCGTCATGCGGCCTCCTCGGCGGCGGCGGAGCGCCGCAAGGCACGGTCGCAGGCCGCCAGGTGGGGGCCGAGGGCCTCTTCGAAGCTCGTGTGCTGCGCGTCGAACAACAGCTGGCGCCGGATGGCCAGTTCCTTGCCGGACAGCTCTTCGATCAGCTGCTCCGTGGCGGCGGCCGCCGCGTCGGGGCCTTCGGCCACTTCGTCGGCGATGCCCAGCTCCAGCGCCTCGGACGCGGTGAGGGGATGGCCGAAGAGCACACTGCGGCGCACCCGGGCGGCCCCGGCGAGCCGGACGAGCCGGAAGGTGGCCATGCCGGGCCAGGTCGACTCCCCGTCGAAGGGCACGAGCAGCCGGGTGTCCGGGGTGGCGATGCGGATGTCGGCGACGAGGAACACGTCGAGGGCCACTCCGCCGCAGTCGCCGGTCGCGAGGGCGACGGTCCCGGCGGGCAGCCGCTCCAGCCGGCGCAGCACCCGCTCCCACTTTGTGACCAGCGCGACGTCCAAGGTGTCCGTCCAGCCCGGTCCTGGCGCTCCGGTGACGCGCAGGGTGACGGTCCCCCCGGTGTCCCGGTCCTCGGCCCGGTCGCACAGGACGGTCAGGTCCTTGACGGTGCCGGCCGTGAGCGGCCGGGTCCCGTCGACGGTCAGTGTCAGTACACCGCTCGGGTCGCTCACCGCACCCACCGCGTTCACAGCACTCACGTCGCTCGCTTCTCGCATGGTGTTCTCCCCCGTCGTCACCACTGGACCAGCGCCGTTTCCAGCGTGGATCCCGGTCCCATCGTCATCAGCACGCCGTAGTCTCCGGGCCTGGTCACCCGCTCGTCGAGCAGCCGTTCGTACGAGAAGAGGAACGAGCCGCTCGACACATTGCCGTAGTCCCTGAGCACTCCGGTGGTGTGCCGCAGGTCGTGGCGGGTCAGCCCCAGATTGACGGTGACCGCGTCGATGACCTTCTTGCCGCCCGAGTGCACCAGCCAGTGGCCGATGTCGCTGCGGCGCAGGCCGGTGTCCGCGAGCAGGCGGTCGATGACGATCTCGGCGTGGGCGCCGACGACGTACGGGATCTGCGGGTCGAGGTAGAAGCTGAACCGGTCCAGCTCGCGGTCCCAGTCGTAGCGCATCGCGTCGATCGCCTCGGGAATGAGGCAGCTGGCGAACTTGAGGACGGTCGGACCCTCCGTGACCCCCGACACCTCGTCGCCGGCCCCCGACAGGAGGGCGATGGCCCCGGATCCGTCACCGAAGAGGCTGTTGACGACGGCCGTACGCATCGAGGAGTCCATCGCGTACGCGGCGGAGCAGGCCTCGGCGCAGAGCACCACGGCGAGTTCGCCGGGGTGGGCGGCGGACCAGCCGGCCACGACGTTCAGCGCGTTGAGGCCCGCGTTGCAGCCCATGCCGACGATGTCGCTGCGGCTGCAATGGCGGTCGATGCCCAGTTCGCGGATCAGCAGGGCGCTCAGGCCGGGGGTGAGGAAGCCGGTGGAGGACACGCAGCACAGGTGACGCAGGTCGGACAGTTCGGCGCCGGCCCGCTTCAGGCAGGCGCGCAGCGCCTCGGCGCCCATGCCGACGGCCATGGCCTTGTGCTTGTCCAGCAGGTCGCCCTGCGGCTCCGGGTGGCGGACGCCGTCGGCGCCGGGTTCGGGCAGGGTCAGATGGCGCCGGTCGATGGCGCTGTTGCGGAAGACGGAGCCGATCTTCGGGTCGGTGATGCCGAAGGCGTCGAGCACCTCCTGCTGGGTGTAGACGGTGGGCGACGCGGCGGTGCCCACGCCCACGATCCGCGGCCGGTACGGCGTCTTGAGGGAGCCGTCCCCGGTCAGGGCCGGGCGGTGTTCGAGCGACTCGGGCCGGTCGAGATCATCGAGCTGGTCGAGCTGGTCGAGGCTTGTGCTCATCGGAACGTCCATCCCCACATGCGCGGCTTGCTGCGCGGTTTCCGTGCACTGATACCGGTCACTTGCCTTCGTCGCCTTTCCGTGCGGAAACGGTCGGAACATTGAATTTCGACGCGTTGATTTCGACGGCCAGGATCACACGATTTCCACCGGGGTCACAATGCTGTCCAACAGGCCGGAATGCGCACTTGGACGGGGCTTGACGGCGAGTTCCCCACACGACGGAAATGCCGTACGTTTTATCGACCCTCAACTTCCGGCAGGCCGTGCGGCCACCTTGTGGAATGCCTGCCGCCGGGTGGGGGCCGGGGCGGGGGCCGCGCACCGGGGCGGCGCCGCCGGCTCGGCGGCCCAGCCCTCGTCGCGGAGGATACGGAGCACGGGCGCCACCAGCTCGGGCGAGACCGGTACCCGTACCTCCAGCGCCCCGCCGGCCGCGTCGCCCCCGGCCGTCAGGACCACCGTGTCCTCCGGGATGACGCCGAACTCCCCCACCCGGCGCAGCAGTTCGGGCAGCGCACCGGCACGCCCCGGGACGGCCACCAGGATCCCGGCGCCGGTGGCCGCGCCGTCCGCCCGGTTCGCGGGCAGCTCGGCCAGGCCCTCGACGCCTCGGTCGAGCAGATCCAGCAGCGTCCCCAGCCCCCGATCGGCACCGCCTCGGGCACCGGCACCGGCTTCGGCGCCGCCAGCGACACCAGGGCCGAGACCGGGTCCGGGCACGGACAGGGCTCCCGGAGCCGCTTCCGGATCCGCTTCCGCGAGCAGCTCGAACGCCGTCACCAGCCGGGACAGGTCGGTGTGCAACTCCCTGACGACCCCCACGATGGCCGGGGCGTTGGCCTGGAGAATGTCGCCCCACAGCCGTGAGTCGCCACCCGCGATCCGGGTGACGTCCCGCACCCCCTGCCCGGCGAACCGGGACATCCCGTCAGGCCCCTCGCGCAGACGCGCGGCCATCAGGCTGGCCACCAGGTGCGGCACGTGCGAGGTCAGGGCCACCGCGTCGTCATGGTCACGGCCGTGGGTCAGCACCGGGACCCCGCCGCACAGTTCGACCAACTCCCTGGCGAACGTCAGCGCCAGGTCCGAGGTGCACGCCGACGGGGTGAGCGCCCAGGGCCGGCCGTGGAACAGGTCGGCCCGCGCGGCCAGCGGGCCGGAGCGTTCACGGCCCGCCATCGGGTGCCCGCCGACGAAGCGGGCCGGGTCGGGAGCCTGGCTGAGCACCATCCGTACCGGCAGGGACTTCACGCTGGCCACATCGGTGTAACTGCGGGCGAGAAACCGGCGCTGGGCCCGTGCCAGCACCCCGCCGACCATGCTGGGCGGCACCGCGAGGACCGCCAGGTCCACCGGTCCGACGGGCTCTTCCGCCAGCCCGGCCCCCAGCGCCGCCGCCGTCCGCGCGGCCAGCGGGTCGCGGTCGGACAAGAAGACCGTCACCCCGCGCAGCCTCGCGGCCAGCGCCACCGACGTTCCGATGAGTCCCGTACCGACGACGGCCATCGTGCGGACCATGAACATCACTCCGTCCAAAAGGCGTCGACGTGCGAGCGAAATGCGGAACGAGTTTATGAACCAGCCCTGTCCGACTACCAGAGCGGACGAATACCGGTACGGGTTCGACCGATCCCTTTCTCTCCGACCACCACCATCCGTCCCGAGTGTCCGGCCCCGAGTGTCCAACCAATACCGCCCGGTGTTCGTGGCCCGATCCACGAGGCGCGTCCTACAGTGCAGAAAACTCGCTCCTTTTCCGGTTGGGGGACACATGCGGGACATATCCAGCACCGGGGCCGCCGATCCGCTCGGCGACCTCTCCGTCGACCATGTCGAGCTGTACGTCGGGCATCTGGAGGAGGCGGTGTTCGACTGGGTCGACCGGTACGCCTTCACCGTCGCCGGCACCGGCGGCTCGGCCGACCACCGCAGCGTCGCCCTGCGCCATGGCCAGATCACACTCGTCCTGACCCAGGCGACCTCGGACCACCACCCCGCCTCCGCCTACGTCGCCGAGCACGGCGACGGCGTCGCGGACATCGCGCTGCGTACGGCGGACGTGGGAGCCGCGTTCGCCGCCGCCGTCGCCAACGGCGCCCGGGGCCACCGCGGTCCGACCCGGCACGCGGACGGTGGCGCGGGCACGGCGGGGGGTCCCCGGGCCAGCGCCGTGATCAAGGGCTTCGGCGATGTCGTACACACGCTGGTACAGCGCGCTCCGGGGGAGGGCCCGGGGCTACCGTCGGGGTTCGTACCGGCGCTGCGCGCCCCCGACGAGGGCGCCGCCGACGTGGGCCTGCTGGACATCGATCATTTCGCGGTCTGCCTGAACACCGGCGACCTGGGGCCCACCGTCGACTACTACATGCGCGTGCTGGGGTTCCTCGACGTTTTCGAGGAGCACATCGTAGTGGGCGCCCAGGCCATGGATTCGAAGGTCGTACAGAGTCCGTCCGGCTCGGTCACCCTGACGCTGATCCAGCCCGACGCGTCCGCGCAGCCCGGACAGATCGACGAGTTCCTCAAGGGACATCAGGGGGCCGGCGTCCAGCACGTGGCGTTCTCGTCCGAGGACGCGGTCCGCTCCGTACGGGCGCTGGGACGGCGCGGGGTCAGCTTCCTGAACACGCCGTCCACCTACTACGACCTGCTCGGCGAGCGCATCCCCCTGGCCCCGGGCCGACTGGCGGACCTGCGGGCCACCCACGTGCTGGCGGACGCCGACCACGGGGGGCAGCTGTTCCAGATCTTCACCGCCTCCACCCACCCGCGGCACACCCTGTTCTTCGAGGTCATCGAGCGGCAGGGCGCCGAGACCTTCGGCAGCTCCAACATCAAGGCGTTGTACGAGGCCGTGGAGATGGAGCGAACGGGCCAGCGCGGCTTCCAGCCCTGACCCGGCGGGGAACTGAACAGGGAAGAACGAACAGGGGCCGGGGGTACGGGGAGGCCGCCACACGACATTCCGTGGCGGCCTCCCCGTACCCCCGGCCCCTGTTCCCGGTCCCGCAGCGCCGGCCCTGAATTGCCGGCACCGAGTTCCCGGATCGGGCGGGAAACCCGGGCGTCCAACCGTCCGCTTTCGACACTCGGACGCCCGGTTCCCCGGCCCGCTCAGCCGGTCTGCGGCACCTCGTCCCTGACCCGGACCGCGAACTCCGACCATAGGTCGGCGAACTGACGGGCCAGGTCGGCCACGATGTCCGTGCAGTGCGGAGGGACGTTGTTGACTATGGCATCCCATTCCTCCTCACGCACCGTGTGCAGCGCGAGGAGGCGCAGCAGGTTGCGCCCCGTGTCCGTGAACCGCAGGGCCGGGTCGGCCGTCAGGCGCCTCACGAGCGCGGCCCGGTCCAGGACCGGCCCCCCGTGGGGACGCCGGCCCGTGCGGGCGAGCCCCAGCGGCGCGGCCCTGGGCCGGTCGGCCAGGGTGTCCGCCGCTCCCCGGCGTCTGCGCGGCAGCGGGTCCTCGCCGTTGCGCAGCCGGTTGCGGACGTCGCGCGCCGTCTCCGGGGAGATACCCGCCGCATGGGCCACCTGACGCAACGACAGGCCCGGATTCGCGGCGAGCAGCTCCTGTGCCTGGAGGCGCCCCACACTGCCGTCGACCGGTCGCAGCCGGCCGTCCTGGCCCAGTCGGCGCCCGCTCGGCCCGATGTCGGGGCTCATCCTGCGCCGGAGGTCGCCGACGGTCCCCGGGGAGATCCCGGTGACGGTGGCGACCCGTCGGTCCGACCACTGGGGATGCGTCACGATGATGCGGTCGGCGGCGCGTTTGCGGTCCGACAGGGTCAGTGGCAGACCGTGGGCGACGTTCAGCTTCACCGCCAGGACGAAGGCCGCCGCCTCGTCCCCGTCGAAGAACCTGGCGGCGATGGTGTGTTCGCCCCGAAGGCGGGTCGCCTTCAGCCGGTGGAAGCCGTCGATGACACGCATCGTCGACCGGTGCACCGTGATGGGCGGCAGCGGATCCTGGACCGCGGCCAGGATCTGAATGTGTTCCGGCCTCTCTCCGGCCAGTCGTGGCGAACCCGACAGGTCGAGCGTGTCGATGTCGATGTCCACGACGGGCTGCTGATTGAGTTCCTCCTCTTCGGGTTCCATCCCGGCGCCTCTCAATCGCCGTCGCCGGGACGGCCGAAGGCCGCCGCCCGCGTGAGGTCTTCGTGCCGCGGCACCCCGTGTGCGGCACCTTCACAGCGCTTTGCCTGGGATCTCAGGAACCAGCCAGTTTCCAATGCTCTCGACTCCCCCTTGACGATGTGGTGCAAAAGATCTCAGCGGTTGTCGTACTTCCGCTGATGTGTCCGAAATTAACAGCACCTGCGGCACATCGACACCCCTGCTCGCAAAGCCTGAGCGACCCTTACGCCCCCTGTTTCCTAGGGGGGTGTAAGGGTCGGGCGAGCCACGAACAGGAGCGATGCCCCGGCCGGGCGGGGGTGGCCGGCAGGGGCACCGCCGTATCAGGTGGTGGCCAGGGCCTCCGTAGGGGGCAGCCGGGCGGCGCGTACGGCCGGGTAGAAGCCGGCGAGACCGCCGATGACAAGGGTGGCGCCGACGCCGCCGACCATCGCCCAGACCGGCACGACGGACGGCAGGCCCTGGTAACCGGCGTAGCCCGCCGTGACACCGATGCCGAGCAGCACGCCGCCGAGTCCGCCGAGCGCGGACAGGAGCAGTGCCTCGGACAGGAACTGGGTACGGATCTGGCCCCGGGTGGCACCCAGGGAACGGCGCAGGCCGATCTCGGAGCGGCGCTCCAGCACGGAGATCACCATCGTGTTGGCCACACCGACACCGCCCACCAGCAGGGCCACCCCGCCGAGTCCCAGCAGCAGTCCGCTGAGCGCGTCGTCGGTGGCCTCCTTGGCGGCCAGGGCGTCGGAGGGGCGTGAGACGTTGACGCCGCTGGGGTTCTGGGGGTTGGCGGTGGCACCGAGGACGGCCTGCACGTCGGCGACCGCGGATTCGTCGGTACGGGTGTAGACGGCCGTCGGATACCCGTCGAAGTTCAGGAGTTCCTCGGCGACCGGCCATCCCACGAGGGCCGCGGAGTCCAGCTCCGGCAGAAGTTCGTTGGCGGCGAGCAGGCCGACCACCGTGAACCAGCGTCCGCCGATCCACACCTGGACGTCCTCGCCGGCCTCGTGCACGCCGAGCTGCTGGGCCGCCTTGGCACCGAGGACGGCCGCCGGATAGCGGCTGTTGGCAGCGTTCA
This sequence comes from Streptomyces sp. NBC_01317, assembly GCF_035961655.1. Taxonomy (NCBI): domain Bacteria; kingdom Bacillati; phylum Actinomycetota; class Actinomycetes; order Kitasatosporales; family Streptomycetaceae; genus Streptomyces; species Streptomyces sp. NBC_01317. The sequence continues at coordinate 7,491,312 of NZ_CP108393.1, read as the reverse complement.
GCCACCGACCGTCCACAATCTCCGCCCCGGTGCTCTTCGGCAGGTCCGTACGGGCCGCGTTGACGGTGAGACCGCCGGTCTCCTCCTTGGGGATGTGGTCGTTGCGATAGACCTTCGCGCTCGTCTTGCCGATGGCGGACACCGACTCGACGGCACCGATCTCGCCGATCATGCCGATCGACTCGTCGGGCAGGTGCGCGGTGTCGCCGCTGATCGACTGCCCGGGGGTGACGGTGAGCAGGTTGGTCCCGAGGGCGGCGAGCCTGCGGTTGAGCCCCTCGGTGGACGAGCTGGAGATGCCCACCACCGAGACCATGGCGGCGATGCCGATGGCGATGCCGAGCGCGGACAGGAAGACCCGCATCGGCCGGGACCGCAGGCCGGAACCGCCCACGCGCACCACGTCCGCCGGGCCCATCCTGGCCGGCTTGGGACGGACGGGCGGTGGCAGCGCCGGCGAGTCCAGCTCCTCCGCCACCGGCTCGGTGTGGAGCGTGCTCATGACGTGATCTCCTGGGGGGCTCTGCCGGCGAGCGCCGCCGGGCGGCCGGAGTCGTACTCGATCAGGCCGTCCCTGACCCGGACCTCGCGGGGCAGGGACGCGGCGATGTCGTGGTCGTGCGTGATGACCACCACTGTCGTACCCGCCTCGTGCAGTTCGTGCAGCAGTTCCATCACCACGGCGCCCGAGCGGGAGTCGAGCGCTCCTGTCGGCTCGTCGGCCAGCAGCAGCGGCGGATCGCCGAGTACGGCGCGGGCGATGGCCACCCGCTGTTTCTCACCGCCGGACAGCTGGTGCGGCTGGTGGTCGAGCCGGTGGCCGAGGCCGACCCGGCGCAGCGCGGCCTCCGCCTTCCGGCGGCGCCAGGCGCGCGGCCGGCCGCCGTAGAGCAGCCCGTCCGCGACACTGTCCACCGCCGGTACGCCCTGGGCCAGGTGGAACTGCTGGAAGACAAAACCGATGGTGCGGGCCCGCAGCGCGGACAGTTCACGGTCGGTGAGGTCGTCCGTGAGATGTCCGTCGATGCGGACCGTGCCCGCGGTGGGCCGGTCGAGGGTGCCCATGATGTTCAGCATCGTGGACTTGCCCGAGCCGGAGGGGCCGACGATGGCGAGCAGTTCGCCGCGCCGGATGACCAGGTCGGCGCCCTGGAGGGCGTGGACCTCGCCGTATGCCTTGGTGACCCCGCTCAGGTGTACGACGGGGTGGGCCGGACCGGTCACTTGGGAACCCCCACGACCATGCCTTCCTTGACGGCCGCCCCGGTCACCTCGACCAGGTTGCCGGCGAACATGCCGAGCTTGACCGGGACGTACTCGACGCCCTTGTCGGTCACGGCCTCCAGCGCGTAGCCGCCCCGCTGCGCGGTCAGCGCGTTGACGGGGACGGCGAGGACGTCCTCGCGGGTCTCGGCCTTGAGGACCACGTCGACCTGCGCGGCCTGGTACCGCCCCAGCTTCTTCTGCTCCTTGATCTTCAGCTGTACGGGGATGGTGGCGGTGTCGCTGCCGCCCTCGGGCTGCTGGCCCGCGTCGCCGCCGGAGCCGCTCTGCGCGGGCGGCGGGGTGCCGATGTCGGTCACCACGGCCTCGACGGTGGTGTCGTCGGGGAGGGTGACGGTCGCCTTCGTGCCCTCCTTGACGAGGTCCTCGAACTGCGGGTCGAGGTCGACGTTCACCACGCGCGAGGTGCCCGTCAGGGACAGCAGGCTGCCGCTGAGCAGGGCGCCGGGCACCGACTTGACCTCGGCGACGCGGCGGGGGCCGGAGGCCACGACCGCGTCGCCGACCTGGACGGTGCCGGTCTCCTCCCGGTCCAGGTCCTCCTGCCAGTCCTCGACGGCTTCCGCGGTGCTGGACGTATAGGTGTCGTCAACGGTGAAGCCGGTGTAGCCGAGGGCCTTCAGGTTCTTCTCAAGGATCTTCACGTCCTCGCCCTCGTTCCCGGTCTCCAGGGTGCGGTACAGGGGAATGGAGCCGTACAGCAGCGGCACCTTCTCCTGTCCCACGCGGTAGACGGTGTCGCCGCGTTCAAGGACGACGCCGTCGCTCGGCAGCCAGGTGATGACCCCGGCGCCGGTATCGCCGGAGCCCTGCTGGCCGCCGCCCGAGCCGGCTCCGCCCGAGGCGGCCGGGGCCTGGACGTCGGTCGCGTCGCCGTAGCTGAGGTTGCCGTCCACCGTCTCGGTGTCGGTCAGCGTGGTGCGCTGCACCTTGGTCGTGGCGGGCGGCCCGGAGGGAGCGGCGCTCGCGGCGCTCTCTCCGTCGCTGCCGAGGACTCCGGAGGCGGCCATGCCCGCCGTCGCGGCCACGGCGACCGCGATCGCGATGAGCAGTACCGTACGCAGCGGGCGGCGCCTTCGCCCGCCGCGGCCCGACTCCTGGTCGCCGTCGCCGGATCCGCCGTCGTCGCTCCTGGTGGCGAGGGGCTCGCCGGTCCCCTCGGACGCGGGGACCGGCGGCGTGCCGGGTGTCCTGCGTTCCAGGGCGTTCGGTTCTTCGCCGCGCACGGCGAGTTCGGTCTCGTCGGAGGTGGTCACTGACCCGGCCCCGGTCCCAGCATCAGGCCACCGCCCGGGTACTTGTCCTGGCAGGCCTGCTGCGCCTGCTGGAACTCCTCGGGCGTGATCCCGGCGGCCTTGGGGTCGATCGTCATGTTGCCGCCGTTGATCTCCGGGTCGGGCAGCTTGGCGAGACCGTTCTCCCGGAGGCACTTGGCCCACTCGGCGACCTTGGCGGAGTCGAGCTGGCCGCCGCCACCACCGGGGCCGCCCTGGCCTTGTGGCATCTTGTCGCGGCAGGCCGACTCCGCCTTCTGGTAGCCGGCGGAGTTCGGGTCGACGTCACCGGGGCTGATCCGGACGCCGCCGCTGTCCTGCTGCGGGTCGGGGAAGCCGGGGACGCCGTTGGACCGCATGCACTCGGCGTAGTCCAAGGCCTTGTCGAAGGGACTGGTAGGGGAGGCCGCCGCCCCTGCGCCGACGTCGCTGCCGACGGTGTCGCTCTTGCCGTCGTCGGAGCAGCCGGTCAGGCAGAGGGCGACGGCGAGCGCCGACGCGGCCAGCGTGGTGTGCGAGAGAGCTCGCTTCTTCAGAGAGAACATGCGCTCAGTTCTACGCAGCGACCGGTCACACGGCGGACACAGAAGAGGGCACCAGCACCACCCATGACATCCAGGACACCGAGAACACGACGTGGCCCGGTGGGGCAGCGGGACGAAACCGTCTCGTCCCGCTGCCCCACCGGGCCACGGGTGTACGTAGGTGTCGCGTCCGTCAGGCGGCGCTGCCGGAGACCGTGGCCACCGCACGGGCGCTCTCGGGCTCTGCGGGCGTGACGCCGGCGAGCGAGGCCAGCATCGAGACGAAGTCCGACAGGGTCGGGTGCTCGAAGACGGTACGCAGGTCCAGCTCGACCTGGAAGGCGTCCTCGACGTCGGTCAGGACGTTCAGCGCCGCCAGCGAATGCCCCCCGAGGGCGAAGAAGTCGTCCGTGTCGCCCACGTCGGGCACACCGAGTTCCGCGCACCACAGGGAGACGACAAAACGGCGTACGTCCCCCGGGCCCCCCTGTGCCGCGTTGCCCTTGATCATGTTCTCTCCCTCGTGTTCATGGCGTCCCCTTGCCGTTCATGGAGCGTGATCGCGCCCGAGGGGCATCGCTTCGCGGCCCCCCGCACCGATCCGGTCAGCCCGGCGCCCGGCACCGGGATCTTGAGCAGGACCTTGCCGTCGTCGTCCGACTGGTCGAAGACCACGGGCACGAACAGCACGCACATCCCGCCGCCCACGCATCTGCCGCGGTCGACCTCGACCTCCAACTGTCCGTCCATGCGCCCTTCTTCTCCCCCTCCTCCGCTCGCCTCTCTGCTCGCTCCTCCGCTCGCTCCTCCGCCTTCTGTTTGTCTTCCTCTCACCAGGCGACCGGCAGCCGTTCCAGCCCGTAGGCGGGCGAACGGACCCGGAAGCGCACCTCGTCGGCGGGGACCGCCGGGCGCAGCCCGGGGAAGCGCTCCACCAGGGCCGTGAGTGCGACGCGCAGTTCGATACGGGCCAGCGCGGCGCCCAGGCAGTGGTGGATGCCGTGTCCGAAAGCGACGTGGGGCACCGGGTCGCGGCCGGGGTCGAAGCGGTCGGGGTCCGGGGTGAGCGCGGGGTCCCGGTTGGCCATCGGCAGGGAGCACACGACGTTCTCACCCGCGCGGACCAGCTCCCCGCCGATGACGACGTCCTCCCGAGCGATCCGGGGGGTCGGGGCGTGCGGGACGGACAGGTAGCGCAGCAGTTCGTCGATGACGCGGTCGGCGGTCCCCGTGTCCTGGCGCAGGGCGGCCAGTTCGGCCGGGTGTTCCAGCAGGACCAGCGTGCCCAGGCCGATCATGCCGGAGATGTTGTCCAGTCCCGCGAGCATCAACAGAACGCACAAGCCGCGCAGTTCCTCGTCGGTCAGCTCGTCGCCGTGGTCGCGCACGAGAGCGCCGAGGAAACCGTCGTCCGGCTCCTTGCGCCGGCGTTCCACCAGACCGGAGAGGTAGCGCAGGAACGACTCCCCGGCGGCGGCACGGCGCTGTCTGCCCCGCGCGGCCTCCAGGTGCGCGTGGCCCCGGCGCAGGAAGTCGTCACGGTCGTCACGGGGCACTCCGATCAGCTCGCACAGCACCGCGCCCGGCACGGGCGACGCGAACCTCTCCACCAGGTCGGCCGGCGGCCCCACCCGTTCCATGGCGTCCAGGCGCTCCGCCACGGTCCGGGCGATGTACGGCTCCATCCCGCGCAGGCGGCGGAGGGTGAACTCCGGCGTCAGCATCCGGCGCAGCCGGGTGTGCTCGGGCGGGTCGTAGTCCATCAGCTGGCCGACAGCCTGCTCCGGCCGATCGGGGCCCGGCGCGTCCGGTGGTCGCGCGGGGCCGGTACGGCGGCGGGTGGAGAAGCGGGTGTGGTCGCCGAGGACCTGGCGCACTTCCTCGTACCCGGTGACCAGCCAGACGGGCCGTCCGTCCGTGCCGGGGCCCACGGGCAGGCGCACGACAGGGCGTCCGCCGGTGAGCGTACGCAGGTCGTCCGCGGGGTCGAAGCGTGTCCGGCGGGTGTGTACGGGCACGGCCGGCGTTTCGCGTGGCATGCCGCCCCCTACCAGGTGACCGGCAGCGCGTCGACGCCGTAGTTGGGGGCCAGTGTGCGGTAGCGCAGCTCCTCCGGCGGGACCGCCGGTCGCAGCTTGGGGAAGCGCGCGAGCAGGGCGGGGAAGGCGATCCGGAGGGTCAGCCGGGTGAGCGGGGCGCCCAGGCAGTAGTGGATGCCGTGTCCGAAGGCCAGGTGGGAGGAGATCTCGCGGGTGATGTCGAGTTCTTCGCGCGAGGGCTGTGGCGGCTCCGTGGGCTCGAACCGGTTGACCGCCATCAGGGAACACACCACGGTCTCCCCCGCCTTGACCTCGTGCCCCTCGATGGTCAGGTCCTCCAGCGCGGTGCGCGGCGAGGCCGTGGCGATGACGGAGACGTACCGGATCAGCTCCTCGACGGCCCGGTCGACCACCTCGGGACTGTCCTGGAACAGGGCCAGTTGATCCGGGTGCCGCATCAGCGCCAGGGCGCCGAGGCCCAGGGTGCCCGCGACGTTCTCGAACCCGGCCGCCATGGTCGTGGCGGCTGTCCCGACCAGTTCGTCGTCGGTGATGTCGTCGCCGTGCTCCCGGATCAGTCTGCTGAGCAGGTCGTCGCCGGGGGCGCGCCGCTTCTGTCCGATCAGTTTGTGCATGTACGCCATGTAGGCCTTGCCCGCCGCCTGTTGCTGTTCGCGGCTGCGGTTGGTGGCGCGGGTGACATCAAGGTTGCGGGCCAGTTCTGCGTGGTCGTCGCGGGGGATGCCGAGCAGCGCGCAGCTCACCAGTCCGGGCACGGGCCAGGCGAAGTGCCGCATGAAGTCGGCGGGCGGACCGGCCAGTTCGAGGGCGTCGAGGCGGTCGGCCACGATGTCCGCGATCAGTGGCTCCAGCCTGCGCATGCGGCGCAGCGTGAACTCCGGTGTGAGCAGCTGCCGGAGCCGGGTGTGCTCGGGCGGGTCGTACTGGAGGAGGTTGCCCGGCTGGATGAGCCGGCGGGAGTCCTCCTTGCTGTCCGCGGGCGGCAGGGTGCTGAACCGCGCGGCGTCGCCGAGGACCGTACGTACCGTCTCGTTGCCCGACGCGAGCCAGGCACGGGCCGAGGTGCCCGGCGCGGGGGTCTCCGCGAACGGGCACTCCCGGCTCGTACGGCCCAGTTCGGGCAGCGGATCGAGTCCGACCCGGCGGTTGTGCAGAGGGATTTCCGGGGGCTTCGGCATCGGCGGTTCCCTTTCGTCATTTCTCGCTGCGGGATCCGTGGCGCCCACCGTCTGATTCTGAAATCGCCGGGCACTGACGTCAACGAATGTCCAACTGACCAATTTCGCAGGAGAACCGCCGGTGTCGATCACCGTCCGGCCGGCTCAGTCCTTTTCCCCACAGGAAAGCCGTTCCGGAAGGCCTTCCCGGAACGGCTTTCCAAAACGGTCTTCCTGCAACGGCATTCCGGCAGTGCTCCGTGCGTTCCGCCACTGTTCCGTGCCGCTCCGGCCCTGACCGGAGCCGTTACGGTTCACGCGGAGACGTTCCTGCCTACTCGGAGCCGTTCCGAGCCGCTCCGAGCTTCTCCGTGAGGACGCGCCCGATGTGGGCGGCCGGTGTGGGCTTCAGCATTTCCTTGTGGCGGGTGGCGATCTCGTGGGACTCGACGTTTCCGGATACGTACGGATCCCAGGTCGCGACCGCCTCCGATACCGGCCTGTCCTGGGGCCGGTCCACCGTCGCGACAAAGACGAGCAGGTCGCCCCGGAAGTGACGCGGTGTGTAGTCCGGCATGAATCCGGCCGTGTTCTGGATGACCTTCTTGACGTTCTCCAGCGCGGGACCGCTCACGCCGGTGATGTCCTGGCCGCCGGGACCACGTTGCATTCGCCGGCCGCTGTCCCGTCCCTCGGGTGTCTCCTCGTCGTCGTAGGTGTACAGCGACGTACCGACGCCGTGCTGGGGATAGGCGTCGAGCACCGCGAGCAGGGCCACCTCCTCGCCCAGTTCCTCCAGCCGGGTGGCGACGGCGTGGGCGAGGACTCCGCCCAGGGACCAGCCGAGCAGGTGGTACGGGCCGGTGGGCTGCACCGAGCGGATCTGCTCGGCGTAGTCCGCCGCCATCTCCTCGATGCCGTCCGCCGGCGGTTCGGCGCCCGTCAGACCGCGCGCCTGGACTCCGTAGACCGGCAGGTCCTGCGGCAGGTACTGGAGGAGGGCCGCGTAGATCCAGCTCAGGCCGGTGGTCTCGTGCAGACAGAACAGCGGCGGCCGGCCGCCGCTCGCCCGCAGCGGCAGCAGCACCTCCAGCTCCCGGCTGTCGGTGACCGTGCGCCGGGCCCGGGAGCCCCTGTCGCGCTCCTCACCCGGATCACGCAGCGCCAGCAGCCCGGCGGGGGTCCGCCGCGCTCGTTCCCCGGTGCGCAGCATCCGCTCACCCGGGCCGCCGTACGGGAGGGCCACGAACCGTTCCGCGGTCAGTGACGACCCGCCCGCGATCCCACGGGACAGCGGGGTCCCCGTCACGTACACGTCACCCACGACACCCGGCGGAACCGGGCGCAGCAGGTCGTCCAGGACAAGCGCCCGGCTGCCGTGCACGGGCCGTCCGGCCGGGAGCCGTACCGGGGCAGGGTCGCCCGGCGACAGCCGGTGTTCGAGCCACGGTCCCGCCGTGCCGACCGCGGTGACGCTGCTGATCAGCGAGGTGTCCGGGTGGAGTTCCTGCCACTCACGGGTCTCCGCGGCGCCGACCGGCCGCCCGGACTCGACCACCGTAACCTCGGCGAAGGGACGGTGCCCCGCCTCCGATCCGATGATCTTCCGCAGCCGGTCCCTGGTGGTGACCAGGGTCGTCTCGGCCGGCTCCGCCGCGGTGGCGAGGGCCACGGCGTCCTCTCCCGGCACGACGAATCGAACGCCGCCGCCCGCGCCGAGGGACGCGAGCAGCGGTACGAGGAACGCGCCGACAGGGGCCCGCGCGTCGAGCAGGGCAGGGGCGCCGTTCACCGCGACGGTTCGCAACCGGTGCGCTGTCTGGCGCAGCAACGCCCGGTGGTCGACGACCGAGCCGGGAGCGGACTCGTCCGCTCCGAGGGCGTCGAGGACGACGGCCGCCTGAGCGGGCCGGGACTGCGGCGGCGCCGCGGCGGTCGGGGTGGCGGCGGGCGCGAACTCGGCGTCCTCCTCCAACAGGTCGTCGATCCACAGCACCGGAATCCGGCTGTCCGCGTTCATCCGTCCCGCCATGGCCGCCGTGCAGACCAGCGCCGCGGGCCGACTGCGCGGTCCGGGGCCGTCCGAGCCGCCGACGAACGGCCGGGTGGGGTCGACGAAGGAGCACACCCCGCCGGCCTTGAGCACCCCGATCAGAGCGACGGTGAAGCCGGCGCCGGGCGGCAGCATCACGATGACCCGCTGCTCGGTGCCCGCGCCCCGCCGGGAGAGCCGGCGCGCGAGCAGATCGGTCACCGAGTCCAGCGCACGGTAGGTGAGGGACCCGTCCTGGCCCTTCACGGCGAGGGCGTCCGGTGTACGGGCCACCTGATCGGCGAGCAGGCCGAGGACGGTGTCGTGACCGAGAAGCGTGTCGCGGAGGGGCGTCGGACCGTGGACAGGATCTGTGTCGTGAACAAGGTCATCGGCCGGATCGAGGCCTCCGCCCAGGAGCTGACGGCGTTCCTCCTCGCCGAGCAGCACGTCCACCTCGCTGACTCGCAACTCCGGTTCGGCGGCCACCTGTTCCAACACGCGCACGAGGCGGCCCGCGAGCGCGGTCGCGGTGGAGGCGTCGAAGAGTTCGGTGGCGTAGCGCAGCACCCCCTCGATGCCGTTGGGTGTGCCGTCGCCGTGGGTGCGTTCGTTGAGCGCGAACCACAGGTCGAGTTCCGTGTCACCGCTGACGCCGTCCAGCCGGGTGGTGCGCAGACCGGGCAGGTCCGCCGCGTCCAGCTCCTCGACGCTCAGGTCACCCACTTCGAGCAGGACCTGGAACACCGGGTGGCGCGCCGCCGATGCGGGGTGCCGGAGCACGTCCACGAGCCGTTCGAACGGCATGTCCCGGTGGCGCAGGGCTTCCTGGTTCACCTCCTGCGCACGGCGCAGCAGTTCGCGGTAGGTCGGGTCACCGGAGGTGTCGGTCCGCAGCACGAGCGGGTGGGTCAGCGGCCCGACCACGCCCTCCAGATCGCCTTCCTCGAAGCGCCGCGACAGCCGGGTGCCGAGCACCACGTCGTCACCGGCACCGAGCCGGGTCAGCAGCAGGGCGAGGGCCGCCTGTACGGCCACGAAGACCGGGGCGTCCTCGGCTTCCGCCGCGTCCGCCAGACGGTCGTGCGCGTCCGCGTCGAGGCTCAGCGGCACGGAGCCGGTCCGGTGGTCGGCCAGCACCGGACGCGGCCGGTCGAAGGGAAGCGGCAGTTCGGGCTCCAGGTCGGCCAGCCGCTCCTTCCAGTAGGTGAGCTGGTCGCTGATCAGACTGTCCGACTCCTCCGTGCCTCGCAGCAGCTCACCCTCCCACAGGGCGTAGTCGGCGAACTGGAGTGACAGCGGGGCCCGTTCGGGCTTGCGGCCCTCGCGCCGGGCACCGTAGGCGGCGGCGAGGTCACGGACGACGATGTCCAGCGACGCGTCGTCCCCGGCGATCCGGTGTACGACGAGCAGCAGCACGTGCTCCGTGTCCGACAGCGCGAACAGGTCCGCCCTCCAGGGCAGTTGACGTGCAAGGTCGAACTCGCGCCCCGACCGGTCGGCGAGCAGTCCGGCGAGTTCTTCCTCTCCGGCGGAGGTGGCGGAGGTCACCGACAGTGCGGGCCTGGCCGCGGGATCGTCGGCGTCCAGAACGTGCTGACGCAGGTCGTCGGCACGTTCGCCGGTGAACCGGGTCCGCAGGATCTCGTGCCGTACGGCGACGTCCCCGAGGGCCGCCTCCAGGGCGGCCCGGTCCAGCGAGCCGGAGAGCCGCAGGGCGATCGAACTCCGGTGGGCGGCGCGCGACTCCTCGGCCAGCCCGCTCATCAGCCAGGTGCGCTGCTGCTCCACCGAGACCGGCATCTCCTCGGAACGCTCGGCCGGCCCGAGTTCCGGCCGCGCCTTCGCCGCGAGCATCCGAGCGACACCCACAGGCGTCGACGCACCAAAGAACTGACGCATGCTCAGATCCGCGCCCAACTCCTCGCGGATGCGGGCGGCCAGGCGCATCGCCAGCCCCGAGTCACCACCCAGGTCGAAGAAGTTGTCGTCGACACCGACCCGTTCCAGCTCCAGGACCTCGGCGAACAGCGCGCACAGCTTCTCCTCCGTCTCCCCGACCGGCGTGCGGTCCGACACCCGCCCGGCGAAGTCCGGGGCGGGCAGGGCGCCCCGGTCGACCTTGCCGTTCGGTGTCAGGGGCAGGGCGTCCAGTACGAGGAGCGCGGCGGGGACCATATACTCCGGCAGCGCCTCGGCGAGGTGCTCCCGAACCTGCCGCATGTCGATGTCCTGAGTCCGCGGTACGACGTAGCCGACGAGCTGCTTGTCGCCGGGGCCATCCTCGCGGGCCACGACAACCGCCTGACCGACGGCGGGGTGGGCGGAGAGTATCGCCTCGATCTCACCCAGCTCGATACGGAAGCCACGCACCTTCACCTGCGCGTCGGCCCGCCCGACAAACGCCAACTCCCCCTCACCGTTCCAGCGCGCCAGATCACCCGAGCGATACATCCGCTCACCGGTAACGAACGGACACGCCACAAAACGCTCCGACGTGAGATCAGGGCGGGCGACGTAACCACGAGCCAGACCCGCACCCGCGACATACACCTCACCCGTGATGCCCGGCGGAACCGGACGCAGGAAGGAATCCAGCACATAGATACGGGAGTTGGACAGCGGACGGCCGATGACAGGAGCCTCGTCCGCCGACGCGATACGTGCGTCGACCGGACCCGCCGTCACCATCACCGTCGCCTCGGTCGGCCCGTACGTGTTGACCACCTTCGCCCCAGGCACCCACCGAGCAGCGAGATCCGCGGTCAGGCGCTCTGCGCCTAACACCCAGGTCTTCACTCCCGACACCTGCTCGGGATTCAGAACCCCGAGGAGAGAGGGCACCACACTGGCCGTAGTCACGCCGTGGGCCGCGATCATCCCCGCCAACGCACCCGGCTCCGCACGCTCCTCACCCATCGCGATCGCCAACGTGCCACCCGAACCCAGCACCACCGCCACATCCAGGATCGCCGCATCAAAACTGAACGAAGCGAACTGCAACGTCACCACACCAGGACCCGCACCCAACACCGGAGCCATCGCCCCCACCAGGTTCACCACACCCCGATGCCCCACCGCCACGCCTTTGGGCCGACCCGTCGACCCAGAGGTATAGATCACATACGCGAGCTGGTCCGGATCCGTCACACCCGGCAACACGACCGGATCAGGCGCAGCAGGGACTTCCTCAAGCAGAACAACGCGGGCCGGCCCCGCAGGCACCCGGGCCAACGTCTCCGCCGTCGCCAGCACCACACCCGCACCACTGTTCCCGACCATGTACCGCAACCGATCGGACGGATACTCAGGATCAAGCGGCACGAAAGCCCCACCGGCCTTCCATACGGCCAACTCCCCCACCACCACATCCACCCCACGCGGCAGGCACAGACCCACCACCCCTTCACGCCCCACACCCACACTCACCAGGAATCTGGCCAACCGGTCCGACCGCTCATCCAACTCCGCATACGACAAAACCTCAGAGCCCGACCGAACCGCCACCACACCCGGACTCGCACGAACATGCGAACCGAACAACTCCAACAACGACCCACCCGCCACAGGCCGCCCCGTATCGTTGAACCCCCCCACCACAAGCTCCCGCTCAACCTCCCCCACCACATCAACCCGCCCCACCGCCACCAACGGATCAGCCACCACCTGCTCCAACACCCGCATCACCCGACGGAAGACAGACTCCGCGGTGGCCCGGTCGAACAGGTCGGGACGGTAGTCCAGCTTGAAACGCAGGCGCGGACCAGGGGTGACAACCAACGTGATCGGATAGTGGGACGCGTCGCGCGACATGCCCGACGGCCTGATGGACACGGCGTCGGGAACCGCCGGCGCGGCGGGCGGTGCCGGGAAGCTCTCATACAGTACGAGCGAGTCGAACACGGCGCCGGGACCGGACAGCTTCTGGATCTCGGACAGGCCCATGTACTGGTAGGACATGAGTCCGGTCTGGCGTTCCTGCAACCGCTCCAGGGTTTGGAGCATCGACTGCGTACCGTCGAGTTCGACCCGTACCGGCAGTGTGTTGATGAGCAGTCCCACCATCGATTCCACACCCGGCAGCTCGGCCGGCCGGCCGGCCACCGTAGCGCCGAAGACGACGTCGTCGCGCCCGGCCAGCCGCGCCAGTACCAGCGCCCACGCGCCCTGCACCACCGTGTTCATGGTGAGGCCCTGGCTGCGGGCGAGATCGCTCAAGGCTCGCGTGGTGTCCTCGGGGAGCTCGCCGAAGACGTGGGCCGGGAAGGCCGGGGCACGGGTGGGGTCCGCCGGGGCCACGAGGGTCGGCTCGTCGGCGCCGGACAGTTCCGTACGCCATGCGCTCCTCGCTTCCTCCTTGTCCTGGCGTGACAGCCATGCCATGTACTGGCCGTAGGACGGGGCCCGTCGTAGGCGTGAGGCGTCACCGTCGGCCGCGTAGATCGTGGAGAGTTCGCTGAGCAGGACGGGCATGGACCAGCCGTCCATCAGGACGTGATGGAACGTCATCACCAGGCGGTGCCGGTTCTCGCCGAGCCGGATGAACAACAGTCGCAGCAGAGGAGCGACGGCAAGGTCGAACCGTACGGCCAACTCGCCGGCCGCCAGGCGTTCCACCTCGGCCGCCGCTTCCGGTTCGGTCAGCTCGCTGACGTCCGCCTCGGTCCAGGGCAGTTTCACCTCGCGGGCGATGACCTGGACCATCTGGCCTCCGCTCACTTGGCGGAAGCAGGCGCGCAGCGCCGCGTGACGGGCGGCGAGCGCCTGCCAGGAGGCTCTGAAACGGGCCGCGTTCACGGGTCCGCCGATGTCCAGGGCGGACTGGACGGTGTAGACGTCGGGGCCTTCGTTGTCGAAGGCGGCGTGGAACAGCATGCCTTCCTGCAACGGCGACAGCGGCCACACGTCTTCGACAAGGGATCGGGTCATGGAACTCTCTCCTCACAGAGGCTTGCGACTGTGGCTACTGCTGGTCGCCGGCGAGGCCGGCTTCAAGTTCTTCGATCTGGTTCTGCGCCAGGCTCAGGAGGGGGAAGTCGGAGGGGGTGTGTCCGCCTGCGGTGGGGGCGTCGGTGTGGGCGGCGAGTCCGGCGAGCAGATCAGTCCAGGCCGCGCCCAACGCCTCCGCGTCGGCCGCCTCCAGGACTCCGTCCGGCCAGCTCAGCGTGAGCGTCAGCTCCGGACCCTCAACCGTGTCACGAACGACAGCACCCGCCTCGACCACATGCGTCACCGGCATATCAGGATCGGCGGAACCACCCACCGCACTCTCCCCGGCCATCTGCCACACCCCCACCAAAGCAGAACGGCCGGACCCAGTAGCCGCAGCGAACCGACCTAGATAGTTGAAACCAATCTGGGCCACCGGCGCGTTCTTGAGCACCTCCGCCGTCTGCGGGTTCAGATGGCGCAGCAGTTCGTAACCCATCCCGTCAGCCGGCACGGCACGGGCCTGCTCCTTGACCACCTTCACCAGGTCACCGGCCGCGGCCCCACCCTCGGTCACCACACCCAGGTCGATACCGGTCACGTCCAGCCGTACGGGCTGCACGCTGGTGAACCACCCCACCGTCCGTGACAGTTCGGTGCCCTCCAACGGCTCACGGCCGTGCCCCTCGATGTCCACCAGGACGCTGCTCGTGCCCGGCCGCCAACCGCTGACCGCACCGGCCAGCGTCGACAGCAGCACCTCGTGCACTCCGCAGTGGAAAGCCGCCGGAGTACGGCCCACCAACGTGGCCGCCTGCCAGGCCGGCACCGCCCACTCACGGCCCCGCAACGTCCGGGCCAGATCCACCTCGGGATCCAACGGCCGACGGCCCAGGGTCCGGGCCTCCTCCCCCAACAGGGCTAGCCAGGCGTCCAGTTCCGCGATCCGCTCCGGGCCGTTGGCTTGCTCGGTAAGTACCCCTGCCCAGCGGCGGAAGGATGTCCCGACCGGATCGAGTACGGGAGTACGGCCTGCGGCCAGATCCTCGTACGCACGCTCCAAGTCCGGCAACAAAATCCGCCACGAGACTCCGTCCACCACCAGGTGATGCACCACCAGCACCAGCCGGCCAACCCGACCAGGCCCCGCGTCCACCCACACCACCTGAACCATCACCCCAGCCGCAGGATCCAACCGCCCCACAGCCCCACGAGCCACCCGACCCGCCACCACATCAAGGCTCTCACCACCGGCCCCGGCCCCGGCACCAGCCTCGACCCGGGTGATCAGGCTCGCGGCATCCACCGACCCCGGCTCACCCACGATCAGCTTCGACTCGCCACTGACCACGCGTGCCCGCAGCATCCCGTGCCCGTTCAGCAGCACACTCACAGCCCGACCCAACACATCTAGGTCCAGATCCGCCGGAGCACCCACCACCACCCATTGCGCGAAATCGGGTCGTACGATCCGGTCACCGAGCGTCCGCATGACGGGCGTCCATGGCACTTCTCCTTCCGCCACGTCGTCCACGGCGCCGACCGCCTGGGGGTCCGCCGACTCGACGACGTCGGCCAGTCGCTCGACTGTCTTCTCCTCGAAGACCTGCCGAGGGGTGATCGCGAGACCGGCCTTGCGCGCACGTGATGCCAGCTGCATCGACATGATCGAGTCGCCGCCCAGCTCGAAGAAACTGTCGTCGGCGCCGACCCGTTCAAGCCCCAGGGTCTCGGCGAACAGCGTGCACAGCAATTCCTCCAGCTCGCCGACCGGCGGTCGCCCGGCGACCCGTTCGGCGAAGTCGGGCGTCGGCAGCGCGGCCCGGTCCACCTTGCCGTTCGGAGTGAGGGGCAAGGTGTCGAGGACCATGACGGCCGTCGGCACCATGTACTCCGGCAGACGGTCACGCAGGAAGTCCACAAGCACGGTGGTCAGTTCGCCGCCCCGCTGCCCGGAGTCCGTGGTGGGGTCGGCCACCGCGTACGCGATCAGCCTCTCGTCTCCGGGACGGTCCCGGCGTACGGTGACCGCCGCCTGGACCACGAAGGGATGGGTGGCCAGGACGGCTTCGATCTCGCCGAGTTCGACGCGGTGGCCGCGGACCTTGACCTGGTCGTCGGCCCGGCCGACGAAGAGCAGGTCGCCGTCGCCGGTCCAGCTGACCAGGTCCCCGGTGCGGTACATCCGCTCACCCGACGCGAACGGAGAGGCCACGAACCGGCCCGCCGTCAGCGCCGACCGCCCCAGGTAGCCCCGCGTCAATCCGGCCCCGGCCACGTACAGTTCACCACTCGTGCCGGGCGGCACCGGTTGCAGGAACGGGTCCAGGACGAAGGTCCGTACGTTGGAGATCGGGCGCCCGACCGGCACCACGTCCGCACCCGGCGACAGCGGCGCACTCATGCTGGCGCACACGGTCACCTCCGTGGGGCCGTAGGCGTTGATCATGCGGCGGTCCCGTGACCAACGGTCCGCAACACCAACCGGGCAGGTCTCCCCGGCCACCACGACTGTCGCCAGTTGCGGAGGGATCTCGTCCTCGACGGCGAGAACGCTGGGCGGCACGGTGACATGCGTCGCGCCGGTCTCACGCAGGGCTTCGGAGAGAGACACCTGCGGCGGCAGCCGGTCCGGTGTGGCGACGGCGACCGACGCGCCGGAGAGCAGGGCCATGCACAGTTCGGAGACGGCGGCGTCGAAGCTCACCGACGCGAACTGGAGAACCCGGGACTCCGGTCCCACGGCGAAGCGTTCGATCTGCGCCCGCGCCAGATTGCCGAGCCCCGCATGGGGGACGACGACTCCCTTGGGTATGCCCGTCGATCCGGACGTGTAGATCACGTACGCGGCGTGGTCGGGCCGCAGCGGAGACAACCGCTCCCCGTCCCCGATCGCGCCACCCTCCAGTTCCGCCAGCCGGGCAAGCACCGAAGGATCATCCAGTACCACCACCACGCCACCGAACCCCGCCGGCACCACCTCCCGCGTCCCCGACGTGCACACCACCACCGCCGGATCCGCATCCCCCAGCACAAACCCCACACGCTCCGCCGGATACCCCACATCCACCGGCACGAACACACCACCCGCCATCGACACCGCCAGCAACGACACCACCAACGCCACCGACCGCTCCACCACCACCCCCACCCGACACTCAGGCCCCACACCCAACCCCACCAACAACCGACCCAACCGACCCGCCCGACCCTCCAACTCCCCATACGTCAAAAATTCTTCACCACCAACAACCGCCACCGCACCCGCCGACAACACCACCCGCCGCGCGAACAACTCCGGCAACACCTCCGGCACCCACGGCACCACCGTCCGATTCCACCGGTCCACCACCACCTCACGACCGGCACCACCCACCACACCGATCCGCCCCACCAACCCACCAGAATCAGACACAAACTGCTCCAACACCCCCACGAACGACGCCAACACCTCACCCGCCCGCACCCGATCAAACACATCCGGCCGATAGATCAGGTCACCCTGCATAGGGTCGCCGGGCGCGACGATCAGCGTCAGCGGGTAGTGGCCGGTGTCCTCCGGTACGTCGGCCGGGCGGATGGTGATGGCGTCGGGGCCGGTCACGGGATCGATCGCGGCACGCGGGTAGTTCTCATACACCACCAACGTGTCGAAAACGGCTCCCGCACCCACCCACTGGTTGATCTCCTGCAACCCCACATGCTGATGCGACATCAACACCGACTGCCGCGCCTGAAGATCCACCAACAGGCCAAGCAAGGGCCGACCGCCGTCGAGACGCACCCGCACCGGCAGCGTATTGATGAACAACCCGATCATCGACTCCACACCCGGCAACTCCGCCGGCCGGCCGGCCACCGTCGCCCCGAACACCACATCCTCCCGACCCGCCAACCGCGCCAGAACCAACGCCCACGCCCCCTGCACCAACGTATTCACCGTCAGCCCATGCGCACGCGCCAGCTCACCCAACCCCCGCGACAACCCCTCCTCCAGAGCGAACCGCACCCGCTCCGGCACCACCACCGACCGCACGGACTCCGCAGCCACCACCAACGTCGGGCCATCAACCCCCGCCAACTCCCCCTGCCAGACCTCCCGAGCAGCCCCCTTGTCCTGCTCCCCCAACCACCCCAAGTACTCCCCATACGACCCCACCACCGGCAACCCACGCCCAGAACCACCCGCCGCATACGCCGCCGACACCTCCCCCACCAACACCGGCAACGACCAACCATCCAACACAATGTGATGGCTCGTCACCACCATGCGATACCGCTCCGGCGCCAGCCTGACGATCAGCACACGTACCAATGGCGCCTCGGCCAGGTCGAACCGCGAAGCCCGCTCACGGCCGGACAGCCGCTCCACCTCGGCCGTCGCCTCGACGTCCGTCAACTCCGACACATCCGCCACGGTCCACGGCAGGACCACCCGCCCCGACACCACCTGCACCGCACCACCCGACACCGCCACACCCGGATGGAAACTCGCCCTCAACACCGGATGCCGCTCCAACACCACCCCCCACGCCAACCGCAACCGCCCCACATCCAACGGCCCCTCCACCACAAGCGACCGCTGCCCCTCATAGACGTCGGGCCCGTCCTCGTCATAGGCCGCATGGAACAGCAGGCCCTCCTGCAACGGCGACAAGGGCCAGACATCCACCAGATCGGGAACCACAGCCTCAAGCTCCGCCACAGCCGCCTGCGACACCTCCACCAACGGGAAGTCGGAGGGGGTGTGTCCTCCTGCGGTGGGGGCGTCGGTGTGGGCGGCGAGTCCGGCGAGCAGATCAGTCCAGGCCGCGCCCAACGCCTCCGCGTCGGCCGTCTCCAGGACTCCGTCCGGCCAGCTCAGCGTGAGCGTCAGCTCCGGACCCTCAACCGTGTCACGAATAACAGCACCCGCCTCGACCACATGCGTCACCGGCATATCAGGATCGGCGGAACCACCCACCGCACTCTCCCCGGCCATCTGCCACACCCCCACCAAACCAGAACGGCCGGACCCAGTAGCCGCAGCGAACCGACCCAGATAATTGAAACCAATCTGGGCCACCGGCGCGTTCTTGAGCACCTCCGCCGTCTCCGGGTTCAGATGGCGCAGCAGTTCGTAACCCATCCCGTCACCCGGCACGGCACGGGCCTGCTCCTTGACCACCTTGAGAATCTGCCCCGCCGAGGCCCCGCCGTCGACCGCGTCTGCGAGATCCAGGCCGGTCACGTTCAGCCGTACGGGCTGCACGCTGGTGAACCACCCCACCGTCCGCGACAGTTCGGTGCCCTCCAACGGCTCACGGCCGTGCCCTTCGATGTCCACGAGCACGCTCGCCGCTTCCGGCCGCCACCGGCCCACCGCCCCGGCCAGCGTCGACAGCAACACCTCGTGCACACCACAGTGGAACGCCACCGGAGTCCGGCCCGCCAGTGTCGCCGCCTGCCCGGCCGGCACGACCCACTCCCGGCGACGCAACGTCCTGGTAACGTCCACGACCGGATCCAGGGGACGACGGCCCAGCGTCGAGACCTGGTCGCCCAACAAAGCTTCCCATGCGGGGAGTTCAGCGACTCGCTCCGGACCGACGGCCTGTTCGGCCAGTACCCCCGCCCAGCGGCGGAACGACGTCCCGACCAGATCGAGTACGGGCGTACGGCCGCCGGCCAGATCCTCGTACGCACGCTCCAAGTCCGGCAGCAGAATCCGCCAAGACACACCATCCACCACCAGGTGATGCACCACCAGCACCAGCCGACCAACCCGACCAGGCCCGGCATCCACCCACACCACCTGAACCATCACCCCAGCCGCGGGATCCAACCGCCCCACAGCCTCACGAGCCACCCGACCCGCTACCCCATCAAGGCTTTCACCACCGGCATCAACCCGAGTAATCAGACTCGCGGCGTCCACCGACCCCGGCTCACCCACGATCAGCTTCGGCTCGCCACTGACCACGCGTGCCCGCAGCATCCCGTGCCCGTTCAGCAGCACACTCACCGCCCGACCCAACACATCTAGGTCCAGATCCGCCGGAGCACCCACCACCACCCACTGGGCGTTCTTCGGCAGAGCCGCTCGTTCCCCCGAGGCACGCATGGCAGGCGTCCAGGGAATCTCTCCCACAGCCACGTCGTCCACGTCGTCACTCTCAGCAGCCCCCGCGGCTTCAACCGCTCGCGCAAGCCGTTCGACGGTCTTCTCCTCGAAGACCTGCCGAGGAGTAATCACCAGCCCGGCCCGCCGAGCACGCGACGCCAACTGCATCGACATGATCGAATCGCCACCCAGCTCGAAGAAGCCGTCGTCAGCGCCCACCCGCTCCAACCCGAGGACCTCCGCGAACAGAGCACACAGCTTCTCTTCCGTCTCCCCTACCGGCGTACGACCCGAGGCCCCTTCACCCACCTCGGGGGCAGGAAGGGCGGCGCGGTCGACCTTGCCGTTGACGGTCAGGGGCAGCGCATCCAACGTCACCAACACCGCCGGCACCATGTACTCCGGCAGCGCCTTTCCGACGTACTCGCGAAGCTCGGCCGCCTCGGCCCCTTGCGTCTGCGGTACGACGTAGCCGACGAGCTGCTTGTCGCCGGGGCCATCCTCGCGGGCCACAACAACCGCCTGACCGACGGCGGGATGGGCGGACAGCACCGCCTCGATCTCGCCCAGCTCGATACGGAAGCCACGCACCTTCACCTGCGCGTCAGCCCGCCCGACGAACGCCAACTCCCCCTCACCGTTCCAGCGCGCCAGATCACCCGAGCGATACATCCGCTCACCCATCGCGAACGGACACGCCACAAAACGCTCCGACGTGAGATCAGGGCGCGCGACGTAACCACGAGCCAGACCCGCACCCGCGACATACACCTCACCCGTGATGCCCGGCGGAACCGGACGCAAGAAGGAATCCAGCACATAGACACGGGAGTTGGACAGCGGACGGCCGATGACAGGAGCCTCGTCCGCCGACGCGATACGTGCGTCGACCGGACCCGCCGTCACCATCACCGTCGCCTCGGTCGGCCCGTACGTGTTGACCACCTTCGCCCCAGGCACCCACCGGGCAGCGAGATCTGCGGTCAGGCGCTCTGCGCCTAACACCCAGGTCTTCACTCCCGACACCTGCTCGGGATCCAGAACCCCGAGGAGAGAGGGCACCACGCTGGCCGTAGTCACGCCGTGGGCCGCGATCATCCCGGCCAACGCACCCGGTTCCGCGCGCTCCTCACCCGTCGCGATCGCCAACGTGCCACCCGAACCCAGCACCACCGCCACATCCAGAATCGCCGCATCAAAACTGAACGAAGCGAACTGCAACGTCACCACACCAGGCCCAGCACCCAGTGAAGGCCCCATAGCCTCCACCAGGTTCACCACACCCCGATGCCCCACCGCCACACCCTTCGGCCGACCCGTCGACCCAGAGGTATAGATCACATACGCAAGCTGGTTCGCATCCGTCACACCCGGCAACGCGACCGGATCAGGCGCAGCAGGGACTTCCTCAAGCAGAACAACGCGGGCCGGCCCCTCAGGCACCCGGGCCAACGTCTCCGCCGTCGCCAACACCACACCCGCACCACTGTTCCCGACCATGTACCGCAACCGATCGGACGGATACTCAGGATCAAGCGGCACGAAAGCCCCACCGGCCTTCCACACCGCCAACTCCCCCACCACCACATCCACCCCACGCGGCAGGCACAGACCCACCACCCCTTCACGCCCCACACCCACACTCACCAGAAATCTGGCCAGCCGGTCCGACCGCTCGTCCAACTCCGCATACGACAAAACCTCAGAGCCCGACCGAACCGCCACCACACCCGGACTCATACGAACATGCGAACCGAACAACTCCAACAACGACCCACCCACCACAGGCCGCCCCGTATCGTTGAACCCCCCCACCACAAGCTCCCGCTCAACCTCCCCCACCACATCAACCCGCCCCACCGCCACCAACGGATCAGCCACCACCTGCTCCAACACCCGCACCAGCCGACGCCCGACCCCCGACGCCTCCGCGAGGGAGAACAGATCCGGCCGGAAGGTGAGGCGGATCTGAAGGCGGTCCGCCGGGGCGATGCCCACGGCCAGGGGATAGTGCGTACCAGCCAGGGTGTCCAACTGTCGGATCGACACAGTGCCGTCATCCCGGCCGGACGCGGAGAGAGCGACCGAGTTCCGGGGGTAGTTCTCGAACATGAGCATGGTGTCGAAGGAGGCACCCGGACCGGCGATTCCCTGGATCTCCGCCAGACTCATGTGCTGGTGGGACATGAGCCGTGTCTGCCGTTGCTGAAGGTCGGCCAGCGTCTCCAGGACCGACCGCGCGCCGTCCAGCCGTACCCGTACCGGCAAAGTGTTGATGAAAAGCCCCACCATGCCCTCCACGCCAGGCAGCTCCGGGGGACGCCCGGCCACCGTCGCGCCGAACACCACATCCTCCCGCCCGGCCAGCCGCGCCAGTACCAGCGCCCACGCGCCCTGCACCACCGTGTTCACCGTCAGACCATGCGTCCGGGCCAGTGCCGCGAGGCCTTGGGTGGTTTCCCGGGAGAGGTCCACCGAGGTCTGCCCGGGGGCGACTGATGTCCTGCCCGGGTCGGCAGGGGCCACGAGTGTCGATTCCTCGACTCCCGCCAGTTCCGCGCGCCAGGCCTCCCGAGCCGCCGACGTGTCCTGACGGCCGAGCCAGGCCAGGTACTCGCCGTACGAATGCGTCCGCTGGAGGCCGGAAGCCTCGCCTCCGGCGGCGTAGACGGCTGCCACCTCGTTGAGCACGATCGGTGTCGACCAGCCGTCCAGCACGATGTGATGGCTGGTGACGACCAGGCGGTGCCTATCGTCCGCCAGCCGGATCAGCAGCAGCCTGAGCAGGGGTGCCCGGGTCAGGTCGAAGCGCTGCGCCGCCTCGACGTCCGCCAGCCGTTCGGCCTCTGCCTGGGCTGCGGTCTCCGGCAGTTGCGAGAGGTCGAC
Organism: Streptomyces sp. NBC_01317; assembly: GCF_035961655.1. Lineage (NCBI taxonomy): Bacteria > Bacillati > Actinomycetota > Actinomycetes > Kitasatosporales > Streptomycetaceae > Streptomyces > Streptomyces sp. NBC_01317. Next base: position 7,469,063 of record NZ_CP108393.1, on the reverse strand, counting down.
CTCCTGCCAGGGGAGTACCGCGTCCCGGGCGACAACCTGGACCGACTCGCCGGTCGCGCTCTCGTGGAAGCTCGCGCGGAGGACGGCGTGCCGTGCCACCAGGGCCTCCCACGAGGCCCGCAGTCGAGAGGTGTCCAGCCGGCCGTCGAGGGCCAGCGTCCGCCGGGTCTGATAGACGTCCGGTCCCGCCTCGTCGTAGGAGGCGTGGAAGAGCATCCCCTCCTGCAACGGGGCGAGCGGCCAGATGTCCAGGAGGTCCGGAACGGCATGCTCCAGCTCCTCCACGGCCGTCTGTTCCAGTGCCACCAGCGGAAAGTCGGAGGGCGTGTGTCCGCCGACGACAGGGCTGGTCGTGTGGGCGGCGAGACCGGACAGGATGGTCATCCATGCCTCGCCGAGGGCCTCCGCGTCGTCCTCGTCGAGAAGGCCGTCCGGCCAGCTGAGGCTGAGTGTCAACTCCGGCCCCCGCGCGGTGTCGCGGATGACGGCACCGGCTTCCAGGGTGTGCGCCAAGGGCACGTCCGGATCGGCGGAGCCGCCGACCGCGCTCTCCCCCGCCATCTGCCACGGCCGGGCCGGCCCCGTCTCCACTGAGGCCGCAGCGAAGCGGCCCAGGTAGTTGAAACCGATCTGCGGAGCCGGGGCCGCAGAGAGCACCTTCGCGGTCTCCGCGTTGAGATGGCGCAGGAGTTCGTAGCCCGTCCCGTCGCCCGGCACGGCACGGGCCTGTTCCTTGACCGCTTTCACCAAGTCACCGGCCGCGGCCCCGCCCTCGGTCACCACACCCAGGTCGATATCGGTCACGTCCAGGCGTACCGGCTGCACGCTGGTGAACCAGCCGACCGTCCGTGACAGATCAACGTCACCGATCGGCTCACGTCCGTGCCCCTCCACGTCTACCAACAGGTCCGCGGCCTCCGGCCGCCACCGGCCCACCGCCCCCGCCAGCGTCGACAGCAACACCTCGTGCACACCGCAGTGGAAAGCCGCCGGAGTACGGCCCGCCAATGTCGCCGCATCCCCGGCCGGCACCACCCACTCCCGACGACGCAAGGTACCGGCCACATCCACCACCGGATCCAACGGCCGACGCCCAAGCAGCGGACCTTCCTCGCCCAACAAGCCCAACCAGGAATCCAGTTCGGCCACCCGTTCCGGACTCAGCGCCTGTTCGGCCAACAGCCCGGCCCAGCGGCGGAACGACGTCCCGACCAGATCGAGTACGGGAGTACGGCCTGCGGCCAGATCCTCGTACGCACGCTCCAAGTCCGGCAGCAGGATCCGCCACGACACCCCGTCCACCACCAGGTGATGCACCACCAGCACCAGCCGGCCAACCCGACCAGGCCCCGCATCCACCCACACCACCTGAACCATCACCCCAGCCGCAGGATCCAACCGCCCCACAGCCCCACGAGCCACCCGCCCCGCCACCACATCAAGGCTCTCACCACCAGACCCGGCCTCAACCCGAGTGATCAGAGCAGACACATCCACCGACCCCGGCTCACCCACGATCAGCTTCGGCTCGCCACTGACCACGCGTGCCCGCAACATGTCATGCCCGCCCAACAACACACCCACAGCATGGCCCAACACATCCAGATCCAGATCCGCCGGAGCACCCACCACCACCCACTGCGCAAAACCCGCGCGAGCGGCCCGCTCCCCCAGCGCCCGCATCACAGGCGACCACGGCACCTCACCCACACCCACGTCACCACCACGCACGGCTCCACCCGCGCCCACCACATCAGCAACCAGGGCCAGCCGTTCGACGGTCTTCTCCTCGAAGACCTGCCGAGGAGTAATCACCAGCCCGGCCCGACGAGCACGCGACGCCAACTGCATCGACATGATCGAGTCACCGCCCAGCTCGAAGAAGCCGTCGTCAGCCCCCACCCGCTCCAACCCGAGAACATCCGCGAACAACCCACACAACAACTCCTCGACCCCACCCACCGGCGCCCGCCCCGACACCCGGCCGGCGAAGTCCGGCTCAGGCAGAACACCGCGGTCCACCTTCCCGTTCACAGTCAACGGCAGGGCATCCAGAACAACCACCACCGCCGGAACCATGTACTCCGGCAGAACCCCCGCCACATACGCACGCACCGCCGAGGGATCAACACCGGAACCCTCCGACACCACATAACCGACAAGCCGCTTCTCCCCCGGAAGGTCCTGTCGGGCGACAACAACGGCCTGGCCGACGGTCGGATGGGCGGACAACACCGCCTCCACCTCGCCGAGTTCCACCCGGAAACCCCGGACCTTCACCTGCTCGTCAGCCCTGCCGAGGAAGACCAACTCCCCGTCGTCGGTCCACCGCACCAGGTCCCCGGTGCGGTACAACCGCTCGCCCGCCACGAACGGAGAGGCCACGAAACGGCCCGCAGTCAGACCCGAACGCCCCAGATATCCCCGCGCCAGCCCGGCGCCCCCGATGTACAACTCCCCCGCCGCGCCCGGCGGTACCGGAAGCAGGAAGGAGTCCAGGACGTAGGTCCGCCGGTTGTCGAGCGGGCGGCCGATGGGTAGCACGCCGGGCGAATCGTCGCCCGGGTGCAGGACGTGCGACGTCGCGCAGAGGGTGATCTCGGTCGGACCGTACAGGTGTCTGACCGAGACCTCCGGGCAGACCTCCCGTACCCGGCGGACGGATGCGGCGGGAACCACATCGCCGCCGGTCAGTACCTCGCGCAGGCCGAAAAGACTCTCGGGGGACTCCTCCGCCAGCACCCGGAACAGCCCGGCGGTGACGTGCGCGACCGTCACACCGTCGGCCACCGCCTGGCGCAGTCGCTGGGCGTCGACGGCGCCGGGCCCGGCGATCACCACGCGGCCGCCCGCGGCGAGCGGGACCCACACCTCGAACAGGGAGATGTCGAAAGCATGCGGGGCGTGCATCAGGACCGCATCGTCCGCGCCGACAGACCAGCCGCGCTCTCCGACGAGAGCGGCCACACTGCCGTGCGGGACGGCCACGCCCTTGGGCACCCCGGTCGACCCGGACGTGTACATCACATAGGCCAGATCCCCGGCGGACGACGGAAGCCGGCCGCCCTCTTGAAGGGAGACCTCGGAGGCCTGAGAAGCCGGGGAAGCAGCTACGGCCGCCGCCACCACCGGATCGTCCAACACCAACGCATCCGGCGCGAGTTCCGCAGGGAGCACACCGCGCGACTGCTCCGTGCAGACCACCCTCGCCGGGACGGAGTCGGACAGCAGGAACGCAATCCGCTCGGCGGGGTAGCCCGCATCCACGGGTACGTACGCGGCTCCGGCCTTCCAGATCGCCAGCAGGGTCACCAGCAGATCGGCGGAGCGCTCCATCAGCACGGCCACGCGGTCGCCGCGACGGACACCGGTGCCCGTCAGGTACGACGCGAGCCGCGCGGAGGCGGAGTCCAACTCCTCGTACGAAAGACGCGTCTCCCCGTCGACAACAGCCACGGCGGCCGGCGCGCGCCGCACCTGGGCGGCGAACAGCTCGGGTACGGAGTGGCTCAGAGTTGGGGCCGCCGTGGCGTTCCAGGCCTCAACAACCTGTCCATGCTCGGATCCGGTCATCACGCCGAGCCGGCCGACCGGCAGCGACGGATCGGCCACCACCTGCTCCAGGACCCGCACGAACCGGTCGAAGACGGCCTGGGCGGCAGCGCCGTCGTAAAGGTCCGGCCGGTGGTCGAGCTTGACGCGCATCGTGTCGCCGGGTGCCACGACCAGGGTGAACGGGTAGTGAGCCGCCTCCCGGCCACCGGAGAGACGGATCGCGAAACGGTCCGGAGTGGTCGGTTCGGCGTGGGGCAGAGGGTAGTTCTCGTAGACCACCAGCGTGTCGAAGATCGCGCCGGGGCCGACCAGGCGCTGGATCTCGGAGAGTCCTAGGTGCTGGTGGGACATCAGCGCGGACTGGCGCGCCTGGAGGTCCGTCAGCAGGTCAAGGAGGGGCTGCCCGCCGTCAAGACGTACCCGTACCGGCAAGGTGTTGATGAACAAGCCGATCATCGACTCGACGCCCGGCAACTCCGCGGGCCGGCCCGCCACCGTCGCCCCGAACACCACGTCCTCCCGGCCGGCCAGCCGCGCCAGCACCAGCGCCCATGCCCCCTGCACCACCGTGTTGACGGTCAGGCCATGGGTACGGGCCAGGCGCACCATGCCCCGCGCCACTTCCTCGGGGATCTCGGTGATCAGGCTCTCGGGGGCCACAGGCGCCCTGCCCGGATCGGCCGGCGCCACCAGCGTCGGCTCGTCGGCGCCCGCCAGTTCCTCCCGCCACGCGGCGCGCGCGGCTTCCTTGTCCTGCGCTGCCAGCCAGGCCAGGTAGTCGCGGTAGGGGGAGACCTGCGGAAGCCCGGCGATCGCGTCAGCACCGGATGCGGCACCGGCACCGTTTCCCCGCCCGGTAAGCGCACTCGCACCCCCCGCCTCGTAGATCCGCGTGAGTTCGTTGATGAGTACGGGTACGGACCAACCGTCCATCACCACGTGGTGGCTCGTCAGGACCAGGCGGTGCCGGTCCTCGCCGAGCCTGATCAGCAGCACGCGCAGCAACGGAGCCGAGGCGAGGTCGAACCGCCGCGCCTGCTCCCCGCCGGCCAGCCGCTCGACCTCGGCGGACGCCTCGACCTCCGGCAGCCCGGAGACATCGGCCTCCTGCCACGGCAGTACGACCTCTCGCGCGATGACCTGTACGGCCTCACCCGACTTGCGCCGCCGGAAACTCGCCCGGAGCGCCGCGTGCCGGGCGAGCAGCGCCTCCCACGCCCCGCGCAGCCGGTCCGCGTCGAGCGGACCGATCAGGTCGAAGTTCCGTTGTCCCTGATAGACGTCGGGGCCCTGGTCGTCAAAGGCGGCGTGGAAGAGCATCCCCTCCTGCAACGGCGAGAGCGGCCAGACATCCTCGACACGGGATCGGGTCATCACTTCTTCTCCTCAGCGGCTTGCATCGAGATGTCTAGAAGTCGTGGTTGTTGTCGTTGCCATCGGCGAACTCGGCTTCGAGTTCGTCCACTTCGTCCTGTGCGAGGTTCAGAAGACCGAAGTCGGAGGGGGTGTGTCCGCCTGCGGTGGGGGCGTCGGTGTGGGCGGCGAGTCCGGCGAGCAGATCAGTCCAGGCCGCGCCCAACGCCTCCGCGTCGGCCGCCTCCAGGACTCCGTCCGGCCAGCTCAGCGTGAGCGTCAGCTCCGGACCCTCAACCGTGTCACGAATAACAGCACCCGCCTCGACCACATGCGTCACCGGCATATCAGGATCGGCGGAACCACCCACCGCACTCTCCCCGGCCATCTGCCACGCCCCCACCGAAGCAGAACGGCCGGACTCAGTAGCCGCAGCGAACCGACCCAGATAATTGAAACCAATCTGGGCGCGAGGAGCAGATTCGAGAACAGGCCGGGTCTCCGGGTTGAGATGAAGCAGCAGTTCGTAGCCAAGGCCGTCGCCTGGGACCTGGTGGGCCTGTTCCTTGACCACCTTCACCAGGTCGCCGGCGGCGGCTCCACCTTCGGCCGCGTCCACCAGGTCGACGTCGGTCACGTCCAGGCGTACCGGCTGCACGCTGGTGAACCACCCGACCGTCCGTGACAGATCAACGTCACCGATAGGCTCACGGCCGTGCCCCTCCACCTCCACCAGGACGCTCGCCGCTTCCGGCCGCCACCGGCCCACCGCTCCGGCCAGCGTCGACAGCAGCACCTCGTGCACACCACAGTGGAAGGCCGCCGGAGTACGGCCCACCAGTGTCGCCGCCTGCCCGGCCGGCACCGCCCACTCACGACGACGCGACGTCCCAGTCACGTCCACCGCCAGGTTCAGCGCCCGACGCCCGAGCACCGGAGCTCCCTCGCCCAACAGGGCAAGCCAACCGTCCAGTTCGGCGGCCCGCTCCGGACTCACCGCCTGTTCGGCCAGTATCCCCGCCCAGCGGCGGAAGGATGTCCCCACCGGGTCGAGTACGGCAGTACGGCCTGCGGCCACATCCTCGTACGCACGCTCCAAGTCCGGCAACAAAATCCGCCAAGACACACCATCCACCACCAGGTGATGCACCACCAGCACCAGCCGACCAACCCGACCAGGCCCCGCATCCACCCACACCACCTGAACCATCACCCCAGCCGCAGGATCCAACCGCCCCACAGCCCCACGAGCCACCCGACCCGCCACCACATCAAGGCTCTCACCACCGGCTTCGGCATCGACCCGAGTAATCAGAGCAGACGCATCCACCGAACCAGGCTCACCCACCACCAACCGGGACGCACCACCGACCCGCGCCCGCAACATGTCATGCCCGTCCAACAACACACCCACAGCACGGCCCAACACATCCAGGTCCAGATCCGCCGGAGCACCCACCACCACCCACTGCGCAAAACCCGCGCGAGCGGCCCGCTCGCCCAGCGCCCGCATGACGGGGGTCCACAGCACCTCGCCCACCCCGACGTCATCGGCAGGCTTGTCGTCCTCGCGAACAAGAGACTCCGCGATCCTCGCAAGCCGCTCAACAGTCTTCTCCTCGAAGACCTGCCGAGGAGTAATCACCAGCCCGGCCCGCCGAGCACGCGACGCCAACTGCATCGACATGATCGAGTCACCGCCCAACTCAAAGAACCCGTCGTCAGCCCCCACCCGCTCCAACCCGAGAACCTCCGCGAACAGAGCACACAACAGCTCTTCGACCCCACCCATCGGTGGCCGACTTGAAGCTCTCCCAAGGAGGTCCGGGGCGGGCAGGGCGCCCCGGTCGACCTTGCCGTTCGGTGTCAGGGGCAGGGCGTCCAGTACGAGGAGCGCGGCGGGGACCATGTACTCCGGCAGCGCCTCGGCGAGGTGCTCCCGAACCTGCCGCATGTCGATGTCCTGAGTCCGCGGTACGACGTAGCCGACGAGCTGCTTGTCGCCGGGGCCATCCTCGCGGGCCACGACAACCGCCTGGGCCACTCCCGGATGGGCGGACAGCACCGCCTCGATCTCGCCCAGCTCGATACGGAAGCCACGCACCTTCACCTGCGCGTCAGCCCGCCCGACAAACGCCAACTCCCCCTCACCGTTCCAGCGCGCCAGATCACCCGAGCGATACATCCGCTCACCCATCGCGAACGGACACGCCACAAAACGCTCCGACGTGAGATCAGGGCGCGCGACGTAACCACGAGCCAGACCCGCACCCGCCACATACACCTCCCCGGTGATGCCGGGCGGAACCGGGCGCAAGAAGGAATCCAGCACGAAGAGACGGGAGTTGGACAGCGGACGGCCGATGACAGGAGCTTCGTCCGCCGGCGTGACGTCCTCCGCCACGAGCCCGGCAGTGACCATGACGGTCGCCTCGGTCGGCCCGTACGTGTTGACCACCTTCGCCCCAGGCACCCACCGAGCCGCCAAGTCGGAGGTCAAACGCTCAGCGCCCAGCACCCAGGTGTCCACTCCAGGCACCTGCGCCGGATCCAGAACCCCGAGCAGCGAGGGCACCACACTGGCCGTGGTCACGCCGTGGGCCGCGATCATCCCCGCCAACGCACCCGGCTCCGCACGCTCCTCACCCGTCGCGATCGCCAACGTGCCACCCGACCCCAGCACCACCGCCACATCCAGAATCGCCGCGTCAAAACTGAACGAAGCGAACTGCAACGTCACCACACCAGGACCCGCACCCAACACCGGAGCCATCGCCCCCACCAGGTTCACCACACCCCGATGCCCTACCGCCACACCCTTCGGCCGACCCGTCGACCCAGAGGTATAGATCACATACGCGAGCTGGTCCGGATCGGTGACACCCGGAAGATCTTCGACCCCCGTGGTAGCCGGAACCTCCTCAAGCAACACCACACGGGCCGGCCCCGCAGGCACCCGGGCCAACGTCTCCGCCGTCGCCAACACCACACCCGCACCACTGTTCCCGATCATGTACCGCAACCGATCGGACGGATACTCAGGATCAAGCGGTACGAAAGCCCCACCGGCCTTCCACACCGCCAACTCCCCCACCACCACATCCACCCCACGCGGCAGACAAAGACCCACCACCCCCTCACGCCCCACACCCACACTCACCAAAAACCGGGCCAACCGATCCGAACGCTCATCCAACTCCCCATACGACAAAACCTCCGAGCCCGACCGAACCGCCACCGCACCCGGACACGCACGAACACGCGAGCCGAACAACTCCAACAACGACCCACCCACCACAGGCCGCCCCGTATCGTTGAACCCCCCCACCACAAGCTCCCGCTCAACCTCCCCCACCACATCAACCCGCCCCACCGCCACCAACGGATCAGCCACCACCTGCTCCAACACCCGCACCAGCCGATGCCCAATCCCCGATGCCTCCGCGAAGGAGAAGAGATCCGGCCGGTAGGTGACATGGATCTGAAGCGAGTCTCCAGGCAGAATGCCCAGCGTCAGGGGGTAGTTGGTCGACTGGGAACCTTCGAGGATGGAGACCGAAAGGGCGTCCGGAGCTGACGAGTCCGCGGATCCATGCGGGTAGCTCTCGTAGACGACGAGTGTGTCGAAGACGCTCCCGGGGCCGGCGAGTTTCTGAATCTCGGCCAGGCCCATGTGCTGGTGGGACATGAGCCGTGTCTGCCGTTGCTGAAGGTCGGCCAGCGTCTCCAGGACCGACCGCGCGCCGTCCAGCCGTACCCGTACCGGCAAGGTGTTGATGAACAGGCCGATCATCGACTCCACGCCGGGCAACTCCGGAGGTCGGCCGGCCACCGTCGCGCCGAACACCACATCCTCCCGCCCGGCCAGCCGCGCCAACACCAGCGCCCACGCACCCTGTACCACCGTGTTCACCGTCAGACCATGCGTTCGGGCCAACCCGGCCAGCTCGGCGCTGGTTTCGGAGCTGAGCTCGACCGTCACCTCTCCGGGTAGTACGGCGGTACGCGTCGCGTCGGAGGGAGCGATGAGCGTCGACTCTTCGATACCGGCCAGCTCCGCCCGCCATGCGGTTCGTGCGGCTTCCTTGTCCTGGTGGTCGAGCCACGTCAGGTACTCGCCGTACGAGTGCGCCCGTCCGAGTCCGCCGGTGGCACCTTCGGCCGCGTAGATCGCCGAAAGTTCACTCAGCAGGACGGGCATCGACCAGCCGTCCATCAGAAGGTGGTGGGTCGTCATCACGAGGCGATGACGGTCGTCGGCTAGCCGGATCAGGACCAGGCGCAACAGCGGCGGCACGGTCAAGTCGAGTCGCTGGGCCCGTTCCCGTCCGGCGAGTTCGTCGATGCGCGCCGCTACCTCGGACTCGGGCAGATCCGAGAGATCGGTCTCGCACCAGGGCAGGGCGACCTCACGCATGATGAGCTGCACCGCCTCGCCAGACCCCCGACGGTGGAAGCTGGCCCGCAGGGTGGCATGGCGCCTGAGCAGGGCCTCCCAGGATGCCCGGAGCCGCGCGGCGTCCAAGGGGCCGTCAACGGCGAGCACAAACTGCACACCGTAGATGTCCGGCCCCTGGTCGTCGTAGGCCGCGTGGAAGAGCAGCCCTTCCTGCAACGGCGACAGCGGCCATACCTCCGCCAGGGCCGACTTTTGGGCACCACGGGTTGATGTCACTGGGAGAGCCCTCCTTCGAGGCGTGCGGCAATCGCTTCAAATTCGTCGACTTCGTCCTGTACGAGGCGCAGGAGCCCGAAGTCGGAAGGGGTGTGTCCGCCGGCGGCGGGAGCGTCCGTGTGAGCGGCCAGGCCGGACAGCATGTCCATCCATGCCTCGCCCAGCGCCTCCACGTCGTCCCCGTCGAGAAGGCCCTCCGGCCAGCTGAGGCTGAACGTCAACTCCGGCCCCCGCGCGGTGTCGCGGATGACGGCACCGGCCCCCAGCGCGTACGCCGCCGGCATGTAGGGGTCGGCGGAACCGCCGACCGCGCTCTCCCCCGCCATCTGCCACGGCCGGGCCGGCCCCGCCTCCACTGAGGCCGCGGCGAAGCGGCCCAGGTAGTTGAAACCGATCTGCGCGCGCGGTGCGGAGGCGAGGACAGCGCCGGTCTGCGGATTGAGATGGCGCAGGAGTTCGTAGCCCATCCCGTCACCGGGCACGGTCCGGATCTGTTCCTTGACCGCTTTCAGCAGGTCACCAGCTGCGGCCCCGCCCCCGGCCGCGTCCATCAGGTCGACGTCGGTCACGTCCATCCGTACCGGCTGCACGCTGGTGAACCAGCCGACCGTCCGTGACAGATCGACGTCACCGATCGGCTCACGGCCGTGCCCCTCGATGTCCACGAGCACGCTCACCGCTTCCGGCCGCCACCGGCCCACCGCCCCGGCCAGCGTCGACAGCAACACCTCATGCACACCACAGTGGAACGCCACCGGAGTCCGCCCCGCCAGAGTCGCTGCCTCCCCGGCCGGCACCACCCACTCCCGACGACGCAACGTCCCCGCCACATCCACCGCCGGATCCAACGGCCGACGACCAAGCACTGGATCGTGCTCGCCCAACACACTCAACCAGGGCTCGAGTTCGGCCACCCGCTCCGGACTCATCGCCTGCTCGGCCAACACCCCGGCCCACCGGCGGAACGACGTCCCCACCGGCTCCAGCACCGCCGCACGCCCCACCGCCAGATCCCCATACGCACGCTCAAGATCCGGCAGGAGGATCCGCCACGACACCCCGTCCACCACCAGGTGATGCACCACCAGCACCAGCCGGCCAACCAGGCCCGGCCCCGCATCCACCCACACCACCTGAACCATCACCCCAGCCGCAGGATCCAACCGCCCCACAGCCCCACGAGCCACCCGACCCGCCACCACATCCAAACCCTCGACGCCCACCTCAACCCGAGTAATCAGACTCGCGGCATCCACCGACCCTGGCTCGCCCACCACCAGCGTCAACGCACCACCGACCACCCGCGCCCGCAACATGTCATGCCCGTCCAACAACACACCCACAGCACGGCCCAACACATCCGGGTCCAGATCCGCCGGAGCACCCACCACCACCCACTGCGCGAACCCCGACCCCACCACCCGCTCGCCCAGCACCCGCATCACAGGCGTCCAGGGCACCTCGCCCACCCCTATGTCTCCGGCAAGGGGCGTCTCAGCCGCGCCGGAAGCGCTGATCGTTTCCGCCAACCGCTCGACGGTCTTCTCCTCGAAGACCTGCCGAGGAGTAATCACCAGCCCGGCCCGACGAGCACGCGACGCCAACTGCATCGACATGATCGAATCGCCACCCAGCTCAAAGAACCCGTCGTCAGCCCCCACCCGCTCCAGTCCAAGAACCTCCGCGAACAACCCACACAACAACTCCTCGACCCCACCCACCGGCGCCCGCCCCACCGCTCGTTCGGCGATGGCGGGGTCAGGGTCGGGGAGGGCCGCCCGGTCGACCTTGCCGTTCGACGTCAGAGGCAGGGCGTCCAGAACGACCACCAGCGCTGGGACCATGTACTCCGGCAGCCTCTCGGCAACGTGCTCGCGCACCGCCCGACCGTCCAGTGCCGGTCCGCTTCGCGCCACGTAGCCGATGAGACGGCGCGGCCCCTGGCGGTCTTCCCGTACAAGAGCGACAGCCTGGGCGACACCGGGACTGTCGGCGAGGGCGGCTTCGATCTCGCCCAGTTCGATACGGTGGCCCCGGACCTTGACCTGATGGTCGACACGGCCGACGAAGAAGAGTTGGCCGTCGTCGGTCCAGCTGACCAGGTCTCCGGTGCGGTACATCCGCTCGCCCGCCACGAACGGAGAGGCCACGAACCGGCCCGCCGTCAGACCTGAACGCCCCAGATACCCCCGCGCCAGCCCGGCGCCCCCGATGTACAACTCCCCCGCCACACCCGGCGGTACGGGAAGCAGGAAGGAGTCCAGGACGTACACACGTGTGTTGTTGATGGGCCGGCCGATCGGAGGTGTCTCTCCTCCGCTGAGGGGCCGGCTCACGGTGGAGGCGACCGTTGCCTCGGTGACACCGTACTCGTTGACCAGCTCACGGCCCTCCGCCCAGCGGCGCCGTAGTTCCCCGGACCCGGGCTCGCCACCGATGACGATGGAGCGCAGCTCGGGCAGTCGGTCCGCCGGCAGCTGCGCGAGCACCGTGGGGGTCGCGGCGACGTGGGTGACGTGTCGGGTACGCATCAGGTCGGCCAGTTCGTCACCGGAGGTGTCGTGGAGTCGTCCCGGAGCGAGGACGAGCCGTCCGCCGGCACACAGTACGGGCCAGATGTCGGCCATCGAGACGTCGAAGCTCGGTGAGACGAGCTGGAACACCGCGCTGTCCGCGTCGATCCGGTAGCGCCGGACGCGATCCGCGACAAGGTTGCTCAGGCCCGCGTGGGGGACGGCGACTCCCTTGGGTGTGCCCGTCGATCCGGACGTGTAGATCACGTACGCGGCGTGGTCGGGCCGCAGCGGAGACAACCGCTCCCCGTCCCCGATCGCGCCACCCTCCAGTTCCGCCAGCCGGGCAAGCACCGAAGGATCATCCAGTACCACCACCACGCCACCGAACCCCGCCGGCACCACGCCCCGCGTCCCCGACGTGCACACCACCACCGCCGGATCCGCATCCCCCAGCACAAACCCCACACGCTCCGCCGGATACCCCACATCCACCGGCACGAACACACCACCCGCCATCGACACCGCCAGCAACGACACCACCAACGCCACCGACCGCTCCACCACCACCCCCACCCGACACTCAGGCCCCACACCCAACCCCACCAACAACCGACCCAACCGACCCGCCCGACCCTCCAACTCCCCATACGTCAACAACTCTTCACCACCAACAACCGCCACCGCACCCGCCGACAACACCACCCGCCGCGCGAACAACTCCGGCAACACCTCCGGCACCCACGGCACCACCGTCCGATTCCACCGGTCCACCACCACCTCACGACCGGCACCACCCACCACACCGATCCGCCCCACCAACCCACCGGAATCAGACACAAACTGCTCCAACACCCCCACGAACGACGCCAACACCTCACCCGCCCGCACCCGATCGAACACATCCGGCCGATAGACGAGTTCGGCGTGGAGGCGCTCGTGTCCCGGATCCACAACAAGACTCAGCGGGTAGTGGCCCGCGTCGAGAGGGATGCCTGCGGACCGGATGGTGATGGCGTCGGGGCCGGTCACGGCATCGGTCGCGGCACGCGGGTAGTTCTCATACACCACCAACGTGTCGAAAACGGCTCCCGCACCCACCCACTGGTTGATCTCCTGCAACCCCACATGCTGATGCGACATCAACACCGACTGCCGCGCCTGAAGATCCACCAACAGGCCAAGCAAGGGCCGACCGCCGTCGAGACGCACCCGCACCGGCAGCGTATTGATGAACAACCCGATCATCGACTCCACACCCGGCAACTCCGCCGGCCGGCCGGCCACCGTCGCCCCGAACACCACATCCTCCCGACCCGCCAACCGCGCCAGAACCAACGCCCACGCCCCCTGCACCAACGTATTCACCGTCAGCCCATGCGCACGCGCCAGCTCACCCAACCCCCGCGACAACCCCTCCTCCAAAGCGAACCGCACCCGCTCCGGCACCACCACCGACCGCACCGACTCCGCAGCCACCACCAACGTCGCACCATCAACCCCCGCCAACTCCCCCTGCCAAACCTCCCGAGCAGCCCCCTTGTCCTGCTCCCCCAACCACCCCAAGTACTCCCCATACGACCCCACCACCGGCAACCCACGCCCAGAACCACCCGCCGCATACGCCGCCGACACCTCCCCCACCAACACCGGCAACGACCAACCATCCAACACAATGTGATGACTGGTAATGACCAAGCGGTGCCGGCCCTCGGCGAGCCGGATCAGGAGCAGCCGAAGCAGGGGTGGCCGGGTCAGATCGAAGCGGTGCGCCTTTTCGGCGGCGGACAGCCGCTCCACCTCGGCCGTCGCCTCGACGTCCGTCAACTCCGACACATCCGCCACGGTCCACGGCAGGACCACCCGCCCCGACACCACCTGCACCGCACCACCCCACACCGCCACACCCGGATGGAAACTCGCCCTCAACACCGGATGCCGCTCCAACACCACCCCCCACGCCAACCGCAACCGCCCCACATCCAACGGCCCCTCCACCACAAGCGACCGCTGCCCCTCATAGACGTCGGGCCCGTCCCCGTCATAAGCCGCATGGAACAACAAGCCCTCCTGCAACGGCGACAAAGGCCAGACATCCACCAGATCCGGAACCACAGCCTCAAGCTCCGCCACACCCACCTGCGACACCTCCACCAACGGGAAGTCCGACGGCGTGCGCCCGCCCGCTCCCGGGGTGTCCGTGTGCGCGGCCAGGCCCGTGAGCATCCGCATCCAGGTCTCGCCCAGTTCCGCTGCCTCGGCATCGGCCAGGACTGCTTCCGGCCAGCTCAGAGTGAGCGTCAGCTCGGGACCGTCGGCCGTGTCGCGCACGACGGCCCGTACCTCGACCACGTGGGCCACGGGCATGTCGGGGTTGGAGGAACCGGCCACGGCCGTCTCACCGGCCATCTCCCAGGCGCCCACCGCCGCCGTCCCGGTGCCGGCCGCGAACCTGCCCAGGTAGTTGAAGCCGATCAGGGGAGCCGGGGCCGCGGAGAGCACCTGCGCCGCCTCCGGGTTGAGGTGCCGGAGCAGGCCGAAGCCGAGCCCATCACCGGGTACGGCACGGGACTGCTCCTTGACCGCCTTGAGAAGGCCCCCGGCCGCCGCGCCTCCCACGGCCGCGTCCGCGAGGTCGATGCCGGTCACGTCCAGCCGTACAGGATGAATCTTGGTGAACCAGCCGACCGTACGCGACAGATCGAGGTCCCCGACCGGCTCACGTCCGTGCCCCTCCACGTCCACCAACAGGTCCGCGGCTTCCGGCCGCCACCGGCCCACCGCCCCTGCCAGCGTCGACAGCAACACCTCATGCACACCACAGTGGAACGCCACCGGGGTCCGCCCCACCAATGTGGCCGCCGCGTCTGCCGGCACCACCCACTCCTGGCGGCGCAACGTCTTGGAGACATCCACCGCCGGATCCAACTCCCGACGGCCCAGTACGGGGTCCGTGTCCCCCAACATCTCCAACCAGGAGTCCAGTTCGGCGAACCGTTCCGGGCTCTTCGCCTGCTCGGCCAACAGCCCGGCCCACCGGCGGAACGACGTCCCCACCGGCTCCAGCACCGCCGCACGCCCCGCCGCCAGATCCTCGTACGCACGCTCAAGATCCGCCATGAGGATCCGCCACGACACCCCGTCCACTGCCAGGTGATGCACCACCAGCACCAGCCGACCCACGCGGCCCGGCCCCGCATCCACCCACACCACCTGAACCATCACCCCAGCCGCGGCATCCAACCGCCCCACAGCCCCACGAGCCACCCGCCCCGCCACCACATCAAGGCCTTCACCACCGGCATCGACCCGAGTGATCAGAGCAGACGCATCCACCGACCCCGGCTCGCCCACCACCAGCGTCAACGCACCACCGACCACCCGCGCCCGCAACATGTCATGCCCGTCCAACAACACACCCACAGCACGGCCCAACACATCCAGGTCCAGATCCGCCGGAGCGCCCACCACCACCCACTGGGTGAACCGCGCCCCTACGATCCGCTCTCCCAAAGCCTTCATGACGGGGGTCCACGGCACCTCGCCCACCCCGACGTCACCGGCGGGCTTGCTGTCCTCACGAACAAGAGACTCCGCGACCCTCGCAAGCCGCTCGACGGTCTTCTCCTCGAAAACCTGCCGAGGAGTAATCACCAGCCCGGCCCGACGAGCACGCGACGCCAACTGCATCGACATGATCGAGTCGCCACCCAGCTCGAAGAAGCCGTCGTCAGCCCCCACCCGCTCCAACCCGAGAACCTCCGCGAACAGAGCACACAACCGCTCCTCGACCCCACCCACCGGCGCCCGCCCCGACACCCGGCCGGCAAAGTCCGGCTCAGGCAGAACACCACGGTCCACCTTCCCGTTCACAGTCAACGGCAGAGCATCCAGAACAACCACCACCGCCGGAACCATGTACTCCGGCAGAACCCCCGCCACATACGCACGCACCGCCGAGGGATCAACACCGGAACCCTCCGACACCACATACCCGACAAGCCGCTTCTCCCCGGACCCGTTCTCAATCGGGAGCCCGCCCCCTGCGCCGGCGGCCCCGCCATCTCCGGCCCCGACATCCCTGGCCACAACCACGGCCTGCCCGACGCCCGGATGGGCGGACAACACCGCCTCCACCTCGCCGAGTTCCACCCGGAAACCCCGGACCTTCACCTGGGCGTCCGCCCTGCCGACGAAGACCAGATCACCGTTCCCGGTCCACCGCACCAGGTCCCCGGTGCGGTACATCCGCTCACCCGGCACGAACGGGGAGGCCACAAACCGGCCCGCCGTCAACCCCGAACGCCCCAGATACCCCCGCGCCACCCCGGCGCCGACGACGTACAGCTCCCCCGCCAGCCCGGCGGAGACCGGCCGCAGGAAAGAGTCCAGGACGAAGGTGCGCATGTTGTCGAGCGGCTTGCCGATGGGCACGGCCGACGGCACGGGGGTCATCGGTTCGAGGCGGTGGGAAGTGGCGAAGGTGGTGGTCTCGGTCGGGCCGTATCCGTCCACGACGACCAGACCGGGGCATGCCTCCCGTACCCGCAGGACCGCTTCGGCCCGGACCGCGTCGCCACCGGTCCACACCTCGCGCAGCCCGCGCAGGCAGCCCGGGTCGTCCTGGGCGAACAGGTGGAACAGGGCGGCGGTGAGCCACATCGCGGTGATTCCGTGCCGGTCGATCCACTCGCGCGCGAGTGCCGGGGTCAGAACGCCCGGTGGGGCCATCACCGCGCGCCCACCCCGGAGGAGAGGCACCCACAGCTCGTACGTTGAGGCGTCGAAAGTCTGCGCGGAATGGACCAGGACGCTCTCGTGCCCCTGCGCGAAGCGGCTGTCGTGCGCGAGCGCCACCACGTCTGCGTGCGTGACCACCACGCCCTTGGGTACGCCGGTCGACCCGGAGGTGTACATCACGTACGCCACGTCACGCGCCGTCACCCGCGCCTCGCCGCTGTCACCCAGGCCGGACGCGGCGGGCTCCCCGGTCTCCGCGAGCAGCGTTCCGGCCGGTACCGCGTCAGCGAAGGCGGACGTGTCCGCCGTATGCGGCCCGGACACGCTCAGCACCGTGTCCTCCAGCATCAACCGCACACGGCGCTCCGGCCAGTCCGGGTCCACCGGTACGTAACCCGCGCCCGCCTGGAGCACTCCCAGTACCACGGCCATGTAGTCCGCCGAACGCTCCAGCGCTACCCCGACCAGGTCGCCGCGGCGCACCCCCCGGGCGGTGAGTCCGCGGGCCACCCGATCGGCGGCCGAGGCAAGTCGGGCGTACGTCCACACGCGGTCCGTCTCGATCACGGCCACCGCGTCCGGGGTGCGCGCCACCTGGGCGCGGAACAGCTCCGGCAGAGAGCCGGAGGGCATCGGGCGCGCGGTGGCGTTCCACTCCTCGGTGACCCGGCGCCGCTCGCCTCCGTCCATGAGCGTGAGGCGGCCGACAGGCGTGTGCGGGTGAGCGGCCAACTGCTCCAGGGCGTGCAGGAAGCGGCCGAGGAGGGCTTCCGCGGCGGGCCTGTCGAGGATGTCCGTGCCATAGGAAAGGCGGAGGCGGAGCCCGTCGAGCGGGTCGGCCACCAGCACGACGGGGTAGTTGACCGACTCGCGCATCCAGGCCTCGGTGAGCATCACACCCTCGGGGGCCTGGCCGTCGGTTCCCGAGGCGGTCGCGGGGTTCATCCGGGACGGGTAGTTCTCGAACGCGAGGAGTGTGTCGAAGCCGGAGCCGGGTCCGGCGAGGCGGTGGATGTCGCTGAGACGCAGGGTCTGGTGGTCGAGCAGCGCCGACTGGTGTGCCTGGAGGTCGGTCAGGGTGTCGGTGACGGTCCGTTCCGGGGCGAGGGGGACCCGTACGGGAACGGTGTTGATGAACAGCCCGAGCATGTTCTCCATGCCGGGCAGTTCGGCGGGCCGGCCCGCCACGGAGGCGCCGAAGACCACGTCGTCACGGCCGGTCAGCTGGCCGACGACAAGGGCCCACGCGGTCTGGACGACGGTGTTCAGGGTCACGCCCAGGCTTCGGGTCAACGCACCGAGGGCCTCGAAGAGGTGGTGCGGCGCCTCGCCGGAAACCGTCTCGGACGTGGCTCCGGGGTCGTCCCGGTCGGCGGGAGCGACCAACGTCGGCTCCTCAAGGCCCGCCAGTTCCGCGCGCCAGGCCTCCCGGGCCGCTTCCTGGTCCTGCCGCGCCAGCCAGGACAGGTAGGTCCCCTCGGAGGTCACCGGGGGCAGACCGGCCGCACTGCCGCCCGCCGCGTAGCAGGCCCACAGTTCGCGGCGCAGGACGGGCAGCGACCAGCCGTCGAGTACGAGGTGGTGCAGCGTCACCAGCATGCGGTGGCGGTCGGGCCCGGTCTTGACCAGCAGTACCCTCAGCAGGGGCGGCCGCGCCACGTCGAAGCGGTGTGCGCGTTCCTCGATCGCGACGCGTTCCGATTCCGCCCAGGCGTCGGCTTCATCCCGACCTGACAGGTCCTCCTCCCGCCAGGGCAGCACGACCTCGTCCACCACGACCCTCACCGGTCGCTCCACCCCGGCGACCTGGCGGAATCCCGCCCGCAGGGTCGGGTGCCGGTCCAGGAGGGCTTGCCAGGAAGCCCGCAGTACGCCGGTGTCCAACGGGCCTTCGAGGCCGAGGACCATCTGCTCGACGTACACGTCCGTGGCCTGCTCGTCGTAGAGGGCGTGGAACAGCAGTCCTTCCTGGAGCGGTGCGAGCGGCCAGACGTCGACAAGCCCGTCGACTGCGGATTCCAGCGCCTCGACCTGGTGCTGTTCGAGCGCCACCAACGGGAAGTCGGACGGGGTACGGCCGCCGCCGCTGAATCGGGTGACGTGCGCGGCCAGACCGGCGAGCATCGCCGCCCAGCCCTCCGTGAGGGCGCGTGCCGCCGCTTCGTCCAGCAGGCGGCCGGGCGCGGCGACGGTCAGGGTGAGTTCGGGGCCATCGGCGCGGTCGCGCACCTCGCCCATCGCTTCTACCGCGTGCATGACGGGGAACTTTCCGCCGGAGCCGGCGGTGAGGGCGAGTTCAGCGGTCGGCGTCCAGGGGGGCGTGTCCGTGGGTGTGCTGGTGGAGGTGCCCGGCGTGGTGACGGTGGAGGTACCTGCGGAGGTGCCGGGGGCGGTACCCACGGGGGTGCCCGCCGTAGACCTGCCCAGGTAGTTGAAGCCGATCTGCGCCGACGGCAGTTCCGCGAGTACGGCCCTGGTCTCGGGGTTGAGATACCGGAGCAGGCCGTGCCCAAGACCGTCGCCGGGGACCGCCCGCAGCTGCTCCTTGACGAGCTTCAGCGCCCGGCCGACTGCCGGACCGCCGGACCGGAACTCGGCCGCGTCGGCCCTCCCGAGGTCGAGCCGGACCGGGTGTGCGCCGGTGAACCACCCCACCGTGCGCGACAGGTCCATTCCCTCCGTCAGCGGCTCCCGCCCGTGGCTCTCCACGTCCACCAGCAGCCCGCCGTCCTCCGAGCGCCCGTCCTTCGGGTTTGCGTTGCCCCGGTCCGCCTCCCCCGAGTCCACGTTCCGGGCGCCCTGCCACTCGGCAACTGCCGCGCCCAACGCGGTCAGGAGGACGTCGTCAATGCCGGCCCGGAAGGCGGCCGGTACGGCGGTCAGCAGCGCGGACGTCACCTCCGACGGCACTGTCACGGAGACCCGACGCACGGTGGCGACGAGATCACGGGTGGGGTCGACCGGCTGCTCGGTGAGGGGGCGCTCGGATGAGCCGAGCAGGCGCGCCCACCGCGGAAGCTCCGCCAACCGGGCCTCTCCGGAGGCCTGTTCGGCCAAGCGTCGTGACCAGTGCCGGAACGACGTCGGCACCGGCAGCGTCACGGGTTCGCGCCCGGCCGCCAACTCCTCGTAGGCGTGGGCAAGACCGGGCAGCAGCACTCGCCACGACACCGCGTCGACCACAAGGTGGTGTGCGGTCATCAGCAGCCGACCGGGCACGTGCGGCCCGCAGTCGAGCCACACCACCTGTGCCACGGTCCCGGAGAACGGATCCAGCCGGTCCACGGCGGCTTCTATCTGCCGCTCCATCACGTGATCGAGGTCGGCGGAGGTCACCTCGACGCGGCGGACCCATGCCATGGCGGAGACGGTCCCCGGCTCGGCCACCACCAGCCGCTGCGGCTCGGTCTCCGTCTCCAGCCGGGCGCGCAACATGTCGTGGTGGTCGACGATCGCCTGGACTGCTCGGACCAGCGTGTCGTACCGCAGGCCGGGCGGGGTGGACAAGGCGCCGGACTGTACGACCTGGCTCAGGCGGTCGAGGCCGACCCGGTCGATCAGTTCCCGCATGACCGGCGTCAGCGGCACGTCGCCCACGCCCGGATCACCGCCGCCCACCGGTACGTCCCGGGCGAGAACGGCCACGGCTGCCAGCGACGCGGGGGTACGACGCTCGAACACCTGGCGGGCGGTAATGGCCAGCCCGGCCCGCCGGGCGGCGGACACCAGCATCATCGACATGATCGAGTCGCCGCCCAGCTCGAAGAAGCCGTCGTCGGCGCCCACGCGCTCCAGCCCGAGGACTTCGGCGAACAGCGCACAGAGCAGCTCCTCGACCACACCCGCCGGGGCACGACCGCCGGCGGCTTCACCACGACCGGGGGCAGGCAGGGCGGAGCGGTCGACCTTCCCGTTCGGGGTCAGGGGCAGCGCGTCCAGCGTCACGAACACCGCCGGCACCATGTACTCCGGCAACCGCTCACCCGCGAACGCCCGGAGGTCACCGACGGACAGTGCCGTCCCGTCGGCCGCGACCACGTAGCCGACGAGTTGCTTGTCGCCGGGCCCGTCCTCGCGGGCCACAACAACCGCCTGACCGACGGCGGGATGGGCGGAGAGGACCGCCTCGATCTCGCCCAGCTCGATACGGAAACCACGCACCTTCACCTGCGCGTCGGCCCGCCCGACGAACGCCAACTCCCCCTCACCGTTCCAGCGCGCCAGATCACCCGAGCGATACATCCGCTCACCGGTAACGAACGGACACGCCACAAAACGCTCCGACGTGAGATCAGGGCGGGCAACGTAACCACGAGCCAGCCCCGCACCCGCGACATACACCTCCCCGGTGATGCCCGGCGGAACCGGACGCAAGAAGGAATCCAGCACGAAGAGACGGGAGTTCGACAGCGGACGGCCGATGACAGGAGCTTCGTCCGCCGGCATGACGTCCTCCGCCACAAGCCCGGCAGTGACCATGACGGTCGCCTCGGTCGGCCCGTACGTGTTGACCACCTTCGCCCCAGGCACCCACCGGGCAGCGAGATCCGCGGTCAGGCGCTCTGCGCCTAACACCCAGGTCTTCACTCCCGACACCTGCTCGGGATCCAGAACCCCGAGGAGAGAGGGCACCACGCTGGCCGTGGAGACGCCGTGGGCCGCGATCATCCCCGCCAACGCACCCGGCTCCGCACGCTCCTCACCCGTCGCGATCGCCAACGTGCCACCCGAACCCAGCACCACCGCCACATCCAGGATCGCCGCATCAAAACTGAACGAAGCGAACTGCAACGTCACCACACCAGGACCCGCACCCAACACCGGAGCCATCGCCCCCACCAGGTTCACCACACCCCGATGCCCCACCGCCACGCCTTTGGGCCGACCCGTCGACCCAGAGGTATAGATCACATACGCGAGCTGGTCCGGATCCGTCACACCCGGCAACACGACCGGATCAGGCGCAGCAGGGACTTCCTCAAGCAGAACAACGCGGGCCGGCCCCGCAGGCACCCGGGCCGACGTCTCCGCCGTCGCAAGGACCACACCCGCACCACTGTTCCCGATCATGTACCGCAACCGATCGGACGGATACTCAGGATCAAGCGGCACGAAAGCCCCACCGGCCTTCCACACCGCCAGCTCCCCCACCACCACATCCACCCCACGCGGCAGGCACAGACCCACCACCCCTTCACGCCCCACACCCACACTCACCAGGAATCTGGCCAACCGGTCCGAACGCTCGTCCAACTCCGCATACGACAAAACCTCCGAGCCCGACCGAACCGCCACCGCCCCCGGACACGCACGAACATGCGAGCCGAACAACTCCAACAACGACCCACCCACCACAGGCCGCCCCGTATCGTTGAACCCCCCAACCACAAGCTCCCGCTCAACCTCCCCCACCACATCAACCCGCCCCACCGCCACCAACGGATCAGCCAGCACACGTTCCAGGAAGTGGAGGAAGGAGGCGTGGGCGGAGTGGAGCCACCGGGCGTCGTACAGGCGGGAATTGGCTTCGAAGGTGACGCGCATTCCGTCGTCGTCCGACCAGCCGCTCACCAGGACGCCGAATTCTTCGACGCGCCGGTTCGACCGCTCCTGCACGACGGCCCTGTGCTCACCGAAGCGGAGGGTTTCGCCGATCGGCATGATGTTGACGTACGGGCCGAACTGCCAGCGAATGCCCGTGGGCCAGCCGGCCGTCCGGCGCAGCCACTCGCCGCGGAAGCGCTGGTGCTCGACCAGGCCGCCGACTTCCCGCTCGGCGAGCCGGGCGAGTTCGACGAGTGTGGTGTCGGCGGTCACGGGGAGGCGGACCGGGAGCACGTTCGCGGTCGTCACCGGGGTTCGTCGTGCCTGTGCGGTGGTGCGGACCGAGACCGGGAGGCTGAGGAGGGCCTCGTCCGTGCCGCCGAGCCGGCTCGTGAAAGCGGCGACGGCCGCGACGACCAGGCGGGGCCAGCTCACCTTGGTCAGAGCGGCGGCCCGGTGCAAGGCCTCGACCGAGGCGGGAGGCAGGTGGCCCGTTCGCCGGAGGACTTCGTCGGGCCCGTCGGAGCGCTGCCCCGGGATGCTCACGGGTTCGGGCCGGTCCGCGAAGTGGTCGGTCCAGTACTGGAGGTCGTTGTTGTACTCGTCGGAGGCGCGGTAGTCGGACTCCTGCCGTCGTAGTTCGCGGAGAGGCGCGTGACCGGGGGGCAGGCAGGTGTCACCGTTCAGGAGGGCTGTGTAGATCTTCGCCACGCGGCGGCCGATGAGTGAGCAGCCGTACGCGTCCATCAGCAAGTGGTTGTAACGCTGGAACCAGCCGTAGCGGTCGGGGGCGAGACGGAGGAGGGCATGGGAGAAGAGCCGACTCTCGGTGGGGTCGCCGACCTGGTGCAGTTCCGCCCGCATCCATGTTTCTGCGGCTTCGTCGGGGTCGCTCTCCGCGCTGAGGTCCACGAGAAGCATGGCCCCGTGTTCCTCTCCTGTCCCGGGATCGCCGGCGAACCGCTGTACGACGCGGTCGCCGTCTGCCACGAGTTTCACGCGCAGGATCTCCGTCTCCGCGACGGCCTGCCGCAAAGCCCGCTCGAAGAGTTGGCGATCGACGGCGCCGGCGATTTCGATGTACTGGCCGACGTTGTAGAGGCGACGCGAGTCTTCCATGCGCTGCGCCAGCAGAATTCCCTCTTGGGAATGGAAGAGTGGCAGTTCGTAATCAGCCTGACCGTTCATCATTCCCCCGGGCCTGAAATTCCGAGCAGGGCGCGATCCGTGCGATCCGCGTAATCCGTCTGTCGCGGATGAGCAATTCGTGTCTGGTGTCGATAACGGGCATGATCCAGCCCGGGTTCATGCTCTCACGGACATTTGCTGGGCGACAGTGTGTACGGATCGGGGCTTGGGGAATGGTGTCCAACCGACTGTTTTTCTCGGTTGGACACGCCGTCGGAGAACCAATGGGACACACCGTTGGACACGTCAAAGGCGCTCAGCCCGCGGGCATGCGAAAAGAGCCCGCCTGCGACACTTCACAGGCGGGCGCTTATGGCGTAAGGGAGTTCTTCGGTCCGCTCAGTCCACTCGGGCGGCTGGTTTGCGGACCGTCTGGTGCCCGGTGCCGTTCGGGAGAGCGCGGACGCGTTTCGGGAAGAAGGCTTGCATCATCAGGCCGCCTCCGGGGCGGGCGCGGGCCACAAGTTCGGCCCCGTGCGCGGTGACGATGGCCCGGACGATGGAGAGGCCGAGGCCGTGGTGGCCGTCGTCCGGCGTGCGGACGAGCCGCTGGAAGGGTTCCAGGAGGCGCTCGACCTGCTCGGGCGGGATCTCGTTGCCGGAGTTGGAGACGGCGACGAAGGGGCGGCCGGAGCGTGCGGTGCCGGTGGTGATCTCCACGCGGCCGCCGGGCACGTTGTAGTCGATGGCGTTGTCGAGGAGGTTGGCGACCAGGCGCTGGATGAGGGCGGGGTCGCCGGAGATACCCGTCGGCCGGATGTCCGCCACCAGCCGCAGTCCGCGCCGGTCGATCTCCCCGTCGAAGGAGAGCAGGACGTCCTCGGCGAGCGCCGCCAGGTCCAGCGGTTCGGGCTGTTCCACGCCGCGTTCGCTGCTGGAGAGGGTGAGCAGTGACTCCAGGAGGCGCGCCTGCTGCCTGCTGATGACGAGCAGGCGGTCGAAGGTGCCCCGGAAGGTGTCGACCGTGGCCTCGTCGTCCATGAGGGCTTCTTCCAGCAGCGCGTGTTCCAGGGTGAGCGGGGTGCGCAGTTCGTGGGCGGCATTGGCGACGAACCGTTTGTGGGACTCCAGGGCGGTCTGTAGCCGGCCCAGAAGCCCGTCCACGGTGTCCGCGAGATCCTTGAGTTCGTCGGAGGGGCCCTT
Organism: Streptomyces sp. NBC_01317; assembly: GCF_035961655.1. Taxonomy (NCBI): domain Bacteria; kingdom Bacillati; phylum Actinomycetota; class Actinomycetes; order Kitasatosporales; family Streptomycetaceae; genus Streptomyces; species Streptomyces sp. NBC_01317. The sequence goes on along the minus strand of NZ_CP108393.1, from coordinate 7,444,352 downwards.
GGCGTCGAGGCGCTCGTGCACGTTGCGCGCGGAGATCTGGCGGATGGTGGAGGTCATGGTGCGCAGGGGGCGTACGAGGCGGCCCGCGACCAGCCAGCTGAGCACGATGGAGATGCCGGCCATGATCGCCAGAGCTATCCCGGACTGCACGAGGAGGTGGTGCATCTCCATCGCGTGCTGCCGTACGGCCTGTTCGCTCAGCTCCCGGGCGACACCCTCGGCCCAGGGAGGGGGCCGGCCGGGCAGGGTCTCCCCGCCGCCCGTGCCGTCGGGCAGGGGCAGCCGGGTGGCGCCCTGGTTGAAGATGGTGATGTTGCCCTTGCGGCGGGAGACCAGGAAGTACGTGATGGCGAGCAGCCCGGCGCCGGAGGCGACGAAGAGCAGACCGAACAGCAGCGTGAGCCGCATACGGACGCGTCGGGGCAGCAGGCGTGCCGGAACACCGGCGGGGACCGGTCGGATCAGGCGGGGCAAGGGGGGCAGGCGGAACAGCCGCATCGGCATCTCAGATCCGGTAGCCGCCGCGCGGGACGGTCTCGATCAGGGGCGGTGACCCGAGCTTCGGCCGTAACCGGTTCACGGTGGTCTTGACGGTGTTGGTGAAGGGGTCGGCGGCTTCGTCCCAGACACGTTCGAGGAGTTCTTCCGCGGAGACGGGTCGGCCCTGGGCAGCCAGCAGGCATTCGAGGACCGCGAACTCCTTGGGGGTGAGCCGCAGCGGGAGGCCCGCCCGGGTGGCGACCCGGCGGGCGGGGTCGAGGCTCAGGTCGCCGTGGACCAGGACGGGGGGCAGTGCCTGTTCGGGGCGGCGCGCGACGGCGCGGATACGCGCGACGAGTTCGGCGTACGCGAAAGGCTTGGGCAGGTAGTCGTCCGCCCCACGGGTGAGTCCCGCCACCCGGTCGGCGATCGTGGTGGACGCCGTCAGCATCAGGACGCGGGCCCTGTGCTCCTGAGCCACGAGCACGGCGCACACCTCGTCGCCGTGGACCTTGGGAAGGTCCCGGTCCAGCACGACGACGTCGTAGTCGACGACCGTCGCTCGTTCGAGCGCGTCGGCTCCGTCGTGGGAGACGTCGACCGCCATTCCCTCGCGGCGCAGTACGCGCGCCACCGATGCCGCGAGTTCGGCATGGTCTTCGACGACGAGAACCCTCAACTCTTCACCCCCGGCGCGGCGCTTCATGGCAGGGAGGCCGGGCGGCACAGGCTGTTCATGCTGGTCAGCCTGCCCGGACCATGGTCACACCCCGGTCACAGCGTCCGCGTGTCAGTTCTGCGTGGTCGGCTTCCCCGTGGTCGGCCCGTACGTCTTCCGCGTGGTCGGCCCGTATGTCCTTCAGGGTAGGGCCGGGCTCTGTACCACGGCCCGGTTTTCCCATTTGTGGCCACTTCCCTCATGGTGTCTCCCGCATCCGCCTCCCACCGTGCACGGCACGGTGTCCGGAACGCGGCGTGCGCGTTCCGGACACCGTGCCGACGCGCGGGGCGCCCTGTTCCGTACGGCTCACCGCTGTACCGGAGGGGGTCCGCCGAGAATCATCGGGGCGGGCCCCGAACCCGGCGGCGGGAGGGGTGGGAGCGGGTCGGCGCCTCCGCCGCCGAAGGACTGCGGCCCGACGGCCGGCTGCGGGACCGGCCTTACGTACCCGTTGCCGCGGCCGTTGCCCGCGAACTGGGTGCGGTACAGCTCCGCGTAGAGGCCGCCGAGTTCGAGCAGTTCCTCGTGGGTTCCCTGCTCCTGGACCCGGCCCTTGTCGATGACGAGGATCTGGTCGGCGTCGCGGATCGTGGAGAGCCGGTGCGCGATGACCAGGGAGGTCCGGCCGATGAGCGCGGTCTTCAGGGCCCGTTGCAGAGCGGCCTCCGATTCCGAGTCGAGGTGCGCGGTGGCCTCGTCCAGGACGACGACGGGCGGGGCCTTGAGCAGCAGCCGGGCCATTGCCATACGTTGCTTCTCGCCGCCGGAGAGGCGGTAGCCGCGGTCGCCGACGACGGTGTCGAATCCGTCGGGCAGCGACTCGATCAGGTCCCAGATCTGTGCCGCCCGGCACGCCTCGACGAGCATGGGCTCGGTGGCGTCGGGGCGTGCGTACAGCAAATTCTGACGGATGGTCAGGTGGAACATGTGTGCGTCCTGGGTGACCATGCCGACGGTGTCGTGCAGGGAGGCCAGGGTGAGATCGCGCAGGTCCTGGCCTCCGATACGGACCGTTCCCTCGACCGGGTCGTACAACCGCGGTACCAGGTGCGTGATGGTGGTCTTGCCCGCGCCAGAGGGTCCGACCAGCGCGGTGAGCTTGCCGGCCGGCACGGTGAAGCTGAGGTTTCGCAGGGTCCAGGAGTCGTCCACGCGTTCCGCGGAGGGCAGGGCGATCGATTCGAGCGAGGCGAGAGAGACCTCCCGGGCACGGGGATAGCGGAAGGACACGTTGTCGAACTCGATGTCCGGGGCGCTGCCGGTGCCGGCGCCGAAGGCGGGCAGGGCGCGGGCTCCCTGCTTCTCCGCGATGAGCGGCTTCAGGTCGAGGACCTCGAACAGCCGGTCGAAGCTGACCAGGGCGGTCATCACGTCGGCCTGGGCGTTGGAGAGTTGGGTGATCGGGGTCATCAGGCGGGTGAGCAGCGTCGCGAGTGCCACCAGGGTGCCGATGTAGAACGACCCCTCGATGACGAGCTTGCCACCGACGCCGTAGACCGCGGCCGTGGCCAGTGATCCCAGGAGCATCATCGACAGGAAGAGCATCTTGCCGTGGACGGCGGTCCGGATGCCGAGGTCGCGGCCCCGGCCCGCCTGTTCCGCGTAGAGGCCGGCCTCGGTGTCGGGGCGACCGTAGAGCTTGGCCAGCAGAGCCCCCGTCACGTTGAACCGCTCGTTCATCAACGAGCCCATCTCGGCGTTGACCTGCATGTGGGACCGCATGAGGTGTTGCAGCCTGCGTCCGATGATCTTTCCGGGGAGGATGAACAGCGGGACGATCACCAGGCCGATCAGAGTGATCTTCCAGGACAGCAGGAACATCGTCACCAGGACGAAGACCAGGGTCAGCCCGGCGGAGACGACGGTCGACAGCAGGGTGGTCAGCGCGCGCTGGGCGCCTACGACGTCCGTGTTGAGCCGGCTGACCAGGGCGCCGGTCTGGGCCCTGGTGAAGAACGCGAGCGGCTGGCGCTGTACGTGGTCGAAGACTTCGGTGCGCAGCTCGTAGATGAGGCCCTCGCTGACGCGGGCCGAATACCAGGTCTCCGCCCATCCCACGACCAGTCCGACCACCGCGAGCGCGCCGATCCCCATCGCGAGCCACATCACGAGAGACGTGTCGCGTTTCACGATGCCGTCGTCGATGAGGTACTTGAACATCACGGGGGGCGCCACGGTGATGGCGGCGTTCAGGGTCGTGATGAGCAGGAGCAGACCGATGCTGGACCGGTACGGCCGGGTGTAGGGCAGGATGCGTCCGGCCGTACCGGGTTTGACGCGTTGTCGGGCTCCGGACGAATCCGGCCCCACTCCGCCGAATGTCACCGGCCCGGAGCCGCCGATCATGGACACAGGAATCTCCTCTTGTTCCGCGCCATCAACGGGCGGCTTGCGCGGACTCGACGTCCTGCTTGTTCGCGGCGTCCTTGTTGGCGGCGTCCTTGTTCATGGCGTCCACGAGGCTCTGCGGACGCAGGTCCGTCCAGTTCTCCTCGACGTAGTCGACGCAGTCCTTCCGGGAGCTCTCGCCGAACACCACACGCCAGCCGTCGGGGATTTCGGCGAAGGCCGGCCAGAGGGAATGCTGGTTCTCGTCGTTCACCAGCACGAAGAATGAACCGTCTTCATTGTCGAACGGGTTTGCCATGACTACTCCAATTCAATTGGGGCCTGCCTGGACTCGCTCAAGGTAGTCGCGAGAACGATGGCACACAAGGCTGGACAAACTGACGTGCTCTGCCGGGATTTCCGGGGTCGGCAAAAGAGCCGCGTATCGCGTCCGCGACACCGTCGAATTGATTCGTCGGGGAACTGTCCAAGTGACGGATTCGGACACTTGGACACCCGGAAACACCCGGCCCGGTGGTCTGCGGTGTTTCGTTCTGCCGCCGTTGTTCAGTTGCCGGACCAGATGGGGTCCCGCTTCTCCGCGAACGCCCGTGGCCCTTCGACCGCGTCGTTGCTGTGCCTGCGGCGTTCCTCCCATGTGTACCGGGTGGTGAACGCCTCGGCGAGCGGGAGGTCGACGGAGGTGAGAGCGGCTTCCTTGATGGCCCTCACGGAGAGGGGCGCGCTCCGGACCAGGTCGCTCGTCCACTCCTCGACGCAGTTGTCCAGCTGTTCGCGGGCGACCACCTCGTTGACGAGGCCGAAGTGCAGGGCCGTCGCGGCGCTCAGTCGGCGGCCGGTGAGCAGATGGCCGAGGGCGACCTTCTGGGGCATCTGCCGGACGAGCCGGAACACACCCCCCGCCCCCGGGACGAGCCCGAGGCGCGCCTCCGGCAGGGCGAAGACCGCGTCCTCGGAGGCGATGACGATGTCGCAGGCCAGGGCCAGTTCGAACCCGCCCCCTAGGGCGAAGCCGTTGACCCGTGCCACCACCGGCTTGGACAGCGTGAAACGGTCGGTGAGCCGGGGCCAGCCCGGCTGGCCCCGGCTGCCGAAGGTCGTCGGAGGCGCTCCCTCGCGGTTGAGCGTGGCGCGCTCCTTGAGATCCTGGCCGACGGAGAACGAGCGGTCCCCGGCGCCCGTGAGCACCGCGACGCGGAGAGTGTCGTCCGCCTCGAAGTCGTCCCAGACAAGGGCGAGTTCGTCGTGGGTCCGGGTGTCCATCGCGTTGAGGACGTGGGGGCGGTCGAGGGTGACGTACGCGACGTGGTCCTTCTTCTCGTACCGCACCCTGGGGCTTTCCGCGGCCCGTGTCATGGCGTTCCTCCACCGGCTTTCTTGACGGTCCCGGCTGTCAGGTCTTCGGTTTCCCCGGACGCCGCTTCCCGGAATGCCGCGTGTCCGTACACCGCTTCGCAGTACCCCGCTCCTCAGGGCGCCCGCTCCTCAGCACGCCGCGCTCTCCGCCTCGATGAAGCGCGCGAGCCGCGCGGTGCCCTCCTCGATCTCCGCGGGTGTCAGATAGCTGATGGACAGCCGGAGCCCGTGGTGGCCGCCGCCCTGCGGGTAGAAGTACGACATGGGCGTCCAGATGACGCCGTATTCCTGCGCGGACCGGGTCAGCGCCGCGTTGTCGACACGGAACGGGACGTGCACGGTGAGGAAGAAGCCGCCGGTGGGTTCGTTCCACCGGACGCCGAGGGCCGCCCGGCGGTCGGCCGGCAGGTGTTTCTCCAGGCTCCTGATGGTGTCCCGCAAGGCGGTGCCGTAGTACGCGGCAGCCTCGGTGTTCACCTCGGAGATCCGTCCGCCCGCCGCCAGGAGGGTGCCCGCCACCGCGGCCTGGCTCAGCGACGACGTGTTGACCGTCACCATGCTCTTGATCTTGGCGAGTTCGTCCGCGAGGAGGCTGGTCCTGCCGGAGCTGTCCACGACACGCTGGTCGGCGACGGCGAAGCCGACGCGGGCACCGGGGAAGACCGTCTTGGCGAACGAGCCGAGATGGACGACGGTACGCGCGCGATCCAGGGACTTGAGGGTCGGCAGCGGTGTGCCGGGGCTCACCAGCCGGTACGGGCTGTCCTCCAGGATGAGGATCCCGTGGCGTTCGGCCAGCTCCAGCAGATCGGCGCGGGTCTCCGAACTCATCGTGGTGCCGGACGGGTTCGAGTGGTCGGGCACCACGTAGAAGGCACGCGGGCGGCGACCGCGCGCCCGCTCCTGCCGGATGACCGCTTCGAGGTCGTCGCAGGACAGCCCGTCCTCCCGCTCCTCAACGGCGGTCACGGCGATGTCCAGCAGCCTGGCCGCACCGGTGATTCCCACGTAGCAGGGGCTGGCTGCCAGGAGCACGTCGTCCGGGCCCGTGATGAGGGCGCGCAGCACCAGCAGCATGGCTTCCTGGGCGCCGACGGTGACCACGATGGACTCGGGTGCGACGTCGATGTTCTCGTCGGCGCGCAGCGAGTCGGCGATGATGCCGCGGATCTGGCCGGCGGTGGGGCCGTATTGGTACATGGCCGTACGGATCTCCTGGGCCGAACGGCCCTGCTCCGCCAGGTGGTTCAGGTAGCGGCGGATGTGGGTGACGATCTGCTCGGTGTCGAAGAAGCCGTCGTACGGGCGGCCGGGTGCGAAGGAGATCGCGTCGGAGTAGCGGTGGGTGACCTCGTTGAGGAAGGTCATGGTGTCCAGGACGGGGTCGGAGACGCTGGCGTGCAGGTCGCTCTTGCGCAACACCTGCGCCGCCCGGGCCGGTGTCACCCGCGCGGGCCGGTGGCTTGTGCGGATCAGTCCGGGCGCGGCGTCCGCCGGTGAACCGGTACCGGTGAACTCCATTGCCTTGCGGAGGCCGTGGACGAGGCCGTCCAGGATGTTCCCGGCCCCCCTGTCCCCGGCCTGTGCGACGCTCGCGGTCAGCGGTCCGTCGGTCAGCAGGCCGTCCAGAAGCGGGTGGTCGACCATCACGGCGTCGGCGCCGGAGGCCAGCGCCACCAGGACGTCGGCGCCGCTCCGTACACCTCCGGTCAGCAGGACGGGACCGCGGCCGGCCACCGCCGACACGATCCGCGGCAGTGTGTCCAGGGCCTCCGTGACGATCCCGTCGGCGCCCGCTTCGAGCGCCCGCTCGGCGTCCTCGGCGGTCCGTACCCCCGCGACCAGCAGGGGAAGGGAGGAGACCGAGCGCAGCCACGCGATGTCGGACCAGTCGGTGGCGGTGGCCGGCGGGGTGCCCACCGGGCCTCCCCCGCGCACGACGGCCCGGGGGGAGGACGGAGCAGGACCGTCGTGCGCGAGGTTGGCCGGTGCGGCGCCCGGCGCGAGCCGGACGTCCTCGCCGGGGCCGACCGCGAGGATCACGGCGCCGAACCCGGCCTCGGTGGCGTGGTCGACAAGGCCCCGCGCCAGGGCGCGGTCCTGGAAGGTGTGGGTCCGCAGCCACAGCGGGCCACCGGCGGCGGAGGCCAGGTCCGCGAAGGTCCGTGCGGTGAAGGCGCTCACGACGACGGGCAGGCCGGCCGCCCCGGCGGCCCGTACCACCGCAGGCTCGGCGTCGGGGCGTACGAGACCGGTGAGCGGCCCGACGACCACCGGCGCGCTCCAGGAGCGGCCGAGGATCTTCGCGGCGGTGTCCGGCGGGCCGGTGTGAACGGATCCGCCCTGGCGCAGTCCGGTGCTGTCAAAGACTTCGCGGTTCCCCGCGAACTCACGTTCCTCGGCCGCGAGGCAGTCCGACAGAAAGGAGTCCTGGCCTTTCGGCGCCGAACGCGCAGAGCCGTCGAGGCTCCGTCCTGTCATGGATTTCCCCCATGCGACATCAACTCATTGACGGATGTGATTTCCACGTCAGGATCACATGAACGCCGTGGCACCGACAACGCCGTCCAACGGGCCGTTTCTCTCACTTGGACAGTGCCCTATTCACCTGGGCGTGGTGTCAGTATCTTTTGTTTTTCGACGTCCGTCCGGGGTACATCTGATGTCCGCGAATAGCACGAGCCGCTGCGGGAGGTCGGACCGGCTGCTGACCTTTAACTTGCGGTAGATTTTGGTGAGATGCTGCTCCACCGTGCTCACGGTGATGAAGAGTTTGCCGGCGATCTCCCGATTGGTGCAGCCCAAGGCGGCGAGCGCCCCGACCCTTCGTTCGGCGTCGGTCAGCTCCGCCAGTAAGGGGTCGGAACCGCTCTCCTCGGCGAGCCCGTGTTCGCCTCGCGTGTCGCGGTGGGGCCACGCGTGGCCGCGAGGTCCCGGCCGGCCCTCCTCGTAGCCCGGTAACGCCCGCGACAATACGGCGAACGCCTCCCTCCCGGCCGCCGTGCCCGGCCGCTGGAGGGCCGTTCGGGTGAACGTCAAGTCGCCCTGCGCCCGTCTCAGTTCCGGCTGGTCACCGCAGGCCGCAAGGATCTCCACCGCCTCCAGGAGCAGCGGCAGGCGCTCGTTCAGTGGGCTTGTGGCCGCCAGGAGGCGCAGCGCGATGCCCCGCGCCCGGGAGTGTCCTTCGCTCTGGCGGGACAGCTGCTCCTCGATGAGCGCGCGAGCCCCGCCGAGCTGTCCCATGGCGATGAGCGCCGAGGCGGCGTCGTTACGCCAGTCCGCCAGCTCCGACCAGTCGAGCCGCCACTTCGCCATCAGCTCCCCGCACAGCTGGAAGTTGGTGAGCGCGGTGTGCGGTCGTCCCGTGGCCAGGTGGTAGCGGCCGAAGGCCCGGAGGTAGGGCAGCGCGAAGGGTGTGTCGAACATGACCGGCGGGACGGGCAGGTTGAGGTATGACAGTACGACGTCGAACTGGCCCAGTTCGGTGGCCACATGGACCGCCAGCGCCAGCGGGAGGCCGGCCATGACACCCCAGGCGGACGGCGAGGCCACCTCCAGTGCCGTACGCACGGACCTCCCGGCCGTCACCAGGTCACCCTGGCGCAGCGCCGCCACCGTCCTGATGGTCTCCATGAGCGCGCGCCGCATGGGGACACGGCGGATCCACGGCTCCTGGAGGAGCCGTTCCGACCAGTGGACCGCCTCGTCCACGCGGTGCGTCTGGATCAGGAAGATCAGCGCGAAGAGCCTGGCGGCCATCGGGCTGCCCGCGTGGGTACCCCGGAGCAGCCGATCTGTCTCATATGTGCCGTCGGCGTTGCCCTCTCCCTCGCCGGAGAGACTTCCCAGGAGGTTGAGGAAGGTGAGGGCGGATACCGGACCGGATCCGATCGCGGGGTGGACGAGCGGGTGGTACGTCCCGTCCATGTCGGCCGTCGCGGCCTCGCGGGACAGGTTGGGGTAGCAGAAGGACAGCCATAATCGGACGAGCGTGACGTCCGACGGCAAGGGGCCGCGCGAGGGGCCGGCGCGGTCCCGGTCCTGGCTCGCCTCGATCGTCCTCAGCAGGGCGTCGGCCTCGGCGAAGTCGCCCCGCCAGATGAGCTGTTTGACCGGCACCATGGCGCCGTCGCCGGTGAGCAGCCCCGTACGGACCAGATAGCCGAGTTGGTGCGTGTGCCTGGCCGCCTTGGTCGGATCGATGAGCCATTGGGCTTCGGCCAGCTCGGCGGTGACACGTGCTACCTGTGCCCCGTCCGCGCAGATGCCGGACGCGTGGCGGAGGAAGTCGACGGATTGGGCGATGTCGCCCGATTCCATGGCGTCCCGGGCGGCCTCGCGGAGGATGTCGACCCGCCACGCGGCTTTGACGGTGCCGTGCGTGGCCATGAGCTGGGCGGCCACGGCGAGCGCGGGTGCCCCGCTCTCGTGGAGCAGTTCGGCGGCGCGGTTGTGCATGGCGTGCAGGTCCCGGGCCGGGATGTCGTCGAGCACGGCGGGCGGTGCCTGTTCGTGCCGGAACCGCACGCCCGAGAGCAGGCCGGCGGCATTGAGGTCGGCGAGGGCACGGCGCGCCGATGTGGCGTCGGCGTCGAGGAAGTCACCGACGAGCGACGGCGAGGCCGACTCCCCGAGGACCGCGACGGCGCGGGCGGCGTCGAGCATCGAGAGTTCGCACCGGTGCAGGCAGCGCAGGAAGGCATGCCGGAAGGACGCACCGGCCACAGGCGCGATCTGTGGCGGCTCCTCCGACGCGGGCTCCCGAGGCTCGGCCTCCGGCGGCCCGGGCTCCGGCGGCTCGGAGTTCCCCGGCCCGGCGTGTCCTGGCCCGGAGTGTCCCGGCCCGGAGTGCTCAGGCCCGGACAGCGCAGACCTGGACTCCCCCTGTACGTACCTTCCGGGCACGTACTGCCCCAGTACGGGACCTGGTACGGCCTCCCCCGGCACCGCCGTTCGCGCCGCGTCGTCCTCCAGGAGGTGGTCGTCCACGAGGGCGTGCAGCAGCAAGGGGTTGCCTCCGCTGGCGTCCGCCCACGCCTCGGCGGCCCCGCGCTCGGGAGCGGCGCCGAGGCGGTCGGCGAGTTGGTCGGTGACGCCGGCCACGGTCAGCGGCGCGATTCTGATCCGGTGGCAGTAGGGCAGGTGCAGCGTCTCCGCGTGGAGCGTCGCCAACTCCCGCTCGTGGCAGGAACTCTCGTTCATCACGATCATGACCGCCGAGGAGTCGATCCGGCGGATCAGATAGCGCAGGCACTGGAGGGACGGTTCGTCCGCGAAGTGCACGTCGTCGATGCCGAGGACGAGTGGCCTGTCCTCGGCGGAGTCAGCGACGGCCCTGCTGATGCGTTGCAGGAGCCCGAGCGGGACCTGCGGGGCGCCTTGGGACTCCGCGTCGGCGGACACCGTGACCCCGTCCTCGGCGGCGAACAGGTCGGCGGTCGTTCCGCCTGTCCGCATCGCGTTGCCCAGTTGGTCGATCAGTCCGAACAGGTGGAGCTTCTCGGTCGCCGAGGCGGTCACCGAGAGGAACCGGCCTCCCCGTTCCTCCACGTGCTCGGCGAACGTCTGGAGCAGGGCGGTCTTCCCGCAGCCGACGGGACCGTTCGTGAGGACGACGGACCCTTTGCCTCGCACACATCCCCCGTACAGCTGATTGAGCAGCTGGAGTTCTTCGTCTCTTTCGCTGAGCTTCACAGATACCCCCGTATCTTCCGTGCGCTCTCCGCCACCGGGCGATCAGACCCCGCATCATTCGCCGCGGACCGTGAACAGGCGGGAAGGGGCGAAAGGATACCCCTAACCTGCAGCGATCGAACTGGTGTGAGACCACGACCATAATGTTGTGCGGAGAGAGACACACCTATACACAGAGTAGCGAGTCGCTCCACCACATGTGGGACCTTTTCGGACACCCAAAACCGACTCGCGTCAACGTTATTGGGCCACACACGAATTGGGTATGAGCCAGGGCCGCGGAACGGCCGGTACGGCGCCGTTCCGCCCGCCGCACCGGGAGCCTGACCTGTCAGGCGCCGAGTGCGGCGGTACGAGCGGCCAGGTGGTCGCGGTCGGAAAGGCATACCGGCCACCCCGCGCCGGCGGACGGCGAGCGCGATCCAGGTACCGATCGGACCCGTGCCGATCCGGGTCGCGGGGAATCAGCCGGAGAATGATCTCTTCCCTTCTGTTGCCCGGCCGTTCGGGGCGGGCCGTCCGGTCAACGCAGAAATGCCTTCGTAGCCGGATCGGCGATAAGAACCGTACTGTTCCATCGAATCGGTTGATTTCCCGGTCGGGGGGACGCTCATGACGGACTTGCCCAAGGAAACGGATCCGCGCGCGGAACTCTCCGTCGACCATGTCGAGGCGGACATCGAGAACCGGGAAGCGGCGTGACGTCCCGGAGGGACCACGGTGATCTCCTCCGTGGAATGTCGGCGTCCGGCGTCAAAGATCCCGGCGTCCATGGGCTCGGCATGGAGGAGCCCGGCCTCGAAGAGCCGGCGACGGCGCTGTGCCTGGGCGACTTCGAGCGCGCGGCGGCCTCCGTACTGCCCCCCGACGTCTGGGACTTCGTGACGGGAGGCAGCGGCGACGAGTCGACCCTCGACGCCAACCGGACCGCGCTGGACCGCGTCCGTGTCGTGTCCCGGGTCCTGAGAGACGTCTCGCGGGTCACCACGGACGCCTCGCTGCTCGGCCGTCGGGCTGACCTGCCGGTCGCGGTCGCGCCGATCGCCTACCACCGGCTCGTCCACCCCGACGGCGAATTCGCCACCGCCCGTGCCGCGAAGGCGGCGGGGGTGCCGTTCACCGTGAGCACCCTGAGCAGCGTCCCCATCGAGGCGATCACCCAGGTCGGGGGGACGGTCTGGTTCCAGCTCTACTGGCTGCGGGACACCGAACAGTCCCTGGACCTGGTCCGCCGGGCCGAGGACGCCGGGTGCCGGGCCATCGTCCTGACGGTCGACGTGCCCTGGATGGGCCGCAGGCTCCGGGACGTACGCAACCGGTTCACCTTGCCCGGCCATGTGCGGGCGGCCAACATCACGACGGGTGCGGCGGGTGCGACGGGCACCACGGCCCACCGGCGGTCCGCGGACGCGTCCGCCGTCGCCGTCCACACCGGCCAGGCGTTCTCCCCCTCGCTGACCTGGTCGTCGGTGACGGCCCTGCGCCGGCTGACCTCCCTTCCCCTGGTGCTGAAGGGCGTGTTGGCGCCCGAGGACGCCCGCCGCGCGATCGAACTGGGGGTCGACGCCGTCGTGGTCTCCAACCACGGCGGCCGGCAGCTCGACGGCGCTGTTGCCAGCATCGACGCGCTGCCCGAGGTCGTACGGGCTGTCGGCGGGGAGTGCGAGGTCCTGCTCGACAGTGGAGTACGTGGTGGCACCGACGTGCTCAGGGCCCTCGCCCTCGGGGCGTCCGGTGTACTCCTGGGGCGTCCCCTGCTGTGGGGGCTGGCCGTGGCCGGGGAAGCCGGTGCGCGGGCGGTGCTCGACCTGCTCGCCGACGAACTCCGGGACGCCCTCGGGCTCTCGGGCTGCGACAGCGTCGCAGCGGCGGCCGGACTGCGTACGGCCTGAGAGCCGCCTCTCACGGGCCGGGCCCTCCGGCTGTCCAACCGTTCACTTTTCACGCTCGGACACCACCCGTGCGGCTACGGCCCCGTCACCGCCCGGCGCCCACCCGGTCACGGAGCGGGCGGGGTGGTGTTCGCGGCTGACCAGCTTGTACGGTACGGAGATCCGCATGACCTGGAGCACACCCCTCGGGCCCCCAAATGCAGAACTTCAAAATCCTGTACGTCTCCGACCAGGTCGGTGATCGTCCGCAATACTCCACGGCTGACAAAAGCGTCACCGACCGCCGAGCGCACCGATTCGACTACAGCGTCGATGTCCACAGCGTTCCGGCAACCGGGCCGGAACGGCCTGGAATTGTGCTGCCGTCGAATTCGTTGAGAAAAGCAACGGAAAGCGGACCACGTCAGGGAAGCTGCCACTCGACCGGCTGGGCGCCCTGACGGACCAGCAGGTCGTTGGCCCGGCTGAACGGGCGCGATCCGAAGAAGCCCCGGTCCGCCGACATCGGCGAGGGGTGGGCCGACTCGATCGCCGGGTAGTCGCCGAGGAGGGGGCGCGCGTTGCGGGCGTCGCGCCCCCACAGGATGGACACCAGCGGCTTGCCCCGGGCGGCCAGGGCCCGGATCGCCTGTTCGGTGACCTCTTCCCAGCCCTTGCCGCGGTGCGCGGCGGGCTTGCGGGGTGCGGTGGTCAGCGCGCGGTTGAGCAGCAGGACCCCCTGGCGCGTCCACGGGGTCAGGTCGCCGTTGGACGGGAGGGGCAGGCCGAGATCCGACTGGAGCTCGCGGAATATGTTCTGGAGGCTGCCGGGGAGCGGGCGGACGTCGGACGCCACGGCGAAGCTGAGGCCGATGGCATGTCCCGGGGTCGGGTACGGGTCCTGGCCGACGACGAGGACCCGTACCTCGTCGAAGGGCTGCTGGAAAGCGCGCAGCACGTTCGCCCCCGCGGGCAGATAGGTACGGCCGGCGGCGATCTCCGCGCGCAGGAAGTCGCCCATCTCGGCGATGCGCCCGGCGACGGGCGCCAGTGCGTCCGCCCAGCCGGGCTCGACAATTTCGTTCAGAGGTCGTGCTGCCACGGGATCACTCTACTGGTCACGGGAGCGTGCCCAGGACCCCTCAACCGACTGCGAAGACGCCTCACTTGCGGACCGCTCGCCCGGCCGGGCGGCCGCGACGCGCGGTAGGTGCCCCCTCCCGGGTGACCCGGTGTCCCCTCTTTAAGGTGGAAGCCGCGTACGCCCGGCGCCGAAGAGCGCGAGGGCGGCGTGAGCCCGGTGCTGATCCGCGCCGGGCGCGCAACGAGCCAGGGGTAGTGGGATGAGCCGGGTGCGGGGATGAGCTGGGTGCTGGGCGTCGATTCGGGCGGCTCGGGGCTGCGGATCGCACTGCGTTCCACGGACGACCCCGCACGCGTCCTGCTCGCGGATCCGGGCGAGCCGCTCCGTACCGGCCTTTCGGGCATCGACGCCGGCCAGCTGCTCCGTCAACTCCTTTCCACCGCAAAGGAGTTGCTGGTACGGGCCGGGGCGCCGGAACCGGTCGCGGTGGCTGTCGGCGCGGCCGGGATGGCCACGCTCGGCGACGGGCTGCGTGCGGAGCTGCCCGCCGCGCTGGAGCGGTCCCTGGGGGTACGGCGGCTCGCGCTCGCCGCCGATGCCGTCACCGCGTACGCCGGCGCGCTGGGCCAGCGGCCCGGGGTGGTCGTCGCGGCCGGCACGGGCATGATCGCGCTGGGGACGGACCTGGCCGCCTGGCACCGCGCCGACGGCTGGGGCCACTTGCTGGGCGACTGCGGCGGCGGCGCCTGGATCGGCCGCGCGGGGCTGGAGGCGGCCCTGCGGGAACACGACGGCCGGCGCGGCGGCTCGCCCGCGCTGCTGGCCGCGACGGAGGATTTTTTCGGACCCGCCCCCGAGCTGCCGGGACTTCTCTATCCGCGCGGCGACCGGCCCGCCGTACTCGCCTCGTTCGCCCCCGAAGTGGCCCGCCTCGCGTCCGGCGATCCGGTCGCGCGGTCGATCCTCGCGGCGGCCGCGGAGGGGATCGCGGAGTCGGCCGAGGCGGTCTGCCCGAGGATCGGGGAGTGTGAAGTCGCCCTTACAGGCGGCCTGTTCAAACTGGGCGAGCCGCTGCTGGCGCCCCTGCGGGCCGAACTGGCGGACCGGCTGCCCCACGCCCGTACCGTCCCCGCGGCCGGCGATCCGCTGGTGGGCGCGTTGAACATCGCGGCCGCGCTCGCCACGGACACGCTGCGACTGCCGCCCGACGAGCGGCTGTTGTACATCACGACACAACAGGATAGATGAGCAGAAAAATACCTAACGGATAAATAGGGACAGATGCCTCGGTGTTGGCCCCTCCCCGAACAGCCGCACCCACAAAACCAGTAGCATTCGACGCCATGAGCACCCCCACTGGGCCTGCACCCGGCCTGCCTGTACGAATGCCGCGACCCCGTCAGTCGGGGCGCCACCGCCGCCCGGAGCCCGTGGCGGCGCCCGAAGGTGCCCCCGCGCTGGTCCTCGCCGTTCCCGGCGCCCCCTCGGACGCGGCGCGCGGCCTGGCCGAGGAAGTCATCAGCATCGCCCGCTCCGAGCTGCCGGGACTGGACGCCGCGATCGGCTTCCTCGACGGCGCCGACGACGCGGACGAGACGACCGAGCAGCCCACGCTCCAGGCCGTCCTGACCCGGCTCGCCGCGCGGCGCATCGAGCGCTACGAGCTGGCGAAGGCCGCGGGCCGCGAGGTCACCGAGCCCGAGGGTCCGGCCGCGGTGGTCGTCCCCCTGCTGACGGGTCCCGAGAACGACCTGCTCGACCGGATACGCCGGGCTGTCGCGGACAGCGGCACGGAGGCGCGGACGACGGACGTCCTCGGTCCGCACCCGCTGCTCGCCGAAGGTCTGCACGTACGGCTGTCGGAGGCCGGGCTCGCCCGCGCCGACCGCGCCAGGCTGTTCACGGTGGCGACCGCCGCCGACGGCATCATCCTGGTCACGGTGGGCGGGGAGGAGGCGGTACGGACCGCCGGGATCACGGGCATGCTGCTGGCCGCCCGTCTCGCCGTACCGGTGATGGCCGCCGCGCTCGACGTGGAGGGTTCGGTCGCCGCCGTCGCGGAGGAGCTGCGCGGCTCCGGCGCGACGCAGCTGGCGCTCGCGCCGTACCTGGTCGGTCCCGAGCTGCCCGGCGGGCTGCTCGACACGGCCCTCAAGGAGGCGGACAGCGCTGCGGCCGAGCCGCTCGGGGCGTATCCCGCGATCGGCAAGCTGGTGCTCTCCAAGTACACGGCGGAGCTGGGCATCGCGGAGCCGGCTCAGGGGGCACCGACCCACTGAAGCCGGGGCCGCGCAGGGGCGGCAGGCACACCCCGTGACGCGGAAGGGCCGCGCCGGTCAGTCTTCGGCGCAGGCCCTTCCTCGGGTGCTCTCACGGGGTCACAGGGGCTCTCGCGGGCCGGCCGGGGGCGTACGGTCCGCGCTCAGCGGTCGTACGGTCAGCGCTCAGCCGGCCCCGAGGGTCAGCCGAAGATCACACAGGAGGCCGCAGGGGCCGTGAAGGACCCCGCCGGGACGGGGATCCCCGTCTCCTGGTCGATGTCGAACCAGCTCACGTCGCCGGAGTGCTCATTCGCGGCGTAGAGGCGGCGGCCCGCCGGGTCCAGCGCGAGATCGCGCGGCCAGCGGCCGCCGCACGGCACGGTGGTGACCAGCTCGGCCTTCTCGCGCGACTCGTCGAGCGCGAGGACGCTGATGCTGTCGTGCCCCCGGTTGGCCGTCCAGACGAACCGCCCGTCCCGCGCCACGACCACCTCGGAGGCGAAGCTCTCCGTCTCCACGCCGTCCGGCAGGACGGCCGTCTCGCCGACCGCCTCCAGGACCCCCGCCGCCGCGTCCCAGCGGCAGACGGTCAGGGTCGGTTCGAGTTCGTTCAGGACGTACGCGTGAGTGCCTTCCGGGTGGAAGGCGAGATGACGCGGCCCCGAGCCCGGCCGCAGGGCCGTCTCCCCGCGCGGGACCAGCTCTCCCGACGCGGCGTCCACGGAGGAAACCTGGACGGAGTCGGTGCCGAGGTCGACGGCGAGGAGCCACCGGCCGCTCGGGTCGGCCACCACCTGGTGCGCGTGCGGTCCGCGCTGCCGGTCCGGGTGCGGTCCCGTGCCCTCGTGCTGGAGCACCC
Organism: Streptomyces sp. NBC_01317; assembly: GCF_035961655.1. Lineage (NCBI taxonomy): Bacteria > Bacillati > Actinomycetota > Actinomycetes > Kitasatosporales > Streptomycetaceae > Streptomyces > Streptomyces sp. NBC_01317. The sequence continues at coordinate 7,427,677 of NZ_CP108393.1, read as the reverse complement.
CGCTGGCCGGGAGCAGCGCGCCGTCGACGGCGAGCGGCAGCACGGTGACGCTGCCGGAGCCGTAGTTCGCGGTCACGAGATGACCGGCGGCGAGCGTGAGATGGGTGGGGCCCGCGCCGCACACGGGTACGGGCTCCCCGAGCGGCCGGGGCGCCCCGGGTCCGGAGACCGTGAAAGCCGCCGCCGCGCCCTCCTCCGTCTCCGAGACCGCGTAGAGCACGGACCCGCCGGGGGCCGCCGCGAGGAAGGAGGGGTCCGCCACGGCGTCGGTGGCCCCGAGTTCGGTGAGGGCGCCCGTCTCCGGGTCCACGGTCACGGCGATGATGCCGCGGCCGCCCGCCGAGGTGAACGACCCGATGAAGGCCCGCCCGTCGCTCCTGCCGCTCACGTGTATGTCCCCTCTTCGACTGAAACTCGCCGGGGCGACGGTAGCAGGCGGTCTGGACCAATTTCCCGTCGCGCGTGCCCCCGTTTCCCGCCGCGTGCGCGGCGGGGCGTGCGTCCTGGCCGTATACCCGGCGTACGGCTTGGCATGCTGGGGGTATGAGCACTTCGCACCACCCGGCGGTCATCTTCGATCTCGACGGAACCCTGATCGACAGCGAACCCAACTACTACGAGGCCGGGCGGCTGCTGCTCGCCCGGCACGGCGTCGACGGCTTCACCTGGGAGCACCACAGCCGTTTCATCGGGATCAGCACCTGGGAGACGCTGGTGGCGCTGCGCGAGGAGTACGGCATCGACGCCCCCGTGGAGCGGCTGCTGGCGGAGAAGAACCGGCTCTACCTGGAGCTGGTGCGCGCCTCCACGGAGGTGTTCCCCGAGATGCGGAAGTTCGTGGAGCGGCTGCACGCGGAGGGCGTACGGATGGCGGTGGCGTCCGGGTCGTCCGGCGAGGCGATCACCGTGGCGCTGGGCGTCACGGGTCTGGACCCGTACTTCACGACGACGGTCTCCGCCGAGGAGGTCCCGCACGGCAAGCCGGCCCCGGACGTCTTCCTGGAGGCGGCCCGCCGGCTGGGCGCCGAACCCGCCGCGTGTGTGGTCCTGGAGGACGCGATCCCGGGGGTGGCCGCCGCGAACGCGGCGGGCATGCGCTGCGTCGCCGTTCCGTACGTCGCCGCCCTGGCCACCGATCCCGTGTACGGCACCGCGGGGCTGCTGTTCCCCGGTGGCCAGAGCACCTTCACGGCGGAGGCGGCCCACGCGTGGGTGTTCGGCTCACCGGACGAGCGCCCTTAGGACGGCCTACGCCACGTCAGGACGGCCTACGCCGCGTCGTCCCGTGCAGAGGCCGGCGTGGCCAGCAGCAGAGCCACGTCGTCCTCCTGCCCCTGCCGGGTCTCTATCGTCTGGACGATGTACTCCGCCAGTTCGTCGAGGTCCGCGGGGCCGTCGTACAGCGCGCTCCGGATGCGCTGCTCCCCGACATCGATGTCCTCGCCCCGGAATTCGAGCAGCCCGTCCGTACACAGCAGGAGCGTGTCGTCGGGCCCGAGGACCAGCTCGGTCGTGGGATAGGGCGCGTCGCTGTACTGGAGCAGCCCGAACGGCAGGCCGCCCGCCACCCCGGGGCTGCTGCTGCTCCCGTCGGCGTGGCGGATCACGGGTCCCGGGTGCCCGGCCCGTACCAGCAGCGCGCGCCCGGTCGCCGGGTCGAGATCGACGTAGATGCAGGTGGCGAGGCGGTCGGTGTCCAGGTCCTGGAGGAACTTCGACGCCCGGGCCATGACGGCCGCCGGCGGATGCCCCTCGGCGGCGTACGCGCGCAAGGCCGTGCGCAGCTGGCCCATGACGGCGGACGCCTGGATGTCGTGTCCTTGGACGTCACCCACCACCAGGCCGACCCGCCCGCCCGGGAGGGGGACGACGTCGTACCAGTCACCGCCGATCTGGTGGCCGGTGCGCGCGGGCTGGTAGCGCACGGCGACCCGCAGGCCCGGCATGCTCGGGATGGCCGCCGGCAGCATCGACTGCTGGAGGCCGACCGCCATGGCGTGCTCCTCGTCGTACAGCGCGGCCCGCTGCACGGACTGGGCGATGGTGGCCGCGAGGGCGATCAGGAGGGTGCGTTCCTCGGGGGTGAAGGAGGTCTTGCCCTCGTACATGATCGACAGCACGCCGCTCGCCCTGGCCTGCGCGATCAGGGGGAGGACGGCGCCCGCGGTGAGCGGGGTGTCCTTGACGTGCGGCCACAGCTGCGGGTATTCGGCCTCGACGCTCTGCCTGGTGATGAACACGGGGCGGTGGGTACGGAACGCCTCCGCGACGGGCAGGTCGGCGTCGATCCGGGAGAACTCCATCTCCTCCCGCATCGTCATGGGCAGGCTGGCGACGGCGATACGGCGCAGCCGGTCCTGGTCGAGGACGGTGAGGGAGATCGCCTGGGCGCCCACCGGGTCGAGGATCTCGCGGCTGGTGAGCGCCGCCAGGACGTCCTCCACGGTCAGGGCCCGGGACAGGGCGGCGGTGGTCGCCTGGACCACGTCGCTCTGGTGGCGGCGCTGGGGCTCCAGAATGGCCTGCTGGGCGACGTGCTGGAGTTCGGCGCTCGCGTCCCGGACGACGCCGATGGCCCGCAGCGGGGCCCCCGAGGCGTCCCGTTCGATGACGCCCTGGGTGTGTGCCCAGCGGATGGTGCCGTCGGAGCACCGGATGCGGAAGTACGTGCCGTAGGCGCCGGGCTCGTACCGTACCCGGGAGACCATCGCGCGCAGGGCGGCCGCGTCCTCGGGCACCATGAGCGCGAACAGGGTCTCCGGCCGGCCGTCGAACCCGTCGGGCGGGAGGTCGAAGACCGCGAGGGCGCCCTCGTCCAGGAAGATCATGTCGGACCTCAGGTCCCGCAGGAATCCGCCCATCCGGTTCGCCGCCAGCGTCCTCGGGAGCGCTGCCCGCAGGTCCGCGCCCAGCGCCCGGAGGGTCGCGTCTCGGTCCTGCGTGGATCGGGCGCTGCGGCGCTCCATGTGACCTGCCCTTCCTCAGCGGCATTGGCGGGACAGCACTCAGGCGACGGCGCTGACGGACGGGTATCGGCGGGCATCGGCGGGGCGGCTCGGACGGCCGGAGGGCAGCCGGCGGACCCATTTGTCCTGGAACCAACTATATGCACGCTTCGGTGTGGCGTTGAGTCCGCCCGAGGGAGGCCGGTGCCGTCCCGGCGCACGGACCGGGCGGGGCCCTGGCCAGAGGTGGGCGTCCACGGGATATCTTGATATCAAGCAATGTTGCAGACGTGGAGCGGAGCACCGGGTGACTGACTCGACCATCATCTATACACACACCGACGAGGCGCCGGCCCAGGCGACGTATTCCTTCTTGCCCGTGGTCGAGGCCTATGCCGCGACGGCCGGGGTCACCGTGGAGAGCCGCGACATCTCCCTCTCCGGGCGCATCATCGCCGGTTTCCCCGAGCGCCTGGAGGAGGGCCAGCGCATCGAGGACGCGCTGGCGGAGCTGGGCAAGCTCGCCAAGACGCCCGAGGCGAACATCATCAAGCTGCCGAACATCTCGGCGTCCATCCCGCAGCTCAAGGCGGCGATCGCCGAGCTCCAGGGGCAGGGCTACGCGCTGCCGGACTACCCCGACGACCCGAAGACCGACGAGGACCGGGACGTCCGCGCGCGGTACGACAAGGTCAAGGGCAGCGCCGTCAACCCGGTCCTGCGCGAGGGCAACTCCGACCGCCGCGCCCCGGCCTCGGTGAAGAACTACGCGAAGGCCCACCCGCACTCGATGGGCGCCTGGGACCCTCGGTCCAAGACGAACGTCGCCACGATGGACGCCGACGACTTCCGTAGCGGCGAGAAGTCCGCGGTGATCGCCGAGGCGGGCTCGCTGCGGATCGAGCTGGCCGGCGACGACGGTACGACGACGGTCCTGCGGGAGTCGGTGCCCGTGCTGGCCGGGGAGATCGTGGACGCCTCGGTGATGCGCGTGGCGGCGCTGCGTGAGTTCTTCACCGCGCAGGTGGCGCGCGCCAAGGCCGAGGGCGTGCTGTTCTCGGTGCACCTCAAGGCCACGATGATGAAGGTCTCCGACCCGATCATCTTCGGCCATGTCGTACGGGCGTTCTTCCCGAAGACGTTCGCGGAGTACGGCGAGACGCTGGCGGCGGCCGGCCTGAGCCCCAACGACGGGCTGGGCGGCATCCTGGGCGGTCTGGATACGCTGCCCGACGGCGCGGCGATCAAGGCATCCTTCGACGCCGAGCTGGCCGACGGCCCCGCGCTCGCGATGGTCGACTCGGACCGCGGCATCACCAATCTGCACGTGCCGAGCGATGTCATCGTGGACGCCTCCATGCCGGCCATGATCCGCACCTCGGGGCACATGTGGGGCCCCGACGGCCAGGAGGCCGACACCCTCGCGGTGATCCCCGACAGCAGCTACTCGGGGATCTACCAGGTCGTCCTGGACGACTGCCGCGCGCACGGCGCCTTCGACCCGGCGACGATGGGCTCCGTGTCCAACGTCGGCCTGATGGCGCAGGCGGCGGAGGAGTACGGCAGCCACGACAAGACCTTCGAGATCCCCGCCACCGGCACGGTGCGCGTGGTCGACACGGCGGGCGAGGTCGTCCTCCAGCACGCGGTGAGCGCGGGCGACGTGTGGCGCATGTGCCAGACCAAGGACGTACCGGTCCGGGACTGGGTCAAGCTCGCCGTCTCGCGCGCCCGCGCGACCGGTGTCCCGGCCGTTTTCTGGCTGGACGAGACCCGCGCTCACGACGCGAACCTCATCGAGAAGGTCAAGGCGTACCTGCCCGAGCACAACACGGAGGGGCTCCAGATCGAGATCAAGTCGCCGGTCGACGCGATCGCGTTCTCCCTGGAGCGGATCCGCCGCGGCGAGGACACGATCTCGGTCACCGGCAACGTGCTGCGTGACTACCTGACCGACCTGTTCCCGATCCTGGAGCTGGGCACGAGCGCGAAGATGCTCTCCGTCGTGCCGCTGATCAACGGGGGCGGCCTGTTCGAGACGGGCGCCGGCGGTTCCGCGCCCAAGCACGTCCAGCAGCTCATCAAGGAGAACTACCTGCGGTGGGACAGCCTGGGTGAGTTCCTCGCCCTCGCCGTCAGCTTCGAGCACTTGGCGCAGACGACGGGCAACGCGCGCGCCCAGGTGCTCGCCGACACGCTCGACCGCGCGACGGGCACGTTCCTGGACAAGGACAAGTCGCCCAGCCGCCGGGTGGGTGGCATCGACAACCGCGGCAGCCACTTCTACCTGGCTCTCTACTGGGCCCAGGAGCTCGCCCAGCAGACGGACGACGTCCAGCTGGCGGAGGCGTTCGCCGCTCTCGCCAAGACGCTGTCCGAGCAGGAGACGACGATCGTCGAGGAACTGATCGCCGTCCAGGGCAAGCCGGCCGACATCGGCGGCTACTACCGCCCGGACCCGGTCAAGGCGGCGGCGGTCATGCGCCCGTCGGCGACCTTCAACCAGGCGCTGGCAACGCTCGGCTGACGGTCCGTCCACGCTGAACGCAAGAGGGCCGGGAGCCCGCACGGCAAGTGCGGCCTCCCGGCCCTCCGTTCGTTCCCTACCGGCTCAACGGCCTTGCAGGGCCTTGACGTTGTTGCCGAACGTCCAGTTCTTTGAACCGTCCCAGTTGATGGACCAGGTCATCAGGCCCTTGAGCCCGTTGGCGTACTTGTTCCAGGCCTGCGTGACCAGGTTCGGCGCCATGTAGCCGCCGCCCGCGCCCGTTTGGGCGGGGAGTCCCGGGACCTGCTTGTCGTACGGGACCTTGATCGTGGTGCCCTGGACGACCAGTCCCTTGTTCAGGCAGTCGGTCTGGGCGGTGAAGCCCGCGACGGTGCCGGCGGAGTACGAGTCGCCCGCGCACCCGTACATGCTGCCGTTGTAGTACTGCATGTTCAGCCACCAGAGGCGGCCGTTGTCCGCGTACTTCTTGATGATGGGCAGGTACGCGCCCCAGATCGAGCCGTACGTGATGGAGCCGCCGGTGACGTAGGCCGTCTCGGGGGCCATCGTCAGGCCGAAGTTGGAAGGCATCTGGGCCAGGACGCCGTCGATGATGCGGATCAGGTTGGCCTGCGAGGTGGACGGCTTGGTGATGGTGCCGCTGCCGACCAGCCCGGTCTCGATGTCGATGTCGATGCCGTCGAAGTTGTACTTCTTGAGGATCGGCACGACGGTCGCGACGAAGCGGTCCGCCACGGCGGTGGAGTTGAGGTCGATGCCGGCGGCGGCCCCGCCGATCGACATCAGGAGCGTCAGGCCGTTCTGCTTGGCCTGGCACATCTCGGACGGGGTCGCGACCTTGACCGTCGCGTCCATCCCGTCCTCCCACAGGACGGTGCCATCCGAACGGATCACGGGGAAGGCCGCGTTGACCACGTTGTAGCCGTGGGCGGCGATGCGGCTGTCGGTGATCGGGATCCAGCCGAGCGGGGGGTGGACGCCGTTCGCGGCGCCGTCCCAGTTCTCCCAGTACCCCTGGAGAACCTTGCCCGCGGGCTTCGACTTGACGGCGCAGGTCTCGGCCTGCGGGGCGCTCGGCGCGGCGGTGGCGGGCGGCTGGGCGAGGAAGCCGAGCGAGGCGAGCGCGAGTCCGGCGCCGAGGATGCGTATGGTCCGACCGATCATGCGGTAGTCCCTTCTGGCCATGACAGGCGGCACCTGAGCGGGCCGGCCGTTCATGACGGTCTGTGGGGGGGGACCCGGCCAACTCCCGGCCTGTGGGGGCCTGGAGACGTCCGTGGGGGTTCCGGTGTTCCGCCGAACGGTAATTTGGTCCAGACCTTCGGTCAAGAGGTCTGGACCACACGCCCGTGGGGCCGCCGGGACGGGTGGGAGACGGGTGGCGCCATTGACTCCGGGCGGCGCCCCCTCCACCATCCTCCCCACAGCCGCTTCCCCCCACCGGCCGACAGGAGACCCCCCATGCCCACGGCGCCCCCGCAGGAGCCGGACCCGAAGCCGGCGCTCCCCACGCCGTCCGAACCGTCGTCTCCGGCCGGAGACAACTGGCTCGCGCGGCTGGCCCTGCGTTTCACCGCCTTCACCGAGAAGTGGCTGCCCGACGCGCTGGGCTTCGTCCTGGTGGGTACGTTCGCGGTCCTCGCGCTCGGACTCGCCTCCGGGGAAGGGCTGTTCGGCAGTCCGTCCGATCCGGCGGACACCACCGGGTACGGCCTGGTGGACGCGTGGGGCCAGGGCTTCTGGTCCCTGATCACGTTCACGCTCCAGATGGCCATGATCATCATCGCGGGTTACGCGGTCGCGGTCTCCCCGCCGGTGAGCCGGCTGATAGCGAGGATCGCGCGGCTGCCCCGTACCCCGCGCGGTGCCATCGCCTTCACCGCCGCCGTCGCCATGGTGACCTCGTACCTCAACTGGGCGTTCAGCCTCATCTTCACGGCGATCCTCGCCAAGGAGATCGCCCGCAGGGTCAGCGGGGTCGACTACCGGGCGCTCGGCGCGATGGCCTTCCTGGGCCTCGGTACGGTCTGGGCGCAGGGCCTCTCCGGGTCGGCCGCGCTCCAGGTGGCGAGCGACGCGTCGAGCCCGCCCGCGGTGCAGAAGGTCATCGCGGAGGGGCGCGGCAGCGGGCTCATCCCGCTCACCGAGACGATCTTCCTGTGGCAGGGCGTCGTGGCCACGGCGGTCATCTTCGTCATCGCCGTGACGACGGCCTGGTTCCTCTCCCCGTCCCCCGACCGCGCGAAGACCGCCGACCAGTTGGGCATCGAACTGGGGCCGAGCGTCGCGGGGAAGCGGCCCGAGACGCGGCGGGGGCGTCCCGGGGAGTGGATCGAGTACAGCCCGGTCTTCGCGGTCCTGCTGTTCGCGCTCGGCGCCTGGTATCTCGTACGGCACTTCGCCGACGCGGAGGGCGACGCCCTCGCCGCGCTCGACCTGAACACCATCAACCTGATCCTGATCCTGCTGGCCCTCATCCTCCACTGGCGCCCGGTCCGGCTGGCCCAGGCCTTCCGCGAGGGCGCCCCCGCCGCCTCCGGTGTGCTGCTCCAATTCCCCCTGTACGGCGGCATCTTCGGGATGATCGCCTTCACCGGCCTGAGCAAAACGATCGCGGGCTGGCTGGTGTCGGTGTCGAACGAGTTCTTCTACCCGGCCCTCACCGCGGTCTACAGCTGTGTCCTGGGCATCTTCGTCCCGAGCGGCGGCAGCAAGTGGGTGATCGAGGCACCGTACGTCCTGGACGCGGCGAACCAACTCCACGTGAACCAGGGTTGGGTGGTCGTGGTGTACGACCTCGGCGAGGCGAGCGCCAACCTCCTGCAACCGTTCTGGATGCTCCCCACGCTCACGATCCTGGGCCTCAAGGCCCGCGACATCATGGGCTACACGTTCGCCATGTTCCTCGCCTGCTTCCCCGCGGTCCTGATCCTGGTCACCCTCTTCGCCCGCACCCTCCCGTTCCCGTAGGGCGCGGGGCGCGGTGGCGGTAAGCGGACTCCGGGCCGGAGTGGTCCGGTCCGGAGCCCGCTCGCTCCCCCGATGTGCCCGTCAGGAGCCGATGGGGATCCTGACGGACAGTCTGTGATGTGTGGTGGCGGGTGGCTCAGTAGAGCTTGGCCACCGCCGTGCGGGTGGTCGTGCGGAAGCCGTTCAGGGGTGCTCCGTCGAGGTCGCCCAGCTGGCTCCAGCCGATCACCGTGACCGCCTTGCCGTCGCGGCCGACCGCGTACAGCGCGATGTCGGTCGAGCCCACCCCGGGGTCGGCGGTGTCGATGCTGTAGAGGTCGGCGCCCTCCTCCACGGCGATCCGGCCGTGGTGGAAAGCCTCGCCCTCCAGGGTCGGGTACTCCGCCTTGAGGCGGTCGACGCAGCCCTCGATCGCGGTGCGCAGCTTCGCCGCCAGGGCCTTCGCCTTGGTCTCGCTGGCGGCGACCGTGATCGTCTGCCGGGCGCCGGTGTCCAGGTCGGTCCTGAACTCGCGGTGTTTGCTGTTCGCGTCCGGTGCGACGCCCTCGACGCAGAAGTCGTCGGCCGCCCCGGACTGCACGGGCCCGGCGATCCACGGCGTGCTCGCGGCCGGCAGCTGGGAGGCCGAGAGGAAGGCGGGTGTGACGGGAGCGGCGGTGGCCGCGGTGATCGTGGCGACGGTCATCCCCACGGCCGCTGTGGTCAGAGCGGCGGCGCGGAACATGTTGGTGATCATGGAAGTACTTCCCCCGTGTTCGTCGTCTGCTGAACGATCACCAGCTTCGACGGCTCGTGACGTAGGCCGCAAGCATCTGAGCCGTCGGTGGAACGCTGGAACCGTTCCACCCCCTTTGACGTGGGTCTCTTCAGTAGGGATGGAACGCCGTCCTGTGACGGCCGGGGGGAGTGGGCACGCTGTGAGCACGCCGAAGGACGCGGAGACCGACGCGTTCGCGCGACGACTGCGTGAGATCCGGGAGGGATCGGGCCGTAGTTACGGTGCGCTGGCGCGCCGGGTGGGGGTGAGCGGCTCGACGCTGCACCGGTACTGCTCGGGGAGCACGGTGCCGGTGGAGTTCGCGCCGATCGAACGGCTGGCGCGGCTGTGCGGCTGCGAGGCCGACGACCTGATCGCCCTTCACCGCCTGTGGGTACGGGCCGACATCGAGCGCCGGAAACGTCAGGAGGCCGGGGCCGGAGTGGCCGCGGGGGCCGGGGCGGGGGCGGGGGCGGGCGCCGACAAGGAGATGGAGGGGGAAGTGGAGGTGGAGGGCGGATCGGCCGACACCAGCGAGCCCCTCACCGTCGGTCCTCCCCCGCCCGACCCGCCCCCTCCCGCCCGCCGCCGGCTCCTGCGCCGTACCGGCTGCTCCGCCGCCGTCGCCGCGGCCGTCCTCGCGCTTGTCCTCCTCGTGGCCTTCGACCGCTCGCCCCTGTCCACGGCCGACCGGCCGCGCGCCGCCGATCGGCCGGCCGGCGGCTCCACCACCGGCACTACGCCGTCGCCGGGCGGCGGCGTCACGTCCGGTACCTCCTCGTCCCCGGGCCCCCGCATCTCAGGTACGGCCACGGCTCCCACCGGAGCCCCCCGTTCGGGTGATCCGAAGCAGACGAAGAACCCCCGCCCGGGGACCACGGCCGGCAAGAAGCCGTCCGGTCCGTCGTCGGGCACCAAGGGCGGCGGCGGAAGCGGAAACACCGGTGGAGGCAACGACAGCGGCACCCCCTTCACCTGGAGCACCAACCGCTACGTCTGGGAAGGCGGTTGCGGCCACGCCTTCCTCGTCAACCGCGCCCCCTCCGCCGTCCCCCCGCCCCCCACCGAGGCCGACGCCGAGCCCTGGGCCCGGTCGGTCGGCGCGGTGGACGCCGGGGAGAGCAGCGTGCGCGTCACTGTGCAGGGCAAGAGCGACACGGCGGTGGTCCTCCAGGCCCTGCACGTCCGGATCGCGGCGAAGCGGACACCGCTGCCGTACCGCACGTACCACATGAGCCCCGGTTGCGGCGGCTCCCTCACCCCCCGCCTGTTCGACATCGACCTCGACGCGTCCCGCCCCCTCGCCCGCTCCAAGGCGGGCAACGACGCGGGCGAACCGATCCCCGCCGTCTCCTTCCCCTACCGGGTGTCGGCCACGGATCCCGAGATCCTGCTGGCCACCGGCCGTGCGGTCACCTGCGACTGCGCGTGGTACCTGGAGCTGGAGTGGAGCAGCGGGGCGCGCTCCGGGACCGTACGCATCGACGACCACGGGAAGCCGTTCCGTACGAGCGGTCTCCGGGGCCGCCCCGCCTATGAATACGACACCGGATCGCACCGCTGGATCCCGGCCGAGCCGACCCTGGCAGCCGACCCGGCCGGGATCACGGACACACCCCAGGGCAGCCCTGAGGCCTGAGCCCTGTCCGCGAGGAGCGGCGCGCTAGTTCCAGCCCGTCAGCCCCGCCCCGTACTGATAGAGCGGATTCCCGTACGTGGGCGGCACCGGCTGGCCCGCGTCGATCTTCGCGCGGATGTCCGCCCGTTCGGCGTCGGTCGCGCCGAGGTCGTACGGCAGGTCCCACTTCTCGTTGGCGTCCGCCTGGACGTCACCGCCGCCGGGCTTGAGGACCTGGTCCAGGCTCCTCGGCATCTGCCACGGAAGCTTCCCGCGCGGGGTGTAGTCGCCGAAGAGCAGGGAGGCCGTGGCCGGTCCCACTTCCTCGCCGCCCCGGTAGGTGACCACGATGGCGTCCGCGAGCCCGTTCCACTCGCTGATCACGATCGGCCGCGGCAGAGTGAGCACCACGACCACCGGGATCCCCTGATTCTTGAAGTTCTGGATCAGGGCGAGTTGATCGGCCGGCAGATGGGGCTGGGTGTTCGGCCACGAGGTGGCGTGGGTGTACGACGGCTCCCCCACGGCCACGACCGCCAGCTTCGGCGCGGGACCGCTGTCCTGGTAGACGTTGACCCCGGCGGTCGCGGCTCTCGCCCTGATCGCCTCCAGGGTGGTCTGCGAACCGTAGTTGGGGTGGAAGTAGCTGGACCAGATGCAGCACGCGGCGCCGTCCGTGGCCCGGGCGCCCGCGACGACGATGTTGTCGCCCCGGTTGAGCCTGACCGGCAGGACGCCGTTGTTCTTGAGCAGGGTGTTGGACTCGCGCGCCGCCTTGTTGGCGAGAGCCACGTAGCTCGGCTGGTGGAAACGGTAGGGGCCGTTGACCGGATCGCCGTACGGCCGGTCGAAGACGCCCAGTTGGAACTTGAGCCGCAGGATCCGGGTCACCGCGTCGTTGATCCGCGCGATCGGGACCTGCTGCTGGAAGCCCGCCATGGTGAAGCCGGCCGCGCCCGGGTCGGCCCCGCCCATCACGTCGGACCCGGCGTTGGCCGCGTTCACCCAGGCGCCGGACGGCAGCCAGTCGGTGGTGATGAGGCCCGTGTAACCGAGGTTCTGGCGCAGGTACGCGAGGATCTTGGCGCTGTCGCCCGCGCCGGGACCACCCGGGTCGAGGAACGAACTGCCCGCGTAGCCGGGCATGATGTTGACGGCCCCGGCCTCCATCGCCGCCCGGAACGGGATCATGTGGTACTTGATGGTGACCCCGTCGTAGACGATGCCCGCCTCGCCGCCGGCCCCTTCACCGGGCCAGTGCTTGACGGTCGCGAGGACGGAGGCGGGGTTCAGCTCGGGCCCGCCCTGGAGTCCGGCCACCAGCGCCCGCAGCTGCGCGCCGACGGCGTCGGCGTTCTCGCCGCCGCCCTCCTGGATGCGGGGGTAGAGCACCTTGGTGCCGACCTCCGCGAGCGGTGAGAGGGTGCCGCGCGCGCCGACCTCCAGCTGCTCCTTGCGCTGCATGTCGCCGAGTTGGTAGTCGAGCGGGTAGTCCTTGCTCGCGCCCAGCGTGCTCTGGAGCGGGTACGTGGTCTGGTAGCCGGCGGTGGTGTCGCCGGCGGAGACCGGCGGGATGCCGAGCCGGGTGGCGGCCGTGGAGAGCAGGATGTCGTGCAGGTCGCCCGGTTGCGCGGGGCCGAAGTGCCAGCCGGAGCGCGGGAACGACTGGACGTTGTAGAACATCTGGTACGCCTTCTCCTCCGGCGTCATCCTGCCGAGGAGATCGCTGACCCGGGTCTCGACCGGCTGGCGCCAGTCCTCGTACGGTTCGAGTGTCCCGTTCTTGTTGAGATCCCGCGCGCCGTTGACGAGGCCGACCCCGTCACTGACGGTCTCGATGTCGGGCTTGTAGACGCTGAAGGTACGGATGTTGGAGGTGGTCTTCGCCCCGGAGCCGCTCACCGCGACGACGTACCACTTGTAGGTCCACCGGTCGGTGATGTCCCAGGAGGGCGCGTACGTGGTGCCGGTGGGCTCGGCGACCTTGGTGTACAGGTCGAGGAGGTTGCCCGACGCGGTGAAGTCGTAGTCGGTACGGCTGACGTTGAGCCACACCTCGTAGCGGGCGGCCCCGGCGACGGCCGCCCAGGAGAAGGCGGGCCTGCGGGTGCTCGTGATCATGGCCCGGTCGGCCGGCGCGGAGAGCGCGAACTGGTTGAGGGTGCCGGGGGCCTTGGTGGGCGGGGACAGCAGCGGCGCGGTGGCGGCGGAGCTGTCGACGGACCCGAAGACCTGGAACTCCCAGAGCGAGACGCCGTAGCCGGTGGCGCGCGTCGTGGCGAACAGCCGTACGTACCGGGCCTTACCGGTGACGGCAGGGCGCTCGACGCCGCCCTTCCCCGTGGTGGTGGTGTGGACCGTGGTCCAGTTCGTGCCGTCGTCGGACAGCTCGACGCGATAGCTGGAGGCGAACGCGGATTCCCAGTTCAGCTCGACCCCGGTGATCGTGGCCGTTCCGCCGAGGTCCACCTGCAACCACTGGTTGTCGGCGAACTGGCTCGACCACCGGGTGTCGGTCCGCCCGTCGAGGGCCGCCGCGGGCGCGTTGGCGCCCTCCCAGGTCGACGCGGACACCTGCTTGTAGGCGGAGATGGGCGTGCCGGTGGGGGTGGGGCCCCCGCCACCGCCGCCCGCTGTGCCGTACACCTGGAACTCCCAGAGGGAGTAGCCGTAGCCGGTGGCGCGGGCGGTGCCGTACACCCGCACATAACGCCCGGATCCGTTGACGGCGATCGTCTGGTTGCCGCCGGGGCCGGTGGTCGTTGAGTGGATGTCGGTCCAGTTCTGGTCGTCGCCCGAGACCTGGATCTTGAACGACGTGGCGTACGCCGTCTCCCAGTTGAGGACGACGGAGCTGATGGTGGCGGTGGCGCCGAGGTCGACCCGGAGCCACTGCGGGTCGGCGGCGGCGCTGGACCAGCGGGTCCCCGCGTCCCCGTCGACCGCCGCGGAGGCGGGGGTTCCGGCGTTCTCGGTCGAGGAGGTGGTGACGGCCTTGCCCTGCGACAGCAGGGTGTCGGCCGCTTGGGCGGTGCCGGCCGAGGTGGCGGCGGCACCGCCCATCGCGAGGCTCATCGCGACGGCCACCGCGATCAGCGGTCTGCGGCGCCGGACGGTTCGCAGTAACGAGGACAGGAGGCGCATGCGGGTCTCCACGGGTTGTGATGCCTCTCCACCACAACGCCGGGGCACGGTCGGCGACGGCGCGTGCGGGGCGGCTGTCGGTGACTCAGGACTCATCGCTCCGTGGTCGGAAATGACCACGGAGAGCGCTCTCCCGCGAGAGTGTCTTCATGACTGACCACTGTCAACCCTTGGAGCCGTTCCCGGTACGCGATCTCCTTTCCCGGTACGCCTGCCCTGCCCGGCGCCCTCTGCCCGGCCCCGCCGTGCCGTGCGCCCGCTCAGTCCTCGTCGGCGGCCGCGTACAGCGCGGCGATGTCGAGCTTCTTCATGCCGAACATCGCCTTCATGGCCCGTTGCGCGCGCGACTGGTCCGGGTCGTTCATCAGCTCAGCCATCGCCGCCGGGACCACCTGCCACGACAGGCCGTACCGGTCCTTGAGCCAGCCGCAGGGGCCTTCCTCGCCGCCGTCGGAGAGCTTGTCCCAGTAGTAGTCGATCTCCGCCTGGTCGGCGCAGTCGATCGCGAAGGAGACCGCCTCGTCGAAGGTGAACTGGGGACCGCCGTTGATCGCGAGGTACTCCTGACCGTCGAGCACGAACTCGACGGTCAGCACCGTGCCCGCCTCACCCGGACCGGCCTCGCCGTAGTAGGAGATGTTCTTGATCTTCGAGTTCGGAAAGACCGAGACGTAGAACTCGGCAGCTTCCTCGCCCTGGGTGTCGAACCAGAGACTGGGAGTGATACGGGGCATGACCGCCTCCTCGTGGCGTCGATGGCGCGCGACCGATGTCCGCTGTCCGTAGTGACCGTCGCGGCGGCCGGAACTCATCGCGATACGGTATCGGGACAAATCGACTCACGACAGCTGTGGCGCAGAACGGGAGACCGCTCGATGGCGGGACTGGAGATCGCCCTCGTCCTGGTGACGACCGTTCTGCTGCTGACCTGGGTGTCCCGCCGCCTGCACGTCAGTGAGCCGGTGGCCCTGCTCCTGGGCGGCGTACTGGTCGGGCTCATCCCCGAGTTCCGCCACGTGCACCTGTCGTCGGACCTCATCCTGCTGATCTTCCTGCCGCCGCTGCTGTACGCGGAGTCCCTGAAGATCTCGCTCCACCAGATCCTGGCCAACCTGCGGGTCATCGTCCTGCTCGCGGTGGGACTGGTGCTGACCACCGCGGTGACCGTGGCGGCCACCGCGCACGGCTTCGGCATGGCCTGGCCGCTGGCGTTCGTCCTGGGCGCCGTACTGGCGCCCACGGACGCGACGGCGGTCGCGAGCGTGGCTCGTGGCATGCCACGCAGGACGCTCACCACCATGCGGGCCGAGAGCCTGGTCAACGACGGTACGGCGCTGGCCGTCTTCGCGGTGGCCGTGGAGATCGCCACCGGCGAGCACTCCTTCCAGTGGGGCGGGGCGATCCTGCGGTTCGTCCTGTCGTACGTGGGCGGGGCGGCGATCGGCGCGGCGGTCGCGCTGCTCGTGCTGGCCGCCCGGCGCAGGACCCACGACAGCACGATCGAGAGCGGGATCAGTGTCCTCACGCCGTTCGCCGTCTACGTCCCGGCGGAGCTGGCCGACGTGTCGGGCGTACTGGCCGTGGTGGTGTGCGGGCTGATCGTCAGCAGGGCGAGTCCCCTGCTGATGCCCGCGAGCACCCGCGTCCAGAGCTTCGCGTTCTGGCAGGTCACCACGTTCCTCCTCAACGGGTCGCTGTTCGTGCTGGTCGGCCTGCAACTGCCCGACGTGATCGGGTCGCTTCCCACGCTCGGCCAGGGCGATGTGGTCGCCCTCGCGGCGGCGGTCACGGGAGCGGTGATCCTCACCCGGCTGGTGTACCTGCACACCACGCCGTACCTGATCCGGGCAGTGGACCGGCGCCCGCAGCAGCGGGCCCGCCGGATCGGCGCCCGGCAGCGCATGCCGGTCGCCTGGGGCGGGGTACGGGGCGGGGTGTCCCTGGCGGCCGCGCTCGCCGTACCGACCCTGGCGGCCGACGGGACGAGGCTGGCGGACCGGAACGTGATCGTCTTCGTGACGGCCGTGGTCATCGTGGCGACCCTGCTGCTCCAGGGGCAGACCCTGCCTGCCGTGATCCGGTGGTCACGGCTGTCCCCGGACCCCACCGAGGCCGGCGAGGAACTGCTGGCGCGCCAGGAGATGACCGCCGGCGCGCTGGCGGCGCTGCGCGAGCGGGCGGAAGGGTGCGGTGCGCCGCCCGAGGTCGAGCGGCACCTCGCCGAGGAGCTGGAATCGTACGCGGAGAGCCTGCGCGGGACAGAACCACCGGCGCACCACACCGAACTGCGCCTGCGCCAGGAGCTGATCGGGGTGAAACGCGCCCGGCTGGTCACCCTCCGGGACGCGGGCCGCATCGACGACACCGTGCTGCGCCGGGTGCAGGAGACGCTGGACAGCGAGGAGACCCGGCTCAACCTGCGGATCGAGGAGGGACGCGCGACGGCGGGCGGTCTGCGTGCCCAGGGGGAGGGACGGGACGAAGGCGGCACTCCCTGAGAGCATCCGACGGACACGCCCTACGGCCGCCCGGGGTCGGCCGCCGATCGCAGCAGGAGCAGGGCGATGTCGTCGTTGCGGATCGGGCCGCACGGCCCCGGGAGCAGCAGGTTGTCCGCGAGGGCGTCCAAGGACCGGTACTCGCTGCGGGCCAGGCGCCGGGCGACGTCCCTGACGGCCTCGTCCATGTCGACTCCCGGGCACTCGACCAGACCGTCGGTGTACATCATCAGCAGGCTGCCCGGCGGCAGCGCGACGTCCACGGTCTCGTACGTGGCAGCGGAGTCCACGCCCAGCAGGACCCCGGCCGGCAGGGGGATCGTCTCGGCGTGCCCGTCAGGGGCGTACAGCAGCGGCGGCGGATGGCCCGCCGTGACCAGCCGGGCCCGGTGGGCCGCCAGGTCCACCTGGACGTAGAGGCAGCTCGTGGACAGGTCGGGGGCGAGGTCGGTGAGCAGGCGGTTGGTCCTGGCGAGGACTTCACCGGGGGCCGCGCCGGCGGTCGCGTAGGCGTGGACGGCGGTACGGACCTGTCCCATCAGCGCCGCCGCCGAGACGTTGTGGCCCTCGACGTCACCGATCACCGCCGCCACGGTGGTGTCGTCCAGCCGGATGAGGTCGTAGAAGTCACCTCCGATGTCCATGCCGTACGTGGCGGGCAGATAGCGCCCTGTCACGTCCAGGCCGGTGACGCCGGGGAGTCTCTGCGGGAGCAGGCCCTCCTGGAGTCCCTGGGCGAGCTGGTGCTTGGCGTCGTACAGCCGGCCGCGGTCGAGCGCCTGGGCGATGAGTCCCGCCAGCGAGGTGAGGGCCGCGCGCTCCTCGTGGGGGAAGGGGTGCGGCTTGTCGTACGCGAGCAGGCAGACGCCCACGGTACGGCCCGACGCGATGAGGGGCA
This sequence comes from Streptomyces sp. NBC_01317, assembly GCF_035961655.1. Taxonomy (NCBI): domain Bacteria; kingdom Bacillati; phylum Actinomycetota; class Actinomycetes; order Kitasatosporales; family Streptomycetaceae; genus Streptomyces; species Streptomyces sp. NBC_01317. Next base: position 7,410,338 of record NZ_CP108393.1, on the reverse strand, counting down.
GGAACGCCCAGGCGCCCTTCGTCGTCCGCGAGATCACTTCGGGGAACGCCTCGGCCAGCTCGTCGCGGGTGGCGAAGAAGCTGGCGGTCCCGGTGCGGGCGACGAGCGATCCCGGGCTGAGGCCGGAGACGTGCATGGCGTCGAAACGCTCCAGGAGGTCGGGGCCGAAGCCGTGCGAGCCGATGATCCGCAGCCGGCCTTCCTGGAGCGTCGCCAAGGCCACCGCCTCGGCGTCGAAGGCGCTCACGATCTGGTCGGCGATCAGCTCCACGACGTCATCCACTCCGACGGCCTCGGTGAGTGAGGCGGCCAGGTGCATCAGGTGGTAGAGGGCGCCGGGTCTGACCGGCGCGGGTGTCTCGGTGTGCCGCGGCTGCCGGGCGCCCTCGGGTTCGCCGGAGGGGGCCGGGGTGATCACCACGCTGATGCCGGAGGGGTCGGGGTGGAGGCGGAAGGTCAGCCAGGTGTCGGGCGGGCGCAGGGCGGTGAAGGTCATGGGCTGCTGGCTGAGCACCGCCGACCGGTAACGGTCCTCGAACACCGGGTCGTTGAGCCACGACAGTTTCTCGGCGGGAAGGAAGCCGACCAGGTCCGCCGGGTCCCGGCCGACGAGTTCGCCGGCCCGTGGGCTGATGAAGACGATCCGTCCGTCCAGGTCCAGGGAGCAGGCCCCCTCGGGAAGGCGCGCGGCGAAGTCGACTGCGGCGAGGGCCTGCGCGGGTCCCGGCGGCTCCGAGGGGCGGGGGGACAGCACGCGCGGCTCGGGGCCGATCAGGGTGGAGCGGCCCCGGGCGGCGGCGCGGCGGCACACCGCCGCCAGGTCCGCGCAGGCCGTCTCGGCGGCGTCCTGTTCGGCCTCGCTGAGTTCGGAAGGGTGGGTGCCGGGCCAGAGCAGGACCAGGGCGCCCCAGGCCGTACCGCCGCTCGTGATCGGAGCGGCGACCATGGCGAACGAGTACGGCAGGATCAGTCCCGTCCGTGGGTAGTGGCGGGACAGCGCGCCGTCGGGGCTGAGCCACACCAGCCGGCGTTCACGGGTGGCGTCGGCGACCGGGACGGAAGCGGCCACGGAGACCCGCTCCCACGGCCTTGTCACGGTCTGCGGCACCCCGGTCGTGACCACGAGCCGCAGGATCTTCCGGTCGGGCGGGGACAGGAGCCACACACCGCCCGCGTACGCGCCCGTGTCACGGACCGCCCGCTCCAGTACGGAGTCCAGCGCGAGGCCGGGGCCCGTACGGGAGAGGAAGAAGGACGTCTGACCGGCCATGCACGCTCACCTCCGCCCCTGGTGGGCGGCCCACCGGCGCCGCCGGACACCACGCGCGTGCCCGAACGGACACTGTGGGCCTTACAAGAACAATAAGCGATGAGGCGAATATGCGAAGAATGTCGGCTCCGAGCGTCAACCGTTCTAAAATGGTGAATACCGGACCCCCGGGGCCACGGTGGGCGAGCGTGCGTTTTCGCCACTCTTCGCACTCACCCGCCTACCGGATGTATGCGATGTCGAGCGCGGCCCCGAGGGCGATGCCGTGCAGTGGCAGGGAAGGGGCTCACGATGAGCAATCCGATCGACGACTGGACCTCCCGCCTCCAGGACATGACGGGCGAGAAGGAATCCGACCCCGAGGACACGCGGCGCTTCGTCGAGGATCTGTACACGGCGGCGCAGGTCGACCAGGACAAAATGCGCGCGCAGGCGGAGTTCGAACGGGAGGAGTGACACGCCACCGGCACATGCCAACGGCCGTTCCGGGGGCCGCGACCCGTTTTCGGTTCATGTAACACGTTTCACGAAGTAGCAGGTCAGAGGCGTGGGTTGACATATCCCCACACCTCACCTTTCCGCCTGCTTTACATGACGTCACGGTCAAAAACAAGGAACATCTGGGTTTCCTCACCCCACAGAGGTAGTTGAGATGTGAACGTTCGTCCGGCTGTCGATCACTCGCGGCAGCCGCGTCGTCGGACTCATCCCGCACGGGCGGCAGTCGCCCGCGCACACCGAAGTGAGGTCAGGCACAGGTGGACATATCAAGACCCATGCGGACGTGGCTGCGTCCGCTTGCCGGAGCAACAGCGGGCCTGCTGGCCCTGAGCGTTCTCTCGATGACCGGGGCACTCCCGGCCGCCGCGTCCACAGGCCCGTCAACAGGCCCCGACGCGTCGGTGGTTCGTTCGGGTGACGGATGGACCGTGACCCGGGCCGCCGGCGGTTACGTCGTGTCGCTGAAGCTGGACACGGCCCTGCCCGTCAGGAGCGACCTGCCCGAACTGGTCGCCGACGGTACGGATCTCGGCCCGGCCAAGGAGTCCCGCGACGGGCGCACCCTGACGGTGACGACGTCCGACCCGTCGGTCGCCACCGCCGGGAAGGTCGACTGGCGCTGGTCCGCCGGCGGCGACAGCACCGCCGCCGGACCGACGAGCCTGCTCTCGGCGGGCGCCCAGGCCAAGGCCAGGAAGCTGACCGAGGCGAAGGCCGAGGCCGACGCCGAGGACAGCCCGGGGACCGGCGTGGTCGCCGAAGGCGTCGGCGGATCGGGGACGACGTCCGACGATCCCACGACCATCGGCCAGGGCTCCTACACGATCGCCGACTACAACTTCGGCGCGCAGTCGATCCCGCTCACCAACATCGGCGGGATCCGGGGCGAGTTCGAGGGCCGTATCTACCTGCCGACCGACGGCAAGGCCCACCCGGTCGCGATCTTCCTGCACGGCCGGCACAGCTCCTGTTACAACACCACGACCCTGCGGGGCGCCAGCGGCTGGCCCTGTCCGGTCGGTACGGCACCGATCCTCAGCTACGCGGGGTACGACGCGGCCGCCGAGGCACTGGCGGCGGACGGCGTCACCGTCGTCTCGATCTCGGCCAACGCCATCAACGCCAACGACAACCAGCTCGCCCCGGACAACGGGGCCAACAGCCGGGGCCAGTTGGTCCTCGACACCCTGGCCATGCTGAAGAAGGCCAACGCGGGTGAGCCGGTCGCGTACCACGACGCGGCGACCGACCAGGACGTCACCCTGGCCCAGGCCCTCGACTCGGGCGACGCCACCTACCCCGGCGGTACGGTGACGGCGCAGCAGCTCGTCGGCACCATGGACTTCGGCTCGATCGGCCTGATGGGCCACTCGCGGGGCGGCGAGGGCGTCGTGTCCGCCGCCGCCCTCAACGCGGGGCTGCCGCAGCCGTGGCACCTCACGTCCGTACTCCCCCTGGCCCCGGTCGACTTCACCCGTACGACCCTGCCGGACGTGGTCACCACCACGATGCTGCCGTACTGCGACGGAGACGTCTCCGACCAGCAGGGTCAGCACTTCTACGCGGACTCGCGGGACGCGTTCCCGGACGACGACGTCCTGCGCTCCAACGTCTGGGTCATGGGCGCCGACCACAACTTCTTCAACTCCCAGTGGACTCCGCCCTCCCCGGGCGGCTCCGACGACTGGTCGAGCACCGCGGACGCCGTCTGCGGGACCAGCGCCGCCGCGCTGGCCTCGGGCAAGAACATCCGGCTCACGGCGGCGCAGCAGTACCAGGTGGGCGCCGCCTACATCGCCGGCTTCTTCGAGGCGACCCTCGGCGGCCGGACCCAGTTCCGGGGCCTGTTCGACGGCTCCGAGCTGGTGCCGCCGTCGGTGGCCGCCTTCGCCGACGTCCGTACGATCGCGCAGCAGCCGGCCTCGGCACGGCGGGACCTCGCCTCGTTCAAGACGACCAGCCCGCTCATCGGCACCACGTCGACGGCCACGGCGACGGTCTGCGCCAACAAGTCCGGGCGTACCGTTCCGCAGCCGTACCCGCTCTGCACCAACCCGGGGAGCACGCTCACCAACCAGCAACTCCCGCACTGGACACCGGCGTCGTTCGCCCCGAACGTGCCGCTGAACGTGATGACGCACCTGACGTGGACGGCGGCGACCGGAGCCCTCGGGGTGACGCTCGCGGCCAACGGGCAGAACGCCTCTCGCTACGACGAGCTGAGCGTCGGCATGTCGCCGGACGAGAGTGTCACCACCGGCACGGACATGACACTGAGTGTGGCCGACGCGTCGGGACACACATGGAGCAGTCCGGTGTCGGCCCTCAACCCGTGGGGCGTCACCAGGATGCCGGCGAGCGGCTCGACGACGCTGGGCAAGATCGTGCTCCAGCAGGTACGGGTCCCCACCGCCACCCTGGCCGCCGCCGGGCTGGACCTCACCCACCTCACCAAGGTCACCTTCACCGGGGCCGTCGGCGCCGACGGCGTACCTGGCGGCGGGGTGTACCTCTCCGACCTGGGCTTCAACAGCAAGGCGCTGGGGACGCCGAAGGTCCAGGCGCGGCCGACGGTCAACGTCGCGTCGACCAGGACCGAGGAGGGCAACGGGCCCGGGGTGTCCACGGCGGCGGTGTACCTGTCGCGGCCGAGCACGACCCCGGTCTCCGCGTACCTCACCGTGGTGGGTTCCGCGACCGGCAAGGTCGGGCTCGCGATGCAGAAGGTCACCTTCGCGCCGGGCACGACCTGCCAGGTGACCGACATCCCGGCGGCCGGTGACACCGTGGCGGGAACAACCCCCACCACCGCCTTCAAGCTCGGGGTGTCCAACTCCACGTACGCGGTCCTCGGCGTGCAGGACTTCGGCACCCTCACGGTGCGCGAGGACGACGGGGTGACCGGTACGGCGACCGCCGCACCGCCGGTGGGCGTCCAGGGCGACCCCTGCGCGGAGTACGAGGCGCTCTCCCGGCCGGGGCCGCTGACGGTCGGCGACTCCAAGCCGGAGCCGGGAGCCGCCGTCACCCTCGGCGGGTCCGGCTACCGCGCCGGGGAGAGCGTGGCGTTCACGCTCGGCTCGGCCGCGCTCGGCAGCGCGGTCGCCGGCAGCGACGGTACGGTCTCGTTCCAGGCCACCGTCCCCGCGGACCAGGCCTACGGCAGCGCGCAGGCCAGCGCGGTCGGGGCGGGGTCCGGGTACACCCGTACGGCGTCCGTCGAGGTCCTCGCGACCACCACGACGGCGCTCGCCCTCTCCCCCGCCGCGCCCCGGATCAACGAGACGGTCACGCTCAAGGCGACGGTCACCGGGGCGGGCACCGACGGCGCGGTGGTCACCTTCCGGGACGGCGCCACCGTCCTGGGCTCGGCCCCGGTCAGCGGCGGGACGGCGTCCCTGCGGATCCCGTCGGGCTTCAAGGCGGGGACGCACACCTTCACCGCCTCGTTCGCGGGCTCCGCGTCGGCGGACGTGTCGGTGTCCGACCCGGTGGGGCTGATCCTGACGAAGGGTCAGAGTTCCCTCGCCATGTCGCTGGTGGCGAACTCCACCCGCTACGGGCACGCGGTCTCCGGGGTCTTCGCGGTGGCCGGTGCCAAGGAGGGCACGGTGACCGTCACGTACGGCACGGGGTCCGGTCTGAAGGCGAAGGTCGGGGCCTCGGGAACGGGTACGTTCAAGCTGCCCGCCACCCTGTCCGTCGGCGCGCACACGGTCTCCGTCTCCTACGACGGAACCGACTTCGTGGCTCCGAGCGGGGTCGCCTCGCAGAAGCTCACGGTCCTGAAGGCGAAGACGACCACGGCGCTCAGCCTCTCCAAGACCAAGCTGGCGCGGGGGAAGTCGCAGACCGTCAAGGTCACGGTCGGCGGGCACAGCGCGGGCGCGTACCCGACCGGCACGATCACCGTCACGGCCAAGGTCGGCGGCACCACGACCACCAAGAAGGTCAGCCTGTCCGCCGCCAAGAAGGGCGTGCTGAGCTTCTCCGTCACCATGCCGAAGAAGAAGGGCACGGCGACCGTGACCGCCGTCTACGCGGGCAACGGCAGCTTCCTGTCGAGTACGTCACCGCACAAGAAGGTGACGCTGACCTGAGCCGGAGGGGGTAGAGCAGAAGGGGGAGGGGGCCCGGTCCGGGCCCCCTCCCCCCGCTCGTCGCCGCGGCCCGCCGTCAGCTCAAGGCCGCGAGTTCATGGTTCAGTTCCACGACGTTGACCGCCTGCTGGCCCAGGAAGCCCACGTTCCGGCTCTTGACGTGGTGCGAGACCGTCTCCCGTACGAGGGCCGGGCTCAGCCCGCGGGCCCTGGCGACCCTGGCCACCTGCTGGTGGGCGTACGCCTTCGAGATGTCCGGGTCGATGCCCGAGCCCGAGGACGTCAGCGCGTCGGCGGGCACGGTCTCCGGCCGCACCCCGTCGAACGCGGCCACCGCGGCCCTGCGCTGCCGGATGGTGGACACCAGCCCCGCGTCGTTGGGGCCCAGGTTGGAGGCGCCGGTGGCGGTCGGGTCGTACCCGGCGGTGCCGGCCGCCGGCGGGCGCGGCTGGAACCACCGGGGGTCGGGACGGCCGGTGGTCTCGCCCTCGCGGAGGGGCAAGGTGAAGTTCTGGCCGATCAGGCTGGAGCCGACGGTCCGCCCGCCGTCCTTGATCAGTGAGCCGTTGGCCTGGTGGGCGAAGAGTCCCTGGGCGATCCCGGTGAGGGCCAGCGGGTACGCGACACCGGTGATCACACTGAACACCAGCAGCATCCGCAGCGCCGCCAGATGCTGCCGGACGACGGAGGAGAGGGAGGAGGGCATGACGGGCATTCTCCTGGGGGTCAGCGCAGGCCGGGGATGAACTGGACGATCAGGTCGATTACTTTGATCCCCGCGAACGGGAGGACCAGGCCGCCCAGCCCGTACAGCAGGATGTTGCGGGCCAGGAGCGCCGACGCGGACGACGGCCGGTAGCGGACGCCGCGCAGGGCCAGCGGGATCATCGCCACGATGATCAGCGCGTTGAAGATGACCGCGGCGGAGATCGCCGACGTCGGGCTGTGCAGGCGCATGACGTTGAGCTGGTCCAGCCCGGGGATGACGGCGGCGAACATGGCCGGGATGATCGCGAAGTACTTCGCGACGTCGTTGGCGATGGAGAAGGTCGTGAGCGCGCCGCGCGTGATGAGCAGCTGCTTGCCGATCTCCACGATCTCGATGAGCTTGGTGGGGTTGGAGTCCAGGTCCACCATGTTCCCGGCCTCCTTGGCGGCCGAGGTCCCGGTGTTCATGGCCACCCCCACGTCCGCCTGCGCCAGCGCCGGGGCGTCGTTCGTGCCGTCCCCCGCCATGGCCACGAGCTTGCCGCCCGACTGCTCGCGGCGGATCAGCGCGATCTTGTCCTCGGGGGTGGCCTCCGCGAGGAAGTCGTCGACACCCGCCTCGTCCGCGATGGCCCGTGCGGTCAGCGGGTTGTCACCCGTGATCATGACCGTCTTGATCCCCATCAGCCGCAGCTCGGCGAACCGCTCCCGCATGCCCTCCTTGACGACGTCCTTGAGGTGGATCACCCCGAGGACCCGGGCGGTACGGGTGTCCCCCTGGCGGGTCGACTCGGCGACGACGAGGGGCGTTCCCCCGCCGGCGGAGATGCCGTCCACGAGTGTGCCGACCCCGCCCATCGTGTCGCCGCCGTTCTCCCGCACCCAGCGCATCACGGCGGCCGCCGCGCCCTTGCGCAACGCGTGCCCGCCGTCCGGGCCTTCGAGGTCGACACCGCTCATCCGGGTCTGCGCGGTGAACGGGACGAAGGAGGCGCCCGCCAACTCCCCCTCGCCGCGGGCGCGCAGCGCGTACAGCTGCTTGGCCAGGACGACGATCGAGCGGCCCTCGGGGGTCTCGTCCACGAGCGACGACAGCTGGGCGGCGTCGGCCAGTTCCTCCGCCCCGACACCCTCGGCGGGCAGGAACTCGGCGGCCTGCCGGTTGCCGAGGGTGATGGTGCCGGTCTTGTCCAGCAGCAGCGTGTTGACGTCCCCGGCCGCCTCGACCGCGCGGCCCGACATGGCCAGCACGTTGCGTTGCACCAGCCGGTCCATGCCCGCGATGCCGATCGCCGAGAGCAGGGCGCCGATGGTCGTCGGGATCAGCGCGACCGTCAGGGCCACCAGGATGACGATGGTCTGCTCCGCGTGCGCGAAGATCGCGAAGGGCTGGAGGGTGGTCACGGCGACGAGGAAGATGACCGTCAGGGAGGCCAGCAGGATGTTGAGGGCGATCTCGTTCGGTGTCTTCTGCCGGGCGGCGCCCTCGACCAGGGCGATCATCCGGTCGATGAAGGTCTCGCCCGGCTTCGAGGTGATCCGTACGACCACCCGGTCCGACAGCACCTTCGTCCCGCCGGTGACCCCCGACCGGTCGCCGCCCGACTCGCGGATGACCGGAGCCGACTCCCCGGTGATCGCCGACTCGTCCACGCTGGCGACCCCCTCGACCACATCGCCGTCCCCGGGGATGGCCTGCCCCGCCTCGACCACCACGAAGTCGCCCACCCGCAACCGGTCGGCGGCCACCTCCTCTTCGCCTTCGTCCCGGTCGGCGCCGCCCGGCCGCCACCCGTGCGTGAGGCGGCGGGCGATGGTGTCCGTTCTCGTACGGCGCAGCGTCTCGGCCTGTGCCTTGCCGCGCCACTCGGCCACCGCCTCGGACAGGTTGGCGAAGACGCTGGTCAGCCAGAGCCAGACGGTGATCACCCAGGCGAAGACACTGGGATCCTTGATCGCCGAGTACGTCGTCAGGACCGCGCCCACCTCGACGACGAACATGACGGGGTTACGGAACATCACCCGCGGATCGAGTTTGCGCAGCGCCTCCGGGAAGGACGCCACCAGTTGTCGCGGGTCGAGCAGACCACCCGAGACCCGGGAGGTGTCCCGCGCGGGAGGGCCCGGAGGCGGGGCCGAGGTCGTGGCCATCAGTGCAGCCCTTCCGCGAGCGGACCCAGCGCGAGCGCGGGGAAGTAGGTGAGGCCGACGACGATGAGGATCACGCCGATCAGCAGGCCGACGAAGAGCGGCCGGTGCGTGGGCAGCGTGCCCGCGTTGGCGGGGACCGCCTGCTGCTGGGCGAGGGATCCGGCGAGGGCCAGCACGAACACGATCGGCAGATAGCGGCCGACGGCCATCGCCAGGCCCAGCGCGGTGTTGTACCAGACCGTGTTGACCGACAGCCCGGCGAAGGCCGATCCGTTGTTGTTGGCCGCCGAGGTGAAGGCGTACAACACCTCGGAGAAGCCGTGCGGCCCGGAGTTGAGCATCGCGGCCCGCTCCCCCGGCAGCGACATCGCGACGCCCGCCCCGGCCAGGACGACCGCCGGGGTCGTGAGGATGTACAGCGAGGCGAACTTCATCTGCTGTCCGCGCAGCTTCTTGCCCAGGTACTCGGGCGTGCGGCCCACCATCAGGCCCGCCACGAACACACCGACGATCGCCAGGACCAGGATGCCGTAGAGGCCGGAGCCCGTACCGCCGGGGGCGATCTCCCCGAGCATCATGTTGAAGATCGTCATTCCGCCGCCGAGCGGGGTGTACGAGTCGAGGAAGGAGTTCACCGCACCGGTGGACGTCAGGGTGGTGGACGCGGCGAACAGGGCGGAGGCCCAGACGCCGAACCGCTGCTCCTTGCCCTCCATCATGCCGCCGGCCGCGTGACCCGCCGTACTGCTGACCTTGTACAGCTCGTTGATCGTCACGATCGCCACGGAGGCGGCCCAGATCAGCGCCATGACGGCGACGATCGCGTACCCCTGCCTGCGGTCGCCGACCATCGTGCCGAAGGTGCGGGGCAGGCAGACGGCGATCACCATCAGCAGATAGATCTGGAGCCAGTTGGTGAATCCGTTGGGGTTCTCGAAGGGGTGGGCGGAGTTGGCGTTGTAGAAACCGCCGCCGTTGGTGCCCAGTTCCTTGATGACCTCCTGGGAGGCGACCGGGCCGCCCGTGATGCTCTGCTCGCCGCCCGCGACGGTGGTGACCGACTGGAGGCCGTGGAGGTTCTGGACCACCCCGGCCGCCACCAGCACGATCGCGAAGACGACACAGAGGGGCAGCAGGACGCGCAGCACGATCCTGGTGACGTCCACCCAGAAGTTGCCCACCTGGTCGGTCCGTTGCCGGGTGAAGCCTCGGATGAGGGCGGCCACGACGGCGATCCCGACGGCGGCGGAGACGAAGTTCTGGACGGCGAGACCCGACATCTGCACGAGATGGCCGAGGGCCGACTCCCCCGAGTAGGACTGCCAGTTGGTGTTGGTCACGAACGACACGGCCGTGTTGAAGGACTGGTCGGTGTCCATGGCCGGGGTGCCGAGCCCCAGCACGAAGTGGTTCTGGAGCCGGAGGAAGCCGTAGAGGAAGAGCACGGAGACGAGCGCGAAGGCGAGCACACTGCGCAGGAACGCGGACCAGGGCTGACCGGCGTCGGCGTCGACCCCTCCGAGGCGGTACAGCACGCGCTCCGGCGCCGAGTGGCGGGGCGAGGTGAGGACGTACGCCATGTAGTCGCCCAGCGGCCGGAAGGACAGCGCGAGCGCCGCCACCAGGGCGAGGATCTGGAGCCACCCCGCGAGGGTGTCGTTCATCGAGGGCTTTCCACCGTTCGGGGTGTACGGGCGCGGTCAGAAGCGCTCGGGGAACATCAGGCAGAGGACGAGGTACACGACGAGCAGCGCCGCGGCCGACAGCCCGACGATGTTGTCGGTGCTCACAGCCGGCCCACTCCCTTCGCGATCAGATGGAGCAGGGCGAACACGGCGACAGTGACCACGACGAAGACAAGATCCGCCACGTGCGGTACCCCCAGGGGAGCGGTCGGGAGAGACTCCGACGTTATCGACCACGGCCCCGGCCGGCCGGTGACACGCCGGTGCACGGCCCCCGGGCCCGGCGGACCTCGCCGGGCGGATTTTCCTACAAGCCCTCCCTTGACCCACCGTTCACCGGCCGGACACCGCGACCCCGCCCAGAATGATCAACAGCTGCTCCATCCTGTTGACCGTGTGCTCGTCCGCGGATCGGGTGAGCCGTCAACGAAGGGTCCTCACCGTGGTGTTGTCCCGTACCGCGTCCCGTACCGCGTCCTCCGACCGCCGCCGCCACCTGGCGGTCTGTCGCGGTGTCACGCTGGCGCTCGTCGCCGGTCTCTCCGTACCCGCCGCCCTCCCGGCCGCCGCGGCGGCCCCCGCCACCCCCACCATCAGCCTGTCCACCGCCTATGTGTCGGGTGCGGTGGGCGCGACGGGAGACCCGACGGTCACGGTGCGGGTGGCGCAGCAGGCCACCGACGCGGCGACGCTGACGGTCCGCGCCTCGGCCAGTTCCCGCGCCTCGGTCGCCGGTACGGGAGATGTCACCGTCACGGGCACCGGCGGCAGTCGTGAGATAGCCGTCCAGGCGCGTGCCACCGGCTACACCGACCTGACGATCCAGGTCACCGGCGCGGGCGGCAAGACCGCCACGACGAAGCTGCACTACGCGGCGTCCTCGGCGGTGCGGTCCCCCGCCGACACCCGCTACTTCACCGGCTCCAGCGACGCCTCGGCGGCGGTGGACGCCGGCGGGGGCTACGCGGTGGTGGCCGACGACGAGTCCAACACCCTGCGCCTGTACCGGCGGGACGCGTCGGGCGCCCCGGTGAAGACCTGGGACTTCAGCTCCCAGCTCAAGGTCGACGGCGAGATCGACATCGAGGCGGGAACCCGCGTCGGCGACACCATCTACTGGAACGGCTCGCTGGGCAACAACAAGGACGGCAAGGTGAAGGCGGAGCGTTCCACGCTCTTCACCACCACCGTGTCCGGTTCCGGCGCCGACACCCAGCTGGCCCTCGCCGGCTCGTACCAGGGGCTGCGCGCGGACCTGATCGCCTGGGACAAGGCGGCCCAGAACCGGTACGGCTTCGCGGCGGGCGCCGCGTCCGGCCAGATTCCCAAGCAGATCGACGGGTTCAACGCGGAGGGACTGGAGTTCGCCCCCGGGAGCACCACCACCGCCTATGTCGGTTTCCGGGCGCCTCTCGTGCCGCCGGCCAACGGCGGGAAGGCGCTGCTGGTCCCGGTCACCAACATGGACAAGCTCGCGACGTCCGTCGGCGGCAAGGTCCACGCCGCCTTCGGTACGCCCGTCACGCTCGACCTCGGCGGACTGAGCGTCCGGGACATCCGACGCGACGCCTCGGGCGGGCTCCTTCTCCTCGCCGGCTCCTGGGCGGCCGAGGACAACTCCGCGCCCTACGCCCTCTACTCCTGGGACGGTGTCGCGGGACACGCGCCGGTCAAGCGCCTGGACCTGCCCACGACCGACCCGGGCGGCTGGGAGGCCATCGTCGACGTTCCCGACGCGGGCGCGCAGGACCCGCGCGTCCAGCTGATCACCGACAACGGTTCGGCGGATCTGTACGGGGACGGGACCGAGGCCAAGGATCTCGACCACGCGGAGTGGAAGAAGTCCAGGACCGTACGGTTCGCCCTCCAGCCCTGACAGCACGGCACGCCCGCCCGCCCGCCCGGCCGCACGGACACGACTGCGGCCGGGCGGGCGTGTGTGTGGGCCGAACGAACCACGATACGGGACGTCTGGCGGCTCGCTGGTGGGTCGGCTTGAGCGGGTGACCGGTGGGTGTCAGCATCCGCAGACCTCTGCCGGAAGGAACGCACGTCATGGGCACCCTCACCACGACCGACGGAACCGATCTCCACTACAAGGACTGGGGGTCGGGACAGCCCGTCGTGTTCAGCCACGGCTGGCCGCTCAACGCCGACGCCTGGGACGACCAGATGCACCTCGTCGCCCGCGAGGGCTTCCGGGCCGTCGCACACGACCGCCGGGGGCACGGCCGGTCGGAACAGCCGTCGAACGGCAACGACATGGACACGTACGCGGACGACCTCGCCCAGCTGATCGAGGCCCTGGACCTGCGGGACGTGATCCTCGTCGGCCACTCCACCGGCGGCGGTGAGATCACCCGCTACATCGGCAGGCACGGGACGTCCCGCGTCGCCAAGGCGGTGCTCCTGAGCGCGATCCCGCCGCTGATGCTCCGGACGGACGCCAACCCGGAGGGTACGCCGATCGGGGCCTTCGACGACATCCGGGCCGGACTGCTGGCCGACCGGTCGCAGTTCTACGCCGACCTCAGTGCGCAGTTCTACGGGGCGAACCGCAAGGGTTCGAAGGTCTCGCAGGGCGTGCGGGACGCGTTCTGGATGTGGTCGATGCAGGTCGGGTTCAAGGGCGCGTACGACTGCGTCAAGGCCTTCTCGGAGACCGACCTCACCGAGGACCTCAAGCGTTTCGACGTTCCGACCCTGGTCATCCACGGGGACGACGACCAGATCGTGCCCATCGTGGCGGCGGGCCCCAAGTCGGCGAAGATCGTCAAGGACGCGACGCTCAAGGTCTATCCCGGGGCGCCGCACGGGCTGATGTCCGTGAGCCCGTTCAAGGAGCAGTTCGACACCGACCTGCTGGCGTTCATCAGGAGCTGACCCTTCCTCAAGAGCTGACCTGCCCGGCGCGGCGCTGCGTCCGCAGCGTCTCCAGCAGGCGGAGCCAGACCTCGGACGGGGTGGGGTAGCTGGGGACGACGTGCCACAGGACGGGGACCGGAATCCGCGCGACGACGGCCGTCGTCGCCGCGTGGACGAGGTCCGAGATGTCCGGTCCGACGAACGTCGCCCCCACCACGGTGTCCGTGGCCCGGTCGAGGACCAGCCGGGCCCGGCCGGTGTAGTCCTCGCGCATCACGTACGTACCGGCGAGACCGGCCATGTCGTACTCCACGGTCTCGACGTCGATGCCCGCCGCGCGCGCCTCCCGCTCGGTCAGGCCGGCCGAGCCGACCTCCGGGTCGGTGAAGGTCACCTGCGGGGCGCCGCGATGTCCGGCGGCGGCGTTCAGCGGGCTGTCCTCGCGGCTGTCCGGCTGTTGTCCGGCGGCGCGCGCGGCGATGACCTCGCCGGCCACCCGCGCCTGGTACTTGCCCATGTGGGTCAGCAGCGCGCGTCCGCAGGCGTCGCCGACGGCGTAGAGCCACTCGCCCGGTACGGCGCACACGGACTGGTGGTGGTCGACCTCCAGATAGCCGCCGTCGGGGCGGCCCACCGACGACAGCCCGATGTCCCCGGTGTTCGGGGTGCGCCCGGCGGCGACCACCACCTCGTCGGCGACCAGGGTCGTACCGTCGTCCAGCACGCATGTGACCTCGCCGCCGTGCCGCGTCCCCGTCCCCGTGTCGCGGGAGTCCTCCCGGGACACCTGGGTGATCGCCCGGCCCGGCAGCAACCGCACGCCCGCGGCGCTCAGCGCCTCACCGACCATGCGCCCGGCGAAGGGTTCGGAGCGCGGGAGGAGGCCGTCGTCGCGGTAGACGAGGGTCAGTTCGGCGACGCCCAGCGAGCGGAGCCAGGTCGCCGACTCGCAGGCGACCACCCCTCCGCCGAGGATCACGACGCGGCGCGGCACCTCGTGCAGGTGGGTGACGTCCCGTGAGGTCCACGGGCGGGCCCCGGCCAGGCCGGGGATCGGTGGCACGGTGCTGGTGGATCCCGTGTCGACCACCACCGCGTGACGGGCCGTCAGGGTACGGATGCCGCCGTCGGGCCCGGTCACCCGTACGGCACGCTCCCCCGCGAGCCTTCCGTACCCCCGCACCACGTCGATGCCCGTGTCCAGTGCCCACTGGATCTGGGACGTGTCGTCGAGGTGGTTGACGACGGTGTCCCGGTGGGCGAGTACGGCGGGGACGTCGAGTGTGCCGCCCTCCACCAGGGCGGCGACGCCGGGGACGTGGTGCGCGGTGTCCAGGACGTCGCCGGGGCGCAGCAGTGCCTTGCTGGGCATGCACGCCCAGTACGAGCACTCGCCGCCGAGCAGTTCCGCCTCGACGAGCACCGCGTCGAGATCGGAGAACTGTGTGGCGTACTGGGCCGCGTTCTCACCGGCGGCGGCGCCTCCCAGGACGATGACGTCCCATTCCGTACGGTCGGGGTCGACGGAACCTGCCATCGGCGGCTTCCCCTTTCGTGAGGCTCGGATCTCGTGAGGCTCGGGCGAACGGGCTCGGGCGAACGGTCCTCAGACGAACGGCGCCATGAAGTCACCGATGTGTCCGGCGATCTCGTCGCCGTGTGTCTCCAGCGCGAAGTGCCCGGCGTCGAGCAGGTGGAACTCGCCCTTCGGCAGATCCTGCCGGTACGCCTCGGCGCCCGCCGCCCCGAAGATCTCGTCGTTCTCGCCCCATGTGACGAGGAGCGGGGGCTGGTGTGCGCGGAAGTACTCGTGGAAGACCGGGTAGAGGTCCAGGTTGAACTGGTAGTCCCAGAAGAGCTGGAGCTGGATCTCGCTGTTCCCCGGCCGGTCGAGGCCGGCCTGGTCCATGAGCCACGCCTCGGGCGCGATCCGGTCCAGCCGGTCCCGGGGCGTGCCCTGCGTGTACTGCCAGCGGGTCGCCTCCACGGTGAACAGCTTCCGTACCTCCGCCTCGTTCGCAGCGCGGTCCTTGGCGTGGGCGAACAGGAGGTCCCAGAAGGGGGTGAACCCCTCCATGTACGCGTTGCCGCTCTGCGTGATCAGGGCGGTGACCCGCTCGGGCCGCCGGCTGGCCATGCGCAGACCGATCGGAGCCCCGTAGTCGTGGATGTACAGCGCGAAACGCTCCAGCCCGAGGTGGGCGACCAGCCCTTCCGTGACCTCCGTCAGCTTCTCGAAGCTGTAGTCGAAGGTGTCGACGGGGGGCATCGCCGAACGGCCGAAGCCGATGTGGTCGGGTGCCACCAGGTGGTAGTCGTCCGCCAGCGCGCGGATCAGGTCGCGGAACATGTGGGAGCTGGACGGGAAGCCGTGGAGCAACAGGATCGCCGGGTTCGCCGGGTCACCGGCCTCCCGGTAGAACACGTCCAGACCGTCAATGGATGCCGTCCTGTGGTGAACGATGGAAGGGGTCATGACGCCTCACTTCGCTGCTTGCACCACTTTCCAGCGTGCGCCGGGGCAGGACCCTCCGCAATCGGGCCCGCCGGGGCGGGATGATGGGACGAGGAGCGGGCCGCCCGGCGTGGGCCGCCCGCCTGAGGCCCACCAGCGTACGGAGACAGCGTGTCGGAGACCGTGTTCGTGACCGTGAAGGACGTCGAGGAGCTCCACCGCTTCGAGGCCCGCGTGGACGGCCGGCCGGCCGGCTTCGCCGACTACATCCGTACGGGAAACCTGGTGGTCTACCCGCACACGGAGGTGGAGCGGGAGTACGAGGGCCAGGGCGTCGGCGGCGTACTGGCGCGAGCGGTTCTCGACGACGCGCGGACCCGGGATCTCCCGGTCCTGGCGACGTGCCCCTTCATCTCGTCGTGGATGAGCCGGCACCCGGAATACCTGGACCTGGCGTACCAGAACCGCAGCAGGGTCACGGACTGAGGACGCCGTCCTAGGAGGGTGGTCAGGGGCGCTTCCTCAGGAGGTGTCCTGAGAAGGTGTCTTGACGTTGACGTGCGCGTCAGGGGTTAGCGTCGCCGGGCTCTCGCGGCGGACACGTACCGCTCCGCCGCGCCGTACCGTCCAGGAGTCCGGCCATGACCACAGCCCTGCCCACTCCCCCTGCCCTCCCCGCCGTCACGCGCGAGATCCGGCTCGTCGCCGCGCCCCCCGGGCTGCCCGCTCCGGAACACTTCGCCCTCACCGAGGTGCCTCTTCCGCCGCCGGGACCGGGGCAGGTGCTCGTCAGGAACAGCCACTTCCTCGTCTTTCCCGGCCTGCGCACCCTCATCGGCGGGGAGGTCGACGGTGTCCCGCTGCCCGCGCTCCACCCGGGTGACGCCCTGTTCGGGCCGGCCGTCGGCCAGGTGGTCGCCGCGGCGGACGACGGCCCGCTGCGCCCCGGCGACACGGTCTCCCACCTGCTCGGCTGGCGGGAGCACGCCCTGCTCCCCGTCGCCGGGTGCACGCCGCTGGACGGCGTGCTGCCGGACCCGGTCGCCCACCTCGCCCAGGGGTCGGCCCCGTACGGCGCGCTGACCCGGCTCGCCCGGGTCGGTCCCGCCGACACCGTCCTCGTCACCGGCGCGGCGGGGGCGGTGGGCTCGCTGGCCGGGCGGATCGCGCGGCTGCTGGGCGCGGAGCGGGTCATCGGCAGTACCCGTTCGCCGGAGAAGGCGGAGCGGCTGGTGTCCGAGTGCGGCTACGACGCCGTCGTACCGCGGGGAGCCGGGCCCTTCGCGGCGCGGCTCGCCGAGGTGGCGCCCGACGGGATCGACGTCCTGCTGGACACCGTCGGGGGCGAGCAGCTGACCGCCGCGCTCGGCGCGGCCCGGCAGGGAGCGCGCTTCGCGCTGGTCGGCGCGCTCTCCGGGCAGTTGTCGGCGGCGCGGCGGGGCGGCAGCGCGCCGACCGAGATCGACGCGTTCCGGATCGTCGTCCGGGGCATCTCCGTACGCGGCTACAGCGGCGCGGACCACCCCGAGGTGGAGGCGGAGTGGACCGAGCGCTTCGGCGGCTGGCTCCGCTCCGGTGAGATCGGCTTTCCGCACGTACGGATCCCCGGCATAGCGCGGGCCCCGCAGGCGTTGGCGGAACTGATGGAAGGACGGCACTTCGGGGCCGTGGTCGTGGAGTTGTGACGGTGACGAAGCCGTGGTGAGAAGGCGGCGGGGGGCGGGGGCAGGGTGCGGATAGGTGACGCGGCAGCGGCGGCGGGGACGACGCCCAGGGCACTGCGGTTCTACGAGGAGCGCGGGCTGCTGCCCCCGCCCGTACGCACGGCTTCCGGCCAGCGGGACTACGGTCCTGGTGAGGTGGCCCGCGTCCGGGTCGTCCGCGACCTGCTGGCGCTCGGGCTCACGGTCGAGGATCTGCGCGGCTTCGCGGACCGCATCGACCTGCTGGCCCAGGACCCGCCGCAGCGGTGCGGCTCCGCCGAGCCCGGGGCCCGTACCTCGGAGATCGTCGGCCGCAGGCTCGCCGCCCTCGACGCGGAGATCGACCGACTGACCCGACTGCGGGACCGCCTCGCCCGGCAGACCGGCCGCGCACCGGGCGAATAATGCGATGCGGGCACGTCGGGGGCGGGCATAGGGTCGACGCCCGTGGAACCACTCAGTGAGAACCAGATCCGCTCGTCCTTCGTGAACAGCACCAAGGGCGAGGCGGCCCGGCTGCGGCTGCCGCTCGACTTCGCCGAACTGCCCTGGGACGACCTGGACTTCCTGGGGTGGGTGGATCCGGGAGCGCCGCTGCGGGCCCATCTCGTCCTGCCCGGGGCGCGGGGGCCGCTGGGGATCTCCCTGCGTGTCCCTTCCGTGAACCGCACCAGCGTGGTGAAGTCCAGCCTGTGCCAGATCTGCCTGACGGGCCACGCCTCGTCCGGGGTCGCCCTGCTCGTCGCCCCGCTGGCGGGCGCCCAGGGCCGCCAGGGCAACACGGTCGGCACGTACATCTGCGCGGACCTCGCCTGCCCGCTGTACGTACGGGGCAAGCGGCAGCCGAGGCTGCGAGCCGGGCGGTACGAGGAGTCCCTGACCCTGGACGAACGGCTCGCGCGCATGTCGGGCAACCTGGACGCCTTCGCGGCGAGGGTCACCGCGGGCTGAGCGGGCGCAGATATACAGCTAGGCTGTATTATTGCTCCATGAAGAACGAGGAGATCCTGGCCGACCGGCTGCGGGAGTCCATCGGCCGTTTCGTACGGGTCACCCGCGCGCACGCCGACTCGCTGAGCGGGCCCCACACGTCCACACTCGGCCTGCTCAGCCGTGAGGGCGACGCCACGATCGCGGCGCTGGCCCAGCGGCGCGGCGTACGGCACCAGAGCGCGAGCCGTACCGTGCTGGAGCTGCAAGATCTCGGTTACGTGCGCCGCCGCCCCGACCCGGCGGACGGCAGGGCCGTCCTGGTCGCCCTGACGGAGGCCGGGCGCGAGGCCGTCGAGGCCGACCGCCGGGCCCGGCGCGACTGGATGGCGGGCGCCATCGCGGTGGCCCTCGACGCGGACGAGCGCCGACAGCTGGAGGCGCTGCCCGGCCTGCTGGACAAGCTGGCGGCGCACGAGGACGGGCAGGGGTAGCGGGCCCCCTCAGCACCCCTCTCCGGATCGCCTTATACAGCCAAGTTGTACACTCGGGTTGTACAGTTCGCCGCCGTCCGTGAGGAGCCACCATGAAGTTGACCAAGTACGCCCACGCCTGCGTCGCCCTGGAGAAGGACGGCGTGACCCTCGTACTCGATCCGGGGAAGTTCACCCCCGAGGCCGAGGAAGCGGTGGCGGGCGCGGCGGCGGTGCTCGTGACGCACGAGCACGCCGACCACTTCGACGCCGAGCTGATCTCCAAGGCGCTGGACGCACGGCCCGGCCTGGTGGTCTTCGGCCCCGCGGTCGTGACGGCACAGCTCGGGGAGCGCGCCGGCCGGGTGACGGCCGTGACCGCCGGGGACACGTTCACCGTCGGCGGCTTCTCCGTCGCGGTCGACGGGGAGCGGCACGCCCCCATCCACCCGGACATCCCGATCGCGGACAACGTCGGCTACCTGGTCGACGGTACGGTCTTCCACCCCGGCGACTCGTACCACGTACCAGGCGCGCCGGTCGGGACGCTGCTGCTGCCGACCAGTGGACCGTGGACCAAGCTCAGTGAAGCGGCGGACTACGTACGCGCCGTGAAGCCGCGGCGGGTGGTCCAGATCCACGAACTGCTGCTCAGTGAGCTGGGGCAGAAGTCCACCGCGGCGATTCTGGGTGAGGGCGGCCTGACGGGAACGGCGCTGACGATCCTCGCCCCGGGGGAGTCGCTGATGGTGTGACCGTACCGGTGACGGCTCTTCCCGCCACTTCAATTTCCAGGAGGAGAGTTCTCATGCGGGTGCCGCTGTCGACCATCGGATCGCGGGGCGAGGTCCAGCCGTTGACGGCGCCGGCGGTGCGGCTGAGGGCCCTCGGTGAGGATGTCCGGCGGTGCGCGCCGCCCGACTTCCGGGAGGGGGCCCGTGCGCTCGGGATCCCGTTCGCGTCCGTCGGACCCGGCCGAGCAGCTGGGAATCCCGTACTTCTACGCCAGTTACTGCCCCGTCACCCTGCCGTCCCCGTACCACGCGCCTCCGCCGATGTCCCTGCGCGGGCCGACTCCCGGGCCCGGCACGGCAGATCCCCGTACCCTCTGGGCCGAGGACGGGGAACGCTGGAACAGCACCATCGGACCGGCCGTCAACTCCCACCGGTCGCCGGTCGCCGGTCGCCGACGTACGGGACCACATCTTCACCGACTCGCCCTGGCCGGCCGCCGACCCGACGCCGGCGCCCTGGCAGGAACCGGCGGAGCTGGAAGTGGTCCCCACGGGCGCCTGGATCCTGCCGGACGAGCGGCCCCTTTCACCGGAGGTGGAGAAGTTCCTCGACGCCGGCGAGCCGCCCGTCTATTTCGGCTTCGGCAGCATCCGCGCGCCCCACGACCTCAGCGGGACGATGATCCGGACCGCCCGCGCGCTCGGACGCCGTGTGATCGTGTCGCGCGGGTGGGCGGACCTGGCGCTGCTGGACGACCGCCCCGACTGCCTGTCCCTCGGAGACGTGAACCAGCAGGCGCTCTTCACGCATGTCCTGACAGGTCCGCGAGTCCGCCCCGAAGAAGGTCCGCCGGCTTCTCAGGAAGAGCGGACGGCGGTCAGACCGCGCCGGCCGGGCCCCGGTGCTCCAGCTGCCTCAGCCGACGGGCGCGTCCCTCCGCCGCGAGCGCGCCGGCGCGGTCGGCGAGCAGAGGGCCGCCGTCCGCGAGGTGCCCGGCCAGGACCCGCAGGGCGGCCGTACGAATGACGTCGAACGCCGGGGTCTCGCGGGCGGCGAGCAGGTGCTCGCGCTGCTCGCCGCCGAGCCCCGCGGCGGCCGGTGCCGCCTCGACGGCGGAGACGGCGTGTGATTCGAGGACCTGGTACGCGGCCGGCAGCTCCACGCGGTCGAGGCCGGTGCCTGCCAGGTCCGCCGCGAGAGCGCGGTCGTGGAGGGCCGCCGCGAGCAGCACCACCACGGGGCCGTGATGCTCCTGGACCTCCTCGGCCCGGTCCTGCCGTGCGGCAGCGGTGCCGAGGTGCCAGAGCACCAGCTCGTCCGCCGCCGCGAGCGCGTACTCCCAGAGCCCGGGGCCCGGTTCCACTGTGCGATCTCCCATCCCGGCACGCTATCCCGCCGTCATGTGTGTCCGTCCGGCGGGCCGGACCTGGGGCGGGCATCGTCGTGGAACCACGCAGGACCCACGTACCGGGCCTCACTCCGCACGCAGCGGCGGCACCTCTCGGGCAACGGCTCCTCTACGGGATCACCGGCTCCATCACCGCGACGGGCACGCTCAGCCGCGACAACTGACCCCCGTCAGCCCAGGTAGGCGGGGGCGACGGCGGACCGCATCAGGCGCCGGGGGGCTCCGTTGCCGTCGGCGGGGACCGTCCACAGGTCGGAGCCGTAGTCGCCCGGCAGCGCGTACACGAGTGTGGAGCCGTCCGCCCACAGCGCCTGGTCGTCCACGTCGCGCCGCTCGGCGGTGGCGGTCTCCGTCATGTCGCGGAGATTGAGCACGTACAGCCGCCAGGGCGCGTCGGCCGGTGCGCCGGGAACGCGCTTCTTGTAGGCGATCCGGCTGCCGTCGGGCGAGAGCGACGGGCACTCGACGTTGCGGTGCAGGGTCGTCAACGTCCGCGCCGTCAGGTCCCCTTGGACCAGGTACGTCTGCCCGGCCGTGGCCAGCGTCGCGTAGAAGCGGGAGTCGTCGGCGAAGGTGACGCCCCAGATGTTGACGTCGGAGGCGTGGTAGGGGCGGCCGTCCCTGACGACCGCGAACGTCTCCAGGTTGTCGTCGATCGCCCCCGTACGGGCGTCGGCGATCGAGGTGCGGGTGGAGAAGGCGGTGCCCGCGTACGAGTCGCCGCTGACGAAGACCGTCCAGGCGACCAGGTGTCCGGAGGGCGAGACCCTGGCCCGGGTGGGGATGCCGGCGACGGGATAGTGGCGTACTTCGCGCAGGTCCGCGTCGAGCACCACCGCGCGGTACGTGTCCTCCAGCGCGCCGCGCCGGGCCTGGAGGCAGATGCCGGTCCCGGCGGCGGCGTGGAAGCGCAGGCACTTCACGCCGGAGACGGTGCGCGGTCCGTCGGGGCGGGAGGCGGGGACGGTGGCGATCTCGTCGCGGTGCGGCCCCCAGGCCAGGTTGCGGACGAGGAGGCGGCGACCGGTGTCCGGCCGGAGCGTGACCGTACCGCTCCTGACGGGCGCGCCGCCCGCCTGTTCCTGGTTCCGCTCGCCGGAACGGTTCGCGGCGTGCAGCACCGCGCCGGTGCCGGCCGCGCCGAGCAGCAGGACGGCGACGAAGAGGATCACCAGGCGGGTGGTGCGGGTCATGCGGGCACCTCTTCGGCGGTACGGAGGACGAAGGAGGCCGCGACGGCGGCGGCGACGAGCGCGGCGGCGGTGACCGCGAGGGCGGTCCGGCCGTCCCACAGGGTCCAGGCCGCGCCGAAGGCGAGCGAGCAGACGAACCGGGCCAGCGCCTGGCCGGTGCCCACCAGGGCCTGCCCCGCGCCCTGGTGTTCCGCCGGGACCACACGGGCGGTGGCCGCCGCCAGCACTCCGTCGGTGGCCGCGTAGAACGCGCCGTGCAGTACGAGGACAGCCACCACCACGGACGCGCCGGCGTCCCGGGACGCGAGGAGCACCAACCCGTACCCCAGCAGCAGGAATCCGTGTCCCGCCAGGAAGAGGCGGCGCCGTCCCACGCGGTCGGCGACCGCGCCCATCGGCACGGCCAGCAGCAGGAAGGTGGCGGCCGTGCCCAGCGGCAGCAGGGGGAACAGGTGGACGGGCAGGCGCAGTTCGCGCTGGAGCAGCAGGTAGAGGAAGGAGTCGCTGACGGTGGTGAGGCCGAGGAGCACGGCGCACAGGGTGAGCCGCCGGAGGGCGGGCCGGCGCAGCAGGGCGACCGAGTCGCGCAGCGTGGCACGGCGCTCGGGGTCACCGGGTTCGCCGGCGTCCGGCCGGGTGGCGGGGTGACGTGACGCGACCTGCCGGGGTACGAAGAGCACGAGCACCAGGACGCCCAGCGCCGCGACACACCCGCTGACCGCGAAGACCGCGTCGTACCCGTCGACGGTGACCCGGAGCACGGCGAAGGCGGCGAGCGGACCCAGGAGCGCGCCGGTGGTGTCCATGGCGCGGTGCACCCCGAACGCCCTGCCCAGGCGCTCGGGCGGGGTCGACAGCGAGATCATCGCGTCCCGGGGTGCCGTACGGAGGCCTTTGCCGGTGCGGTCCAGGGCGAGCACGGCGCTGATCACGGGGAGCGTGTGCGCGAGCAGCAGCAGGGGCTTGCAGAGCGCGGACAGACCGTAACCGATCCCCGCCACCACCTTGTGCCGCCGTCCGCCGCGGTCGGCGAGGTGGCCGCCGGCCAGCCGGACCAGCGCGCCGACCCCGTTGTTGATGCCGTCGAGCAGGCCGAAGCCGAGGGGGGAGAGTCCGAGGGCGGCGACCACGTAGAGCGGGAGGACCGCGGTGACCATCTCGGAGGAGATGTCGGTGATGAGGCTGACCGCGCCGAGGGCCAGTACGGTGCCGGGCACGGCGGGCGCCCGCCGCCCCGGACGGATGCCGGTGTCCGGGGCGGCGGGGGCCTTGCTGCCGCGGGAGTCCGCGAGGTACACGGGGGTCAGTTCCAGATACCCGTGACGGCGGAGGCCGAGGCGGCGTTGCCCGCGTGGGTGGTCAGGCCGGCCAGGTCCTCCAGGGTGCGGAGGACGTTGTAGTGGTTGTAGGTGGTGGCCACGGAGCTGCCGGGGGTGACGTGCTGCCCGTAGAAGAGGGTGGGGATGCGGTTGCCCGACAGCTTGTTGTCCTCGTCGAAGGTCACCACCAGCATGCTGTTGTGGGTCTTCGCCCAGGAGGCGTACGCGCCGAGCTTGTTCTTGATCCAGGTGTCACCGGTGGAGACCGAGCAGTCGTGCATGTCGCTGCACAGGTTCGGCACGACGAAGGAGACCTTCGGCAGGGTGGTGTAGTCGGTGGGGAACTGCGTCATCGTCTTCGCCGTGCTGGTGGGGACGTTGGAGAAGCCGAACCACGGGTTGTGCTTCTGCGCGTAGTCGCCGCTGCTGCACGTGGTCGAACCCTGGCTGGGCAGCGACTCGTTGTAACTCGCCCACGTCTTGCCCGCCTTGATCAGCTCGGAGGCGAGGTTGGCGGCGGAGAGGGAGCCGACCTTGACACAACCGTCGTCGGTACGGCCCTGGTTGGAGCCCGAGAAGAGCATGTAGTAGTTCGGCTCGCTCGGGTGGGTGAGGCCGAAGGACTGGGTGAGGGTGGCGCCGCCGGCCTTCAGTGTGGTGTTGAGGTACGGCGCGCCGGAGGCGCCGATGACCTGGCTGTAGGCGTGGTTCTCCATGACGACGACCACGACGTGGTCGGGGGCCGGGAGCGCCGCCGCCTGGGCGGTGGATCCGGTCGCGGCCCAGAGGCCGAGCGAGGCGGCGGCGAGGCCTGCGGCCCCGGCCAGTGCGGTGAGGGAAAGTCGTCGGCTCCTGCGGACCTTGGATGCGCTCATGGCTCTCCTCGGGAAAGTGGCTTGCCCCTGTGGGGTGTTGGGGCGCCGCAAACCCTAGAAGTGGTCCGGCTCACCGTCCGCCGTACCTGAGTGAAAATCAGAAGAACAAATGCCCGCTACATCCAATGGCCGCTGCATCCATCGGCCCGCGTCCCTCCGGACCGAGGAAGCCGGCCACGTCAGGACGGCTGGGGAACGATCGCCACCGGGCAGGGGGCGTGGTGCAGCGCGCCGTGGCTGACCGGGCCCAGCTGGAGTCCGAACGCGCGCTGGAGGCGTCGCGAGCCGACCACGAGGAGGTCGGCGGCGGCCGCCGCGCGCAGGAGACCGTCCCGCGCGGAGCCGCAGTAGGCCTCCTGGCTGATGACCTTCACGCCGGGGTGGCGCGCGGCGGGCCCCTTGAGGGTCTCCTCCAGGTGTTCCTTCGCCGCGAACATCATCGGACCGCAGGGAATGCCGTCCTTCATCGCTTCGTCCTGGCCGGACTGGAGGTGCCACGCGTGTACGGCGTGCAGTTCGCAGTTCCTCGCCTCGGCCTCCCGGAACGCGAACTCCGCCGCCGCGGGCGCGTCGTCCGTCTCACGTACACCGAGGACGACCCTGCCGAACTCGCCGGCGATGTTCGACTTCTCCCCCCGGATGATGACCACGGGGCACTCGGCCCGTCCGGCCACCTCAAGGCCCACCGAGCCCAGCAGCAGTCCGGTGAGCGCGCCGCGGCCCCGGTGTCCGAGGACCAGGGCGAGCGCTCCCGCGCTCTCGCCCAGCAGGGCGTCCACCGCTTCGCCGGGCAAGACCTCGGCGGTCACCTTCACGCCGGGCGCCCGCCGCCTCACTCGTTCGGCCGCCGCCCCGACGACCTCGTCGCCCTCTTCCACCGCCTGTTCGCGGGTCTGGGGCGGGGCGAAGGGGAGAGCCTCGTCCTCATGCGGCTCCGGGCGGTTGGCCTGCACCACACCGTGGACGATCCGCAGCGGCACATCCTGCCTGGCCGCTTCGTCCGCGGCCCAGTCCACCGCTTCGAGGCTGGACGGGGATCCGTCGACAGCGACCATCAGGGGAGACACCATGGCCCCCACCGCCTTTCACACCGGTCGGTTTGCTCTCCTCCCAGCTTCACACTTCGCGCCCGCACATGGACACCGTCGGGCCCCCGACACGGCCGGACTCCCCGGACCGGGGGCCGCCGACCGGTGGATCCGGGGCGGGTAGGGGCAGTGTGCCGCCGGGTGGTCACGGATGGTGACAGCTGTACGGATCCGGCGGGACCCGTGCCCCCGCCCGGGTGACGGAGGGGTGACCGTGCCCCCGGGCAGCCGTTCTCACTGCACTCGCTCGCCCCCAGGGGCCGTGGTAAGCGTTGATCGATGAATCGATGATCCGCGTGCAAGGGAGAAGCGCATGACCGAGGCGCAGCCCGCGAAGGACGGGGCATTCACGGCCGGGTCGGTGAGTGACCCGTACGACGTGCCTGAATTCCGTTCCGAGGCCGCGACCGACCTTCGGCGCACCGGGATCGATCCGGATTTCTGGTATCCCGTCGCCGTCGCCCGGAGTGTCCGCAAGAACAGGGCGTTCGCCGCCACGTTCGCCGGTGAGCGGATCGCGCTGTACCGGGGCGCGAGCGGCACGGTCTACGCGCTGGAGGACCGGTGCGCCCACCGCCAGGTGCCGCTGAGCATGGGCGTGGTGGAGGGGGAGGCGCTGCGCTGCTGCTATCACGCCTGGGCCTATCGCGGGAACGGTCACATCTCGCAGATCCCCTATCTGCCCAAGGGCGTCGCCAGGCCGCCGCGCGGTGTGCGCGCCTATCCGGTCCGCGAGGCGTACGGATTTGTCTTCGTCTTTCCCGGCGACCCGGAGAAGGCGGCCACGACGCCGATGCCCGAACTGCCGGAATTCCATTCGCCCCGGCACCGGACGATGACGTTCTCGCGCACCGTGAAGTGCCACTACTCGTTCATGCACGAGAATTTGCTCGACATGAACCACCAATTCCTCCACCGGGGTGTTCTCGGCCGGATCCAGCCCAAGCTCCTCGGGTCCGAGTCCGGTCCGCGATTTGTCGAGGCGCGGTACCTCTTCACGCCCTCGGGCGGGAAGAAGGACCCCGGTGCCGGTCTGCTCTCCGCCGAGGGGTTCGGCGGCGCCGGTTCCCCGGACGTCGTCACGGTCCGTACCGACTATCCGTACCAGACCCTCCAGGTGGTCCCCGAGAAGGCCGACCTTCCCGCGTTCTCCCTGTGGGTGGCGTACGTACCGGAGGACGCCGAGCAGCGCGCCAACCACGTCTACGGCCTCCTCATGATCGAGAAGCCGCCGGTCCCGGGGGCGCTCCGACTGGCCTGGCCGTTCATCCGGCGCTTCACCGAGCGGGTGTTCGCCGAGGACCGGATGGCGGTCGAGGCCGAGCAGCGGGCCTGGGACGAGCAGGGCGAGGACTGGAACCAAGAGGTCTTCCCGCTGATCCTGGAGGTCCGTGACGTGCTGCGCACGAACGGCGTCCCCATCCGCCCCGGGTCCGCCCTGTGCGGCGCCGCCGCGCTCTGCGGCAGCACCGCACCGGCCGGGGCGAACCAGCCCGGCTGAATCGCCGCCCTCATCCGCCGTGCCGTCCCCGCCGTCGGCCGGTCACCCCTGCCCCGGGATATCCCGTCACCTCTGCCCCGGGATATATAGTGAACGCGACGTCCAGAAATTAGGAGTGCGATTCCCGGGGAACATGCCCCACGGGAACGGACGCGGGACGTGTGGAGGAGGGGCCCGATGGATCACACCCGGAAGTGCCTGGCGGGACCTGGCGCGGGCGGCCCGTCCCCGGAGGCGCCGCGCCTGTCCCGCGTCCCCCGGCCCTCCGGCGGGCAGGAGAAATCGCGGACGCCAACGCCAATGCCGGCAGCACCGGCACCGGCCCCGGCGTCCGACGGCACGCTGTCGCCCGCCCGGCTGCGGCGCGTGGTGCTGCTCCTCGCCTTCGCGTGCGGCGTGACCGTGGCGAACATCTACTACGCGCAGCCGCTCCTGTCCCCCATCGCCTCGACCTTCGGCGTCAGCGCGGGCAGCACCGCGCTGGTGGTCACCCTCACCCAGCTCGGCTACGCCCTCGGCCTGGTGCTCCTGCTGCCCCTCGGGGACCTGCTGGAGAACCGGGCGCTGGCCTCGCGCACCCTGCTGGTGACGGCGGCGGCCCTGGTGGCCGCCGGCCTGTCGCCGTACTTCGGCGTGTTCCTGGCGGCGTCGGTGCTGGTCGGGACCGTCTCGGTGGTCGCCCAGATCCTCGTCGCGTTCGGAGTGCACCTGGCGCCCGAGCGGGAGCGGGGGAAGTTCGTCGGTACGGTGATGAGCGGCCTGCTGCTGGGCATCCTCCTGGCGCGTACGGTCTCCAGCCTGGTCGCCGCCGCCTGGGGCTGGCGGGCCATCTACCTGATCTCCGCCGTCCTCATGGTCGCCCTGTCGGTCCTGCTGGTCCGCATGCTCCCCGAGCGGCGTCCGGTCCACAGCGGCAGCTATCCGAAGCTGCTGCTCTCACTCGGCCATCTCGTCCGGGAGGAGCCGGCGCTGCGGCGCCGTGCGGTGATCCAGGCGCTGATGTTCGGCGCGTTCAGCTGCTTCTGGACGTCGGTGGCGTTCGAACTGATCACCCGCCACCACCTCGGCCAGGTCGGGATCGGCGCGTTCGCGCTGGTGGGCGCCGCGGGCGCGGCGGCCGCCCCGCTGGCGGGCCGGCTCAGCGACCGCGGCCATGCCCGTATCGGCAGCGGTCTGGCGCTGGTGCTGGCCGCGGGCGCGCTGGTACTGGCCTGCCTCGGGGCGGGCAGTCTGATCCTGCTGGCGCTGGCCGGTGTCCTGCTGGACTTCGCCGTCCAGAGCCACCAGGTGTTCAGCCAGCGGGAGATATTCGGGCTGCGGGCCGACGCCCGTGCCCGCGTCAACACCGTGTTCATGGGCTCCGTCTTCCTCGGTGGGGCGGCGGGTTCCGGAATCGCGGGCATCCTGCACGACGGCTACGGCTGGACGGGCGTCACCCTCTTCGGCGCCGCGCTCCCCGTGGCCGGACTGGCCGTCTGGACCGTCTCCACCCTCCGGCAACGGCGGACGGAAGCCGCGTCCTGACCGTTCCGGACCGTCGGGCCGACCGCGCGGTCACACGCCTCTCACGCCTTCTCTGTCTCCGCCTTCCCCGTCTTCCCCGTCTACGTCTCCGCCGGCGGCGTCGGCGTCGGCGGGCGGGCACTCCGTACCCCGTCCAGCAGTTGCCTGACGAGCGTCGCCGCCAGCGCTTCGTCCAGGGGTTCGTGCCCCATCAGCAGCCGGTGGTAGACGGGCGCGAAGAGCTGATCGACCGCGGCCGCCACGTCGATCCGGGGGTCCAGTTCCCCTCGCTCCACCGCCTCCCGCAGCAGTCGCGCCCCCACCTGCCTGCGGGGACGCAGCCACTCGTCGTCGAGCGCCGCGCGGATCTCCGGGTCGGCCTGCCCCGCTGCCACCAGGTCACCCATCAACGGCCCCGCCGCCGTGTCCCGGAACAGGTCCGAGAGCGACGCCAGGTGGAAGGTCAGTACGTCCTGGAGCGACGCGTCCTCGTCGACCACGATGGTGCTCTTCGCCAGGCTGAAAAAACTCTCCAGCATCACGTGCGCGCGCGACGGCCACCATTTGTAGAGGGTCCCCTTGCTGACCTTGGCACGCGCGGCGATGGCCTCCATCGTCACCGCGTCGATCCCCCCGGTCACCAACAGGTCGGAGGCGGCGTCCAGAACGGCGGCCCGCGCCCGCTCGCTCCGCGGCCGGCCCCTGACGCCACGTCCCGGACCTTCGTTGTCCACCACTCACTCCACTCCCACCGGATACAGGCCCATAGTAGAAGGGCGGGATCCACCGGTCCGGAACGTCCGGTGGCACAGCTCACAGGCCGTACGGAAAGCCCGGGGAACATCCCGTATTGGTTCGCCGTTCATCCATACGTGGGTACGGAGGGGACAGTGTCCCCGGGCCTCACCTCCGGCCCATGGGGAAGATCGTTCGGCTGAAGCCCCATGGAGCCTTTCGCCGCGAAGGCGACCGCCTCTCCGGGCCCACACCTCATGACCACCCTGGCCGGCATCCCCCGTACCGGTCAGGGTTCCCGCCCCGGCCCAGGTCCCCCGCCTCGGCCGGGGCTCCCCTTTGCCTCGGGACGCACGACGCTGTCAGTCGTGCGGTGCGGCGCCGCTCAGACGGTGGTCCGCCAGGCTCAGAGCTTCCTCGATGACCCGCCGCAGATGCCCGTCGGACAGCCCGTGGACCATGCGGCGCCCCTCCCTCCGTACGGACACCAGCCCGGCCAGGCGCAGTTTGGCCAGATGCTGGCTGACCGCCGGGCGTGCCACGTCGCACACGGCGGTGAGGCTGGTGACGTCCGCCTCGCCCGAGGCCAGGGCGTGGAGCAGCGTCAGGCGGGTGCGGTCGGCGAGCAGCCCCAGGACCTCCGCCGCGAGCGCGAACTGTTCGGCGCCCGGGTCTCGCGGGTGCGCATCCTGCGCAGGTGATAGGTGCATGCGTGCGCTCATACGCACATAATGGGGCTGGGCGCGTTCGCGTGTCCACCTCTGTCCCGCGTCGGAAGGCCGGTTTCGTGAGCGACCAGCACGGACACACCCACCCGCACGAGCACCCCCACCCCCATGACCGGGGCCACCACCACGGCCACCGGGTCGGACACCTCCTCAAGCCGCACTCGCACCACAGCGCAGACAAGGTCGATCCCGCGCTGGAGTCCTCCGCCAAGGGCATGCGGGCGCTGTGGATCTCGCTCGCGGTCCTGGGCGTCACGGCGGCGGCGCAGGCGGTTGTCGTCGTGCTCTCCGGCTCGGTCGCGCTGCTCGGCGACACGGTCCACAACACCGCGGACGCCCTGACCGCGCTGCCGTTGGGCATCGCCTTCGTCCTCGGACGGCGGGCCGCCGACCGCCGCTTCACGTACGGCTACGGCCGCGCCGAGGATCTCGCCGGCATCGTCATCGTGCTCACCATCGCCGCCTCCGCCGTCCTCGCCGCCTGGACCGCGATCGACCGCCTGGTGAACCCTCGGGACCTCAGCTACCTGCCCGCCGTCGCGGCGGCGGCCGTGGTCGGTTTCCTCGGCAACGAGTGGGTGGCGCGCTACCGCATCCGCGTGGGCCGCGAGATCGGCTCGGCCGCGCTCGTCGCCGACGGACTGCACGCCCGTACCGACGGATTCACCTCGCTCGCCGTTCTGCTCGGCGCGGGCGGCGCCGCTCTCGGCTGGCGGCTCGCCGACCCCGTGGTGGGCCTGGCCATCACCGCCGCCCTCCTCCTCGTGCTGCGCGACGCCGGCCGGGAGGTCTTCCGGCGGGTGATGGACGCCGTGGACCCCGCGCTCGTCGACGCCGCGGAACAGGCCCTCGTCCAGGTGTCCGGGGTGCGGGCCGTGGGGGAACTGCGCCTGCGCTGGATCGGCCACCGGCTGCGCGCCGAGGTCGCGATCGTCGTGGACCCGGACCTCACCGTGCGTGACGCCCACCAGGTGGCCGTCGAGGCCGAACACGCGCTGCTGCACGCCGTACCGAAACTCGCCGCGACCCTCGTCCACGCCGACCCGGCCCCCGCGCCGGGCACCCCGGACCCGCACCTGACGCTGTCCCACCACGCCGTGTGAGCCGGCAGGTCCCCCGGATACGCCGGGCCGTCAGGTGGTGCCCTTCCTGGCGGCACCTGGCACCCGGCGGGCCTTCTCGCCGGCGGAAACGCCGATGCCGTACGCGCGGCGCGCCTCCTCGCCGCCCGCTTCTTCGAGTTGCCGGCGGCCTTCCTTCCCGTACCCCTCCGCGATCAGCAGCCGGCCGTCGAGGATGCCCGCCCGGAGCCGGTCCCGGTGGGTCAGCCGCATCTCGTCCCGGCGCAGTTCGTCCAGGTGCGCGCGTGCGTCCGCGAACCGCGTCTCCTCGAAGGCGAGATGGGCCCTCAGCGTCAGCAACTCCTGGTTGAGCAGCGGCGTCCCCACATAGCTGAGCGCGGATTGCGCCTCCTTCAGGCGCTCGGCGGCCGGCCCGGTCAGCGGGGGGACGCTCTGGAGGTACAGCGAGGCGGCAGCCAGCCTCAGGCGCGCCCACAGGGTCACATCGGCGCGGCTGTCGAGTCCTTCGATCGCGCGCTCGATGTGATCCCGGGCCGCTTCCTGGTCGCCCTGGCGGAACCGTACGGTCGCCGCCGACCAGAGCGCCTCGGCCCTGAGGGGGGTGCCACCGCACTCCCCGACCAGCCCGACCAACTCGTCCACGTGCGCGCGGGCTTCGGGCAGCCGCCCCTCCTCGGCCTCCGCGGACACGAGTGCCATCAGGGCGGCGGCGGTGTCCGGCAGGGACAGCCCGGCCTCCCGCGCCAGCCGGACAGCCTGGCCCGCCACGTCGATCGCCCGGCTCGTCTCACCCGTGGAGCGCAGACATCGTGCGAGGGAGGCCCATACCCGGCACCGCAGCTCGGGTAATCCCAATGTGTCGGCGAGCTGGTCCAGTTCCTCCAGGCAGGCGAGTTCCTCGGCGGTGTCGCCGCGTTTCCGCCAACTGCGGGCGACCAGCCACAGCGCCCGCCAGCGCAGCAACGGGTCGTCGCTGTCGGGCCTGCCGAGGGCGGACAGGAGATCCTCCACGTCCTCGTCGCCGTCAGTGGAGGACGCGATGCTCAAGGCCCGGGCCAGTGCCGTACCGCTCGGCGGCGCTTCGAAGACACGTCGGTCGACTCCCAACCGCTCTGCCACGTAGGCGATGACGCGCTCGGTGGGTTGCCGCGCCCCTGATTCCAGGCGGGACAGATACCCGGTGGAAAGCTCGTCGCCCGCGAGAGCGGCTTGAGAAAGTCCGCGCGCGCGTCTCAGTTCTTTGACGCGGCGGCCGAAAAGCGGTTGTTGCATCATCTGCATCCCAATGCTCAGGGTGCGCGACGGCGTTGCCCCCATCAGATGAGAATTCCCGCGGCACCAAGGGGCACGATCCCGCCGGGAGCATAGCCAAGGTCACGCATTCCAGGCAACTACTTGCCCGCGCCCCGACCTGGCATGAAGTCTGACTCAACCCCGGGGCGAACAGTTCCAGTTGCCATCAGGAGACACATTGTTGCCACCGGGGTCCGGCGCCGGGGAGGCCGCGGACACCGCGTCCGGCGTCGCGCGCCTCGCACGACACCGGCGCCACCTGGCCGGAACGTACGTATGTTGTATCGTCCCTCAATTGTGGCGCCCCCTCCCGGGGGCTGTGGAGTGGGTGGGGGGGCGGGTGACCGGGTTCGTTCTGTTCCGTATCAGGGCGCACCGACTGCTGCTCGCCGCGGCGTTTCTGGCCGTCCTGCTGACCACGTGCGTGCTGACCGCCCTCGTGGCGCTGTCCGGTTCCGTCGGTGACGCCTCGCTGCGGCACGCTCTGGCCCGTGACCAGGGGGCGTCGACCGCGCTGGTCGTCACCGCCCATCTGCCCGAGGAGAAGCTGGACGCGGCGCGGGCCGCCGTGGTCCGCGGGGCGCGGCAGACCTTCGGCGGACTGCCGACGACGGTGCGCAGGCTGGAGCGTTCGGGGGCGTACGCGCTGCCCCGCGCCCTCCAGGACCCGGCCGCGGACTCCACGTACCCCGATCTGACCCACTTCGCGGCGCTGGACCCGTCCAAGGTCGAGCTGACGGCCGGGACGATGCCCGATCCCGCGCGACGCGGCGACGGACCACTGCCCGTCGCCCTCCCCCAGGTCGCCGCCCAGCGGTTGGAACTGCGGCCGGGCGCGGTGCTCAGGCTCACCGACCGGGTGTCCGGCAAACCGCTGACCGTACGGCTCACCGGCCTGTACCGGCCCCTGGACCAGAGCGATCCGTACTGGACGCTGGACAGTCTCGACGGCCGCGGCGTGAGTCACCTCGTCTTCACCACGTACGGACCGCTCCTCACCGATCCGTCGGTGCTGTCGTCGGGCCGTACCAGCCGCGGCGACACGGGCTGGCTCGTGACCGCCGACTTCGCGGGGACGGGCGTCGGGGAGATCGGCGCACTGCGCACGGCGGCCACCGAGGGGGTCACGGCGCTCGGCAAGGATCCCGCGCTCGTCGGTTCGGTGGATGTACGCGGCGACCTGGCAACGGTCCTCACGCGCGCCGAGCGCGCGCTGCTGGTCTCCCGCTCCACCCTGATGATCGTCGCGCTCCAGCTCGTCCTGCTGGCCGCGTACGCCCTGCTCCTGGTGGCCCGGCTGCTGACCACCGAGCGGACGGCCGAAACCCAACTCCTGCGGGCCCGGGGGGCGTCCAGGGCGCGGCTGGCGGGCCTCGCGTCGCTGGAGGCGCTGCTGCTCTCCCTCCCCGCGGCGGTGGGCGCGCCGCTGCTGGCCGGTCCCCTGGTGCGGCTGATGACCCGGGGGTCCGTCCTCGGCCGGCTGGACCTGACGCTCGACGCTGTCCCGCGACCGGACGTCTGGTTGACGGCGGGCCTGGTCGCGGCGTGCTGCGCGGCGGCGGTGCTGGTGCCCGCGCTCGCCGGTTCCGCCGGGGCCCTGGGCCGGGGCCGGGCCGCCTCGCTGCCCGCGCCGGTGCGGGCGGGCGCCGACGTGGGCCTGCTGCTGGTGGCGGCCGTGGCGCTGTGGCAGCTGGCCCGGCGGACGGGCGGCGCCCTCACCGGCGACCAGGACGGCAACCTCGGGATCGATCCGCTGCTGGTGGCGGCGCCCGCGCTGGCGCTGCTGGCCGGAACCGTCCTCACCCTGCGGCTGCTGCCCCCGGCCGCACGCCTGGCGGAACGGCTCGCGGCTCGCGGGCGCGGGTTGTCGGCGGCGCTGGCGGGCTGGCAGTTCAGCCGCCGGCTGCTGGGCAGCGCGGGCTCGGTGCTGCTGCTGGTCCTGGCGGTGGCGACGGGGATGCTGGCGATCAGCCAGAACGCCTCCTGGGAGCGGTCGCAGAACGACCAGGCGGACTTCGGCGCGGGCACGTCGGTCCGGGTCCTGTCCCACCAGGGCGGCACGCCCGGG
Source organism: Streptomyces sp. NBC_01317 (assembly GCF_035961655.1). Taxonomy (NCBI): domain Bacteria; kingdom Bacillati; phylum Actinomycetota; class Actinomycetes; order Kitasatosporales; family Streptomycetaceae; genus Streptomyces; species Streptomyces sp. NBC_01317. The sequence continues at coordinate 7,375,969 of NZ_CP108393.1, read as the reverse complement.
GAGGCCGGACGCTACGCCGAGCTGCCGGGCGTACGGGCGGCGGCGCCCGCCCACCGTACGACCACGGCCCTGTCGGACGGCCGCACCGCCACGGTGCTGGCGCTGGACACGGAGGACACGCGCGACCAGTTGCTCCTGCGGGACGACCTGACGCAGGAGCGGGCCGGGCGGCTGCTCACACCGCTCCGGCCCCGGGACACACCGCGCCCCGGCATCCCCCTGCCCGTGGACGCACGCCGGCTCACCCTCGATGTCAGGATCGCTCAGAACGGCACCGGCCCAGGCAGTGCCCCGGCCCGCTTCGTGCCCAGGGTCACGGTCCTCGTCGAGGACGGGTACGGCCTCCTCTACCGCCTGCCCGCCGGGGAGGTGTCCGCCGACGGCCGCGTCCGTTCCCTGTCCCTCGACCTGGGCAGCGGCGCTGAACTCGGCGCCTTTCACGGCGCGTTGACCCTCACAGGTCTTCACGTGGACGGACCGGTGCCTCCTGGCGCGCGGAGTGGTCAGCGGCTGGATGTCGTACGGGTCGGGGTGACGGACCGGGCGGGCGCGGCCCGAACCGTCCTTGTTCCGGAGGGACTTCGCTGGCGGGGTTCCGGTACGACCACGCAGGACGCGGTGGCGGGGAAGCCGGTGGCGCTGCGGCCCGCGGCGACCGCTGCGAGGCCCGTGTCCGTGCCGTACCAGCTCCGTTCGAGCGTGGGCGCGGACACCCCGTACCCGCCGGCCGAAAGTCTGGAGCTGCGGGTCGACGCCGTACGCTCGCCCGTCCCCCAGTTGGTCCCGGGGATCGCCACGGACGGGTTCCTGCGGGCGACCGGGGCCGAGGAGGGGCAGCGCGTCGACGTGACCCTCGCGGGCGAGCGGATACAGGTCACCCTTCTCCGCGCGGTGCGGCAGCTCCCCACCACCGCTCCGGACGAGGCGGTGACGGCGGGAGCGTCCTCCACGACGACGAAGCCGTCGGAGGCCGGGAACAGCGCGGACGGTGGGGCGTTGCTGCTCGATCTCCGTACCGTCAACGAGGTGCTCGCGCAGCGGGACGGCGGCTCGCTCGTGCCCAACGAGTGGTGGCTGAGCACGGACCCCGGCGCCGCCGGGCAGGTCGCGAAGGTGCTCCGCGCCGGTCCCGACGTCGACCCGGCGGATGTGCTGGTACGTGACGAGGCCGCCGACGAGCTGTTCGACGACCCGCTGGGCGCCGGGCCTTACGCGGCGCTGCTGGCCGTCGCCGTGGCCGCCGCCGCGCTCGCCGCGGTGGGATTCGCCGTCACGGTGGTGGGCACACTGCGGGAGCGTTCGGCGGAGCTGGCCGTCCTGCACGCCCTGGGCACACCGCGGCGCAAGCTGGTGGTGGCGGTCGCCGCCGAGCACAGTGTGCTGGTCGGCATCGCCCTGCTGGTGGGGCTGGTCCTGGGCGCCGCCCTGACCAGGACGGTGGTCCCGCTCATCGTCCTGACGAGCCGTGCCACCGCTCCCCTGCCACCCGTGCTGGTCGAACTGCCGCTCCCGCAGGTGGCTCTGCTGATCGCCGGGGTCGCCGCCCTGCCCCTGCTGACCGTCGCCGTCGCCGCCGCCCGCGCGGCCGACCCCGCCGTGACACCGCGCCTCCGGGGGGCGAACTGACATGACCGGCCGTCCGCGTGACAAGCAGCGCGAGAGAGACGAGAAATACCAGGAGAAACACCGCGACGGCCGCCGTGAGCGGCCCGTCGCCCCCTGGGTCAGGACCCGGCTGCGCACCGCGCCGGGAACGGCCCTTGTTCTCGGCCTGCTTGTCGTCCTGACCGCGTTCCTCGCCGCCGCCTTCCCCCGCACCGTGGACACCTACGAGACGCGGGGGCTGCGCGACGCCGTCGCCGAGGCGTCGCCCGAGCGCCGGGTACTGGACTTCCGCTCGCCCGAGCGTTCCTTCCAACTCCCCCTGTCCGTACGGGAGGAGAAGCTGCGGCCGAGCGGGGTGGACGCCGTACAGCGAGAGGTCTCAGGTCTGCTCTCCGATCCGCTCCGCGCGGACACGGGCGAGTCCGCCCGTGGGGTAAGGACCGGCAGGACCCTGATCGGGAGTGACCCCTGGCTGCCGCGCCACGACGGACTGCCCCCGCAGTTCGCCCTGGCCGCACAGGCCGGTCTGGCCGGCCACTCCACCGTGCGCCGTGGCCAACTTCCCACCGCCGTCGGGCGGGTGACGGCGGCGACGACCGACGTGGAGGCGGCGGTGTCGTCGGCCACGGCGACCACACTGCGTCTCTCCGTCGGCACGGTGCTGCACGTCGGCAGGGCGGGCAGCCCGACCCTCACCGTCCGGATCACCGGCATCGTCGACCCGGTCCGGCCGTCGGGGAGCTACTGGACGGCGGACAGTCTGCTGCGGACGCCGCACCTCAGCAGCACGGGCGCCAAACCACCGCAATTCTTCTGGGAGGCGGCGCTGTTGCTCGCCCCCGAGGCGGCCCCGGCCCTGCTGGGTACGGCGGGTGAGCCCGAGCGCTACTGGCGTGTCGCACCGGACACGAGCCGCCTCACCGGACCGCAGGTCGGCGCACTGTCGGAACGCATCGCCTCGCTCCAGGACGGACCTGCCCTGTCGCGCCTGAGGTCGGCCGCCGGGACCAACGCGTCCCTGGACACCGACCTGGACGACATCCTCCACTCGTACGAGTCGCTGCGCTCGGCGATCACCCCCGTGGTGGCCGTCGCGGCCGTCGGGATCGGTACGGTCGCCGGGGTGGTCCTGGTGCTGGCCGGCGGCCTGTCCGCGAGCCGCCGTCACACCGAACTGGTGCTGGTACGGGCCCGGGGCGGCTCGCTGAAGGGCATCGGCGGCCGGCTGCTGGCGGAGACGGCCGTGGTCACCCTGCCCGCCGCCGCGCTCGGCCTGCTGGTGGCCGTCCTCCTCGTGCCCGGCGGCCGGACGGGCCCGGCCGTGCTCGCGACGACGGCGGTCGCCGTGGTGGCCTGCGCCACGCTCCCGCTCCGCGCGGTGCTGACCCACCGCACCCCGCAGGTGTACGGGGAGCGCGACGACCTCGTGCGCGGCCGGCCGAGCCGGCGCCGTACCGTCGCCGAACTGACCCTGCTGGTCCTGGCCGTTGGCGCGGTGACGGCGCTGCGGCAGCGCGGTACGACCGACTCCGGCGACCACCTCGTCAGCGCCGCGCCCGTGCTGATCGGGCTGATCACGGCGACGGTACTCGTCCGGCTGTACCCGCTGCCGCTGCGCCTGGCAGCGCGCCCGGCGAAACGCCTGCGCGGCGCGGTCGGATTCCTGTCCCTGGCCCGCGCCGGCCGTGCCCCGGCTACGGGGACGCTGACCCTGCTCGTCCTCGTCGTCGCGCTCAGCACCGCCGCCTTCGGACAGGCGGTCCTCTCGGGCACGGCGGACGCCCGGGACCGGGCGGCCCTGCTCGCCGTCCGCGCCGACGCGCGGATCTCCTCACCCAACGCCACACTCGTGGTGCCGGCCCGTACGGAGCGTGCGGTCCGGGAAGTCCCCGGAGTGCGGTCGGTGACCGCCGTACGCACGGAGCACCAGGTGAACGTGGGGGCGCGGCCCGGCAGTTCGAGCCCCGTCCACGCGACCCTGGTCGGCGTGGATCCGGAGCCGTACGCGGGGCTGGCGCGCGACACGGACCTGGGCGGCTTCCCCGCGGGCGTGCTGGGTACGGACACAACGCCCGGCCCGTCCGGGGGCGGGGCCCTGCCGGTGGTCGCCTCGCCGGGAGTCGCCGACGCCCTCGGCCGTACCCCACGCGAGATCACCACCCTCGTGGGTGTTGTCACGGTACGGGTCGTCGCGGTCCGTTCGCGGACGCCCGCGACGGCGTCCTCGGAGTTCCTGCTGGTCGACCGCGCGGGGTTGCCCCAGCGTGCGGCGACCACACTGCTGGTCTCCGGCGGCGGTGCGGACGGGACGGCTCTGGACGGGACGGCTCTGCGGGCCGCGGTCCGCGCGTCGGGTGCGGAGCACTCCGTACAACTGCGCGGCGAGATCCGGGCGCGGCTGGTCGACTCGCCGCTCCAGACCGGTGCCAAGGTGATCTACCACGCCTCCATCCTGGCGGGCGGTTGTTACCTCGTGGTCGCCCTGCTGCTCTCGCTGGTGCACACCACGCCCGAGCGCGTCTCGCTCCTGGCTCTCCTGCGCACCCTCGGCCTCACGTCCCGGCAGGGGCGCCGGCTGCTCGCGCTGGAGGCCCTGCCGCAGGCGGTACTCGCCGCCGTGGGCGGAGCGCTCGCCGGCTGGGCGACGATCCTGCTGATCGCGCCCGGCGTCGACGTGACCCAGCTCGCCCTCGCCGCCGCGCCCGGCCTGGCCACCGGGCTCACCGCCGCCGGGGGTGCCGCGCTGCGGCCCGAGCCCTGGTCCCTCACGCTCTCCGCGCTGGCCGTGGTGGTGCTCACCGGTACGGTGGCGGCGGTCCAGGCCCGGTGGGCGGCCCGCCACGGATCCGCGGACCGACTCAGGACAGGGGACGCACGATGACCGACACCACGCTCGCCGAGCTGGAGCAGCGCGCGACCGCCCGCCGTGACGCGGTGCGCGACGACCACGACGCGCTCATCGCCTGCGACCGCCTCGTCCGGATCTTCGCCACGGACGGGGTGGAGGTGCAGGCGCTCCAAGGGCTCGATCTCCGCGTGGAGAAGGGAGACCTGATCGCTCTCGTCGGGGCGTCGGGCAGCGGAAAGTCCACCCTGATGAACATCCTCGCGGGCCTGGACGTGCCCACCGCCGGCGCGGCCAGGGTCGGCGGCCACAACCTCCTCGCCATGGACGCCAAGGCGCGGCTGGGCTACCGGCGCGACGTGGTGGGCTTTGTGTGGCAGCAGACCGCCCGCAACCTGCTCCCGTATCTGACGGCCTCTCAGAACATCGCTCTGCCCATGCAGTTGCGGGGCCGCACCCCCAAGAAGGCCGAACGGGTGGAGTCCCTGCTGTCCATGCTGGAGATCACCGAGTGCCGGGACCGCCGCCCGTACCAGCTGTCCGGCGGCCAGCAGCAGCGGGTGGCCATCGCGGTGGCGCTGGCCAACTCCCCTTCCGTGGTGCTCGCCGACGAGCCGACGGGAGAGCTGGACTCGGCCACCGGCGAACAGGTCTTCTCCGCGTTCCGCCGCGCCAACGACGAACTCGGCACCACGATCGTCATCGTCACCCATGACCAGGCCGTGGCGAGCGAGGTCCGGCGCACGGTCGCCATCCGGGACGGCCGCACCTCCTCCGAGGTGCTGCGGCGCACGGAGGTCGACGCGGAGGGACGGGAGTCGGTGGTGTCACGGGAGTACGCGATGCTGGACCGGGCGGGACGGCTCCAGCTGCCCGCCGACCACCTCGCCGCGCTGGGCATGAAACACCGGGTCGCGCTGGAACTCGAACGGGACCACATCGGCGTATGGCCGTCCGACGAGCCGGAGCAGCGGGCGTCCGGCGACACCACCGACAGGGGTATGTGATGGCCGAGGCAATCGATCCGCGCCCCGCAGACACTTCGGTGGAGACGCTGGTCCACGACCCGATGGTGCGGGCCGAGGGGCTGCGGCGCTCGTACGGCACCGGCGAGAACGCCGTACACGCCCTACGGGGCGTCTCGTTCACGGTCGGGCGCGGCGAACTGGTCGCGCTGAAAGGACGGTCGGGATCCGGGAAGACCACCCTGCTCAACCTGATCGGCGGTCTGGACACCCCGGACGACGGAAGTGTCACCGTCGACGGGGTGGGCCTGGCCGGCCTGAACGAGTCGGGGCTGCTGCGGCTGCGCCGGGACCGGATCGGTTTTGTGTTCCAGTCGTTCGGACTCATTCCGATCCTCACGGCGGCCGAGAACGTCGGCATCCCCCTGCGCATACGGGAGTCGGACCCGCGCGAGCGTGAGGAGCGGGTGGCGCTCCTGCTCTCGCTGGTCGGCCTCGACGGACACGCCGCCCAGCGGCCCGGCGAGCTGTCCGGCGGGCAGCAGCAGCGGGTCGCGATCGCCCGCGCGCTCGCCAACCGGCCGGCGCTGCTGATCGCCGACGAGCCGACGGGCCAACTCGACGCGGAGACGGGCATGGTGGTGATGAACCTGATCCGCGCGGTGGTACGGAGCGAGGGGGTGACGGCGCTGGTGGCCACGCACGACGCCCAGTGGCTGGGGCTGGCGGACCGCGTCCTGGAGCTGAACGACGGCGACATCACCGAGGAGCACGGCCCCCGGTGACGGGCGCGCGGAACGCCGTACCGGGCGCGGACCGGTGGTCACCGCCGTGCACGCCGGGCGGTACGCCTGGAACGCGTTCGGGTCTACCGTCCCGGTGACCAGACCGGCGAGGAACCGCCGTACCGAGGAACCCCGGCGACGCACCCGGCCGGTCGGAGATCGTTCCCGCCGCGGGGCCTTAAGCTCGGCGGATGGCGAAGTATTTCGATGTGCACCCAGAGAACCCCCAGCGACGCACGATCAGCGGTGTGGCGGACAACATCCGGTCCGGCGCGCTCATCGCGTACCCCACCGACTCCTGCTACGCCCTCGGATGCCAGCTGGGCAGCCGCGACGGTATCGACCGCATCCGGTCGATCAGGAAGCTCGACGATCGTCACCACTTCACGCTGGTGTGCCAGAACTTCGCGCAGCTGGGCCAGTTCGTGCACATCGACAACGACGTGTTCCGCGCGATCAAGGCCGCGACGCCCGGCAGTTACACCTTCATCCTGCCCGCGACGAGGGAAGTGCCGCGTCAGTTGCTGCACCCGAAGAAGAAGACGGTCGGGGTCCGGATCCCCGACCATGTCGTCGCCCAGGCCCTCCTCGCCGAACTGGGGGAGCCGATGCTGTCCAGCACCCTGCTCCTGCCCGACGAGGAGGAGCCGCTGACGCAGGGCTGGGAGATCAAGGAACGGCTCGACCATGAGGTGGACATCGTGATCGACTCGGGCGACTGCGGCACCGAGCCGACGACGGTCATCGACTTCTCGGGGGACGAGATGGAGATCGTACGGCGGGGGGCGGGCGACACGGCGCGGTTCGAGTAACCGGGGCGAGCGGCCGGCCGGCCACCGACCGGCCCGGCCGGCTCCCAGGGGTCGGAGCCCGCGAGCCGGAACCCGCGGGTCGGAGCACGGCGCACCCCGTTACGGTGGTGACCCCATCCCATCCGCAGGGGGCAGCCGTGAAAGTGTCGTTCTGGACCGTCCTCGCCGTTCTCCTCGCCGCCCTCGCGGTCGGCAGCTTCGCGTCGGCGGGCCGGGGGACCGGTGGGCCCAGCGAGGTCGGTGACCTGGTCGTCACCGCCGTACTCGCCGTCGGGGCGTGGGCGAGCTGGAAGATGCGGCGGCGGCGATGACCGTGTGATCAGGCGGGCGCCTTCGCAAGGTTCTTCTCCAGGTTCTTCAGGTAGGCGCCCATGAAGTGGTCGCGGATACCGTCCGAGGTGGGGGCCAGGAGGTCGGCGGTCAGGCCCTTGGCCCGGTCGCGCAGCCCGGTCAACAGCGGCATCCCGTCGTGCAGTTCGCCGTTGGCGTCGAAGTAGCGGATGGCGTCGACGTGGGTGAACACCGGCTCCGGCGGGACCTGGGGCACGATGTCGTTGTTGTTGACGAACCGGTAGGTGCGGTTCTTGAGCGCGGTGTTGTGCGCGGCGGCCAGCAGGCGGTCGCAGGTACGGGGCTGCCCGTACGTGTAGATGCCGTGCGGTACGACTCGGGGCCGGTCGAGGCACAGCCGGGTTCCGGCCAGCATGGCCAGCGCGCCGCCGAGGCTGTGCCCGGTGAACCACACGCTCTGCCCGTCTGCGCCGAACTCGGTGACGGTGTCACGTACTTCGGGGTAGACCGAGGCGAGCGCCTGGTGGAAGCCGAAGTGCACGAAGCCCTTGCCGCCGGGGCCGGGGACGGGCGGGGTGGTGGTGTCGGAGAGCCAGTCCTTGATCTGCGTCGGCTCCGTGCCCCGGAACGCGACCACCACCATCCGGTCGCTGCCCGCCACGTACGCCTGTGTGTCCTCCAGCGGGAAGGGCAGGGCATGTGGCGACACGAAGTGCCGGAACCGGTCGAACCCCCAGGCGGCCGTCTCGTCCCGCGCCGCGTCGGCGTCGCTGTACGCCAGCTCGGCGGCCCTGGCCAGCCAGTACGCGTGCTTCAGGTCGTACCGGGTGACGGAGTGGTCGATGGGGGTGATGGGCGGCACGGAGCCTCCTGCGACTCGGTCGGGCGTGGCAGCTTGATGACGGTGATCATCGAGCACGGGAGCCGCGCCCGCACCACGCCCCTACACCCGATCGGTCGGCGCACGGGAGCCCGCCGGGGCCGGGGCCGCACGCCCTTCGTCCGCCGTCAGTGCGTCGAGCAGCAGCTTCGCCGCCGCCGTCGCCCGGCCCACCCCGTACGACTGGTCCACCATCCGGGCCACCACGACCTGGCGCGTGCCGGCGCGGGCGGCGGCCGTCGTTGTGCCCGCGCCGCCGTGGTGGACAACTGTCGATCCGCGCCAAAAAAGGAGATCACAGCCCAGCGACCAGGACATCGTCCCGCTGGGCCTGCCCGAGATCCGCCCGACGAGGCCACGGCCCCTGAACCGACACACGGTCGCGCTACTACCCCAGCAGTCCGAGCAATCGTCCCAGCGCGTCCCCGACGGGCTGGGCCACCGGGCCGACCGCTGTGGTGATCTGGCCGAGACGGGCCAGGGTGAGGCCGCGCCCGGTCATGGCTTCGCGGTCCAGGGCGAGCACAGGCAGGGTCTCCTCGACCGCACGTGCCTGGTCCGGGGTGAGGTGGGCGGCGAGGTCGCGGAGCCGAGCGGTCAACTCCTCGACGGCCGCTCGCAATTCCGGGTCCTGGCCGGCACCGACGTAGCCGTAGTTGATGCCGATGTTCCGATCGCCGTTCTGGTTGAAGACCGGCGCGTTGTAGGTCGAGTGGTGCGTCGGTTCGCTCACAGCCTGATCCCCGTGTTCTGACCGCCGTTCTGGTTGAAGACGGGGCCGTTGTAGTTGTTCAACTGGTGCACGTACGCCGTGAACTCGGCCTCCGGGTGGTCGATCGCGTGGACGATGTGCCCGGCGATCGCCCGCAGCTCGTCCACGCTCGGCAAGGTCACGAGCACCAAGGAGCCGCCTGCCGTCTCCACCACCAGGACCGGCCTCTCCGGTTTGATCAGCGCCGCGATGAAGAAGGCGGCCAGAACGATCAGTAGGAAGAGAACCAGTGTCCAGCCGGTCACCGAGTAGACGACGGCGACAAGCGCCAGCCCCATCAGGAAACGGACGAGGTTCCGATCCGGCCGGAGCTTGATGGCCTCGACCCGGGTGAGGTTGTGCAGCGGCAGGGCCGCCGCGCCGATCCAGAGCATCCGGCGCTTGACCGAAATCTCCAGGACGCCTCCCGGGGTCGGCAGCGGCGGTAGCGGCGGCGGCGTCGAGGGAGGCCCGGACGGAGGATCCGGCGGGCGGGAGGGCGGCGGTCCGGACGGTGGCGTAGGTGTCGACGGCGGCCCGAAGCCCCCCGTGGTGTTCATGTGCTCCCCGTGTACTTGTCAGTCACCCGCACGCGCGGGAGCCCTATTAAGCAGCAACCCGGCTCCGCGCGGGAGACGAGAAGCAGCCAATCCTGGGGCCATGGGCCTTCCCCCTGTGAAGGTGGGCACGCGGTGGTCGGTACCGTCGGGCGGGAGCGGCCGGCCCCGGCGGCGCACATCCGCACCTCGGCGCCGAACCCCCCTGACCTCACGGCGAGTCCCACCAGCAGCTCGACGTCCCCGCGTGCTCCGTACGTTGTGAGCGTCCGCGTCAGGGCGACGGCCGCGTGTCGACGACGGCGAAGAGATCGCGTGCCGTGCTGCCGTCCGGGAGGAGCCATTCGGCGGAGACGTACCCGAGCGGTTGTTCCGTGCGGGCGGCCGTGTCGTGCTCGCCGGGGCGCAGGACGCGGTTCAGCTGGACGGTCAGCTCGGTGTCCGGGCGGGTCTGTGCGCCAACGGTGGCCGCGTCGGCGGTCCGTACGAGAAGACGTGTGCCGTCCGGCCCGTCCGTCACCCTCGTGGACCTGATCGCCCCCAGCTCACCGCTCCCCCCGAAGAAGGTGGTGACCGTCAAGTCGGGGGTCTGGCTCACGCTCTGGTCCTGCGCCTGCGCCTCGCCCCGCACAAGGGCGAGCAGTTGGGCGACCACCACCGGGTCGTGGGTCCCGTCGTAGACCCACCGCCGCCCCAGCACCTCGTGCTCGGTGGTGCCGACGAGCGCGTGGTCCGCACCGTCGAGCGGCGCATCGCGATAGCTGAGCGGGACTTGGTACGAGACCGGCTCGTCGCCGGACCAGTCGGTCACCACGACGAACTCGATGCCGACCGCGCCGTCCGGGTCGTCGAGCCGGAAACCGCCCACCTTGGCCAGTTCCGCCTCGTCGCCCTTGCCGATGTACCACGGCTGTCCGGGCAACCACCCGGCGAGCAACTCCAGCTTGCCGGGTTTCAGTGTGACGTGGTGGATGATCGCCATGCCTGATCTCGCTTCCCCTGAGCCGCGCGGGCCTCGCGATCATCTCACCGCACCCCGGGTCCTGCCGAACCATTTTTCCGGGGCGTGCGCGGTCGGGGACTCCGCTCGCGGCGGACAGGGTGGCGCTCATGGCCGCGCTCGGGCACGGCCGTGAGGCCACACCCGCCGCGCGGACCCGCGTTCCCGGCGCCGTACCGGCAGGCCTAGGCCGCGTCCGTGGGGGCGGGGACCCGGCCGCAGAGCAGGTTGCCCGGGTCCGCCGGATCGTCGCTCATCCAGAACTGGCGCCACAGCAGGGCGAATTCCTCGCGGCTGAGGTGTCCGTCGCCGTTCAGGTCGAGGAGTTCGAAGACGCCCGTCACGTCCACGGGGCGGCCGTTCCAGGTCTCGACCAGCCGGCGGTGTTCCTCGGGAGAGATCACGCCGTCGCCGTTGGCGTCCACGGCGTCGAAGACGGTCTCGGCCGTCGCCGTGACATCCGCGACCATGGCGGGCAACTGGTCCACGAGGGCGAGCAGTTCGCCCATGTCGATCGCGCCGTCCCCGTTCGTGTCGCCGGTTTCCAGCAGCGCCGCCCACCACCCCATCAGCAGCGTCTCCACCCGGGCGCGCAGTTCCGTCCCGGGGTCCACTCCGGGAAGGCGGTTCCAGCGGGCGACCAGCGCCCTGAAGTCCTCTCCGCGCAGGTAGCCGTCGCTGTCCGTGTCGAACGCGGCGAACATCGTCCTGAGCTTGCGCTCCTGAAACGTACTGGCCATGAGCGGCCTCCCTCTCGGCGCGGAAGCGATCCACCAACCACCGGTCGCGCCACCGCCCCGCGCGGGACAACGGCGGTCCGACCAACTGCTTTTCACCATAGGCCGAGAGGCGCCCCCACCCCCACGGGCACATCCACGCGAAGAGTCACCCACAAGTGCGACAATGAACGAAGGCCACCGCGTGTTCGTGGAGGGACCGCACATCTCTCCAACAACACACGGTGGCCGCCCTCCGTGTCAGAGCCGCGACCGGTCAGGTGGAGACCGGTCAGGTGGAAACCGTCAGAGCAGTTCCAGCCGGGTGATCTCCCGTCCCGCCGACCGGTCCATCACCATGCGCAGTCCGGCCGCCCGCGTCCTGTCGTACGCGGCCTCGTCCGTGACGCCCAGCTGGAACCAGACCGCCTCGGCCCCGAGCGCCACCGCCTGGTCGGCGACCTCGCCCGCCAGGTCGGAGTTGACGAACACGTTCACCACGTCCACCGGGAACGGGATCTCCGCGAGCGAGGCGTACCCCTGCTCGCCCCGCACCGTCTCGGCCTTGGGGTGCACGGGCACCACCCTCTTTCCGATGCGCCGCAGCTTGTCGGCCACCCGATAGGCTGCCCGTTCCTCGTTGTTGGACAGGCCGACCACGGCCCAGGTGTCCCCCGTTTCGGTAAGAATGTGTCTTATCGTCTCATCATCGCCATAGATCGTCATGCGGGTTCAACGTCGGTGACAGCGGCGGCGTTCCAGGACCGGGCATGCGAATCCACCACCCGGCAGGGCCTGCCTACCGGCGGTGGAGCCTGACGCCGATGCCGTGGATCGGGACCTCCAGGGTGACGGTGGTGCCTTCCCCGGGTGTCGAGTGGACCGTGAGGTGCGCGTCCAGGAGGTCGGCGCGCTCGCGCATGGCCGCCACCCCCATGCCTCCGGACACGGTCGTACGGGGCGGGGCCCGGAGGGCCGCCGCGGCGGCGGGCGTCAGGCCGACGCCGTCGTCCGTGACCTTCGTGGAGAGGGAGTGGCTGTCGCTGTCCAGGTCGACGCGGATCCGGGTCGGCCGGGCGTGCTTGACGGCGTTGGTCACCGCCTCCTGCACGATGCGGTAGACGTGGGCCTGCGCCTCGGGGCTCAGTTTCGCGCCGAGTTGGTCCCACCGCGCCCCCACGCGCAGTTCGGCGTCGATGCCGAAGTTGTCCGACGTGCTCCGGCACAAGGCCTCCAGCGCGGGGCGCAGGCCGAGTTGGTCGAGGGCGACCGGGCGCAGTTCGGCGATGAGATGGCGCAACGAGGTGATCTGGTTGCCGACCAGGCGCCGCGCCTGGTCGATGGCTTCCTTCATGGCACCGGGGCGGTCGCTCGCGGAGGCCGAGGTCAGCACGATCTGTACGGCGCCCAGTTCCTGGAGTGTGTCGTCGTGCAGTTCGCGCGCCCAGTGCCGTCGTTCCCGCTCCTCCCCGTCCCGGCGGGCCTGGATCCACTCCCGGTCGAGGCCGCGGTGGCGCAGGGCGGACCGGCGTCCTATCGCCGCGGCGAAGGCGATCAGGGTGAGGGGGACGAGGTGCAGACCGTTGAGCAGGGGTGCCTCGACGATACGGACCAGGAGGGCTACGGCGATCACGTACGAGATCGCGCCGATGACCGCGAGCCAGGGCCGGCGGGCTTCGGGGCTCAGTACGGCGGCCGCCAGGAAGGACGTACCGGCGGCGACACAGAGCGCGAATTCGACGCTCAGCGAGTGATGGGCGACCTCGAACGCGAGCGTGATCAGGAGCAGGAACGAACCGGCCGCCTCGACGACCGCGCCGGCCCGTGCCCGTGACAGATGGATCATGCGAGCAGCCCGCGCTCACGTGCGGCGGTGACCAGGTCGGCCTTGGTCTCGGCGCCCAGCTTCTCCCGGATCCGGGCGCGGTGCGTCTCCACCGTCCGTACGGATACGTGCTCGTGCCAGGCGATCTCCTGGTTGGTGTGGCCCTGCGCGAGCAGGGACAGCACCTCCACCTCGCGCGCCGTCAGCGCGCTGTCGTCCCCCGCGCCGGGCACGTCGGGGCCGGTGACGGCCAGGCGGGCGCCCAGCGAGGGCTGTACGTACGTGTCCCCCGCGCCGACCTGGCGGGCCGCCCCCAGCAGCTCCTCGGCGGCCGCCTCCTTCAGCAGGTAGCCGGTGGCCCCGGCCCGCAGCGCCTCGCGGGCGAACGCGGGATCCTCCTGCATGGTGAGGACGAGGATGCGGGTACGGGGCGAGGCGGCCAGCAGGTCGGGAATCGACCGCAGGCTGGGCTGCCTCGCCAGGGTCAGGTCCAGGACGAGGACCGAGGGGTGGTGCCGGGCCACGGCCGCGAAGGTCTCCGGCAGGGTGGCGCTCTCCGCGACGATCTCGAACGCGGGGTCCTGGGCCAGGAGGAGCCGCATGCCCGCGCGGACCACGAGATGGTCGTCCGCGAGCACCACGCTCAGGCGTGGCGACGGGCCCCCAGCGGTGACGCGGTCGACGTCGTCCATGCCCCAACCGTAGATCGCGGGACCGCTCCGCGAGAACTCGGCGATCAAGGATGCGGGGAACCCGCACCAGCCGTGCGGCGACCGTGCGGGCCGGAGGGGACAGGCCCGCACCCGGCGGTACGGAAGGCGGCAGAGAGCGTGCGGGGCAGTGCCGACGCCGTGGGGCCGCCCGGGCGGCAGGCTCGTGAGGGACAGGTTCGGCACTTCCTCTCAGGATGCACACGATGACCTCCCGCCCCACCGCCCGCAGGACCGCGGACCCGTCCGCGGCCTCCTCCGACACCCCCTCGGCAGTCCTCTCCCGGAACCTCTTCGATGCGGCCCGGAACCTCACGGGCGCCGCGGTCCCCACGCTGGCCGACGCGTCCTCCGTGGACGTGCTCGAACAGCTGCTGCGCGGTGAGGTCCCGCCGCCCGGACCCGTGCACGGGAGCGAACAGTTCCGGTGCGCGGCCTTCGCCACCACGCGGGAGGACGTCGCCCGGAGCGCGTACGAGGTCGGCGGGACGAGCCACGTGCCGCACGCGACGCCGTTCCGGCAGAGCCTGTCGGATCTGCGTCCGCGCCTGATCCGCCATCTGAGCCACAGCAGCCGGTGGCTCGCCCGCGACCCGGGGCGGGCGCGCCTGATCCGCGAGGCGGGGGCCCATTCCCTGATCGTGCTTCCACTGACGGTCCGGGGCGTGGTCCTGGGCCTGTTCGTCCTGTACCGGCTGGCCGGGTCGAACCCGTTCGGCGAGGACAGCCTCCAGGAGGCCGCCCGGCTCGCGAACCGCGCCGCGCTGACCCTGGACACCGTCCGGCGCCGCATCGAGGAGGACGCGCTCGCCCGGCTCCTGCGGCACTCCCCCGAGGCCGAGGAGCCTCCGGCCCTCAGCGCGCTCGAAGCGGCCCACGGGCGCGGCACCGCCGAGTCGTCCGCCGCGCAGTGGTACGACGTGCTGCCGCTGTCCGGCGCGCGGGCGGCCCTGGTGGTGGGCACGGCGGCCGGGCGGGGGGTGCCCGCCGCGGTCGCCATGCACCAGCTCAGAGCCGTGATCACCGCCCTGTCGGCTCTCGACCTGCCGCCCCACGAGCTGCTGGCCCGCCTGGACGACGCCGTGAGGCGGCTGGACCACCGGCCGCCCGCCCCGTACCGGCAACCCCCCGACCGGAGCCGGCCCGGCACCAGTTGCCTCTACGTGATCTACGACCCCACCACCGAGCGCTGTGTCGCGGCCCGCGCGGGCGATCCGTCGGTCCTGGTCGCCGACCCCGACGGCGAGGTCAGCATCCCCCGCCTCGCCCCGCACAGCTCCCTGGGTACGGGCGACGAGCCCTTCGAGACCACCGAGTTCGAGGCGCCGACGGGGAGCACCGTGCTTCTGAGGGGTGGCGGCACCGGTGTCCCGGAACAACACGAACCGCACGAACCGCACCCGCCGCAGTGCGCCGGCGCCGACGACGACGCCGACGACCCGACCCCGGAACGGCTCCGTGAAGCCATGATCCACTCCGCACCCCACCTGCCCCGACTCGCCGACCGCGTCCTGCGCCACCTGCCTCTCGACCGGAGGCCTCCCGTCCTGCTGGCCCGCACGCGGGCGCTGGACGCCAAGGATGTCGCCGCCGTGACGCTGCCGCCGGACCCCGCCACCGTCTCCACGGCCCGCGCCTGGGCCGGCCGCCAGCTGGCGGCCTGGCTGCTGGACGACCTCGCGTACGACACCGCCCTGGTCGTCAGCGAACTGGTGACGAACGCCGTCCGGTACTCCGGCGGGCCCATCGGTCTGCGTCTCATCCGCGACGAGCATGTACTGATCTGTGAGGTCTCCGACACCAGCGGGGAGGGCCCGCACCCGTACCGTCCGCGCGCGACCGACGAAGGCGGGCGCGGCCTGACGATCGTCGGCCGGCTCACCCAGCACCAGGGCACCCGGTACACGTCGTCGGGCAAGACGGTCTGGACCGAGCAGTCCCTGCCGGAGTGAGTCCGTCCGGTGCTGCCGGAGTGAGTCCGGTGTTGTGTTACGGGAGCGGGGCCGGCGCGTCCGGTTCCACGGGGCTCACGGAGAACGCGAGTCCACCCGTGAGCGCCACGACGGCGTCCTTCGTGAGGTACACGTGGGGCGGCCCCGCCTCCGCCTGGGGACGGGCGCCTTCCCTGGCGGGCGTACGCCACACCTCGCCGCCCGCCTTGTCCAGGGCCAGCAGTCCCCCGTAGCCGGTGACGAAGTACAGCTCGTCGTACGTCTCCGACCACACCGGCGCGGACAGGTTCTGCACCTCCGTGGCCCGGCGCCACCGCTCCTCGCCGGTGCGCGCGGACACCGCGGAGACCGTCCCGTCGGCCCGCGCCGTGTAGAGGGTTCCGCCGATCAGCCGTGTCGCGTCGTCCTTCATGACCCCGCCGCCCTTCGGCAGCGGCACCCGGCGGCTGGTGCCGGCCGTGGTGTCCACCCGTACCACCGAGGAGTACGCGAGGGGCTCCCCGGCGGGGTCGACCGGGTACTCCAGCAGCACCAGGTCGGACCCGTCGACACCGGCCGGCCGCGCGCGGTACGGGACGGCGCCCACCTCGTGCGGGTCGCCGTCCGCCGGGTCGAAGCGCCACAACGTACCCGTGAGGTCCTTCGCGTCCGCCGCGTAGCACAGCGCGTACAGGACATCGCCCGACCAGGGATCGCAGTACATCCCGGCCGGGACGGGAAAGCGCCAGGCCTCGGTGCCGTCGTCCGCGTTCATCGCTATCAGGTACCGCTCGTCCACGGACAGGACCACGACCCACGTCCCGAACGCCGCCGCACGCGCGCCGTCGGCGACGGAATGGGTCCACCGCGCCTTTCCGTCGTCTGCGCCCAGCCCGGTCACCCACTGCCGCTTCTCGGTCGACCACGCGGGACCCTGGTGGTCGTTCACCACCACGACCCCGTCCCGCGCCAGCACCGGCGTCGAGGATTCGACGCCCGCGGAGAACCGCCACGCGGTTGTGCCCGTGGCGGCGTCGAGCCGGACGGCGGTGAAGCCCTCACCACCGCAGTAGAGCGCTTCGCCCGAGACGAGACACCCGCTGTCGGAGTCGCCGGACCCGTACAGGGGCGTTGTGGTCCGTAGCGTCGTCTGCCAGGGCTGCCACCCCTTCGGGAGGGTGGGTGCGGGGGCGCCCGGGGCGTCCGAGCCGGGCGTGGCCCCGGCCGCCGCGTCACCGGTCCCCGTCCCGCCGGTCCCGCCGTACCAGGTGACCGCCACCGCACCGAGGCCCGCCAGGGCCAGGCCGGCGGTCAGCGAGGCGAGCAGCACCCGGCGTCGTGGGACCCGTGGCGGGCTCGTGGTGTGCCGGCTCGCGGGGTCCCAGGTGGTCACGACGGGCGCGGCCACCCGCCCCGTACCGCTCGCGCCGTCCGCCGGAAGCCCCTGGAACAGGGGGAGCAACTCGTCCAGCCCCGGCCGCCGTCGGGGGTCCTTCTCCAGGCAGCGCGCGACGATCGACCGCAGCGGCTCCGCCACGTCGTCCAGCACCGGCGGCAGATGCACCACGTTGTACGCCGTCAGGTACGCGCTCTCCGCGTCGAACGGCCCCCGCCCGCAGGCCGCGAACACCAGGACGGCGGCCAGGGAGAACACGTCCGAGGCGGGACCGGCACCGCGCGTCGAGTTCATCTGCTCGGGAGACATGAAGGGCGGCGTGCCGAAGGCCCGGCCGGTCGTGGTGAGGGCCTGGCTGTCGGCAGCGCGGGAGATCCCGAAGTCGATGACACGCGGCCCGTCCCCGGCCAGCAGGACGTTGGCGGGTTTCAGGTCGCGGTGCACTACGCCGGCCTGGTGGATGTCCCGCAGGGCCTCGCACAGGCCGAGCGCCAGCGTCCGCAACTCCGCGCCGGCGAGGGGCCCGCTCTCCGTCACCCGCTGGGCGAGCGTCGGCCCCGGCACGTACAGCGTCGCCATCCACGGACGCTCCGCCTCCGGGTCGGCGTCCACGACGGGCGCGGTGAACGCTCCGCTCACCCGCCGGGCCGCCGCGATCTCCTGCCGGAAGCGCGCCCGGAACTCGTCGTTCTCCGCGAACTGCGCGTGCACCAGCTTCACGGCCACCTGGCGGCCGGACGCCGAACGGGCCAGGTAGACCATTCCCATGCCGCCGGAACCGAGCCGGTCGATCAGGGTGTAGCCGCCCACCGTCGCCGCGTCCGAACTGCTCAACGGCACCGGCCCCAGCTCCCCCACCACATCAGTCACATCAGTCACATCGGCGCGACCCGTGCGACCACACCTTAGAGGAGAGAGTCCGGCGTCCCGGCGACGGGCGGGACCGTCAGCGGCTTGGCGTAACAGAGGCTCAGTTCGTGGAAACGGTAGTGGCCGAACTTGGCGCACGGTTCGTAGCCGCTGGACGCGTAGAGGGACAGCGCCTCGGGCTGCTTGGTGCCGGTCTCCAGCACCATCCGGATACGGCCCGCGGCCCGCGCATCGTCCTCCAGGGCGGCCAGGATCAGCCGGGCCAGACCACGCCCGCGCACCTCCGGGGTCACGTACATGCGCTTGATCTCCGCGTCCCCGTCCGCGTACCCGTCCTCGTTCTTCTCCTGGCTGCGCCAGCCGCCGGTGGCCACCGGGACGCCCAGGTCGTCGTAGACGATCAGGTACCGGCCGCGCGGCGGGTCGAACATGTCCGGCGCGAGAGGGGTGACGTCGCCTTCGTCGCCGTACCGCTCGCCGTATTCGAGCTGCACGCGATCGTTGAGCCGGACGGCGTCGGGGTGACCGAAGGAGACAGTGCGCATATCCATGCAGGTGATTGTACTTCTATGCATTTCCGCCCGGTGAGCCACCCCTCGGACGGGCACGGGCCGGAGATCACACCTAGAGTGAATCGAGCGACATACCCACCCACACCATGCCTTGTTGCCGGTGAGGGCCGGTGAGGGAAGGTGCGACATGGCGAAGACCGACGACGCACGGACGACGACGGACCCTACCAGCGCGCTGGACACGCTGGTCATCTTCGGTATCACCGGGGACCTCGGCCGCAAGATGACGCTCCGGTCCCTCTACCGTCTGGAGCGGCGGGGCCTGCTCGACTGCCGCATCATCGGGGTGGCGTCCACGGACATGAGTACCGCGCAGCTCGCGGCGTACGCGCGCGACGCGATCGCCGCCACCGGGGAGCCGGTGGAGGACGCGGTCTTCCAGCGGTTCGCCGGGCGGCTGACGTATCTGCCCGGCGATGTCATGGACGACTCGCTCTACGACCGGCTGGCGGGGGAGATCGGGCCGGGACACCGCCCCCTGTTCTACCTGGAGATGCCCCCGTCGCTGTTCGCGCCCATCGTCGAGCGGCTCGGCAAGGCGGACATCCTGGCGAACGCCTGCGTCGCGGTGGAGAAGCCCTTCGGGAACGACCTGGAGTCCGCGCGTCAGCTCAACGCGCGGCTGCGCGCGGTGCTGGACGAGGACCAGCTGCTGCGGGTCGACCACTTCCTCGGCAAGGAACCGGTCATCGAGCTGGAGTACCTGCGGTTCGCGAATCCGGCGCTGGCCGGCCTGTGGGACCGGAACAGCGTGTCGGCCGTCCAGATCACCATGGCGGAGGACTTCGGCGTCGAGGACCGCGGGAAGTTCTACGACTCCGTGGGCGCGCTCCGTGACGTCGTACAGAATCATCTCCTCCAGGTGCTGGCGCTGGTCACGATGGATCCGCCGACCCGCTCCGACGCGGACAGCGTGCGCGACAAGAAGGCCGAGATCCTCAGCGTCGTGCGTGCGGCCGATCCGGAGCACTGCGTCCGGGGCCAGTACGAGGGGTACGCGGACGTTCCCGGGGTGTCGGCGGGCTCCACCACCGAGACGTTCACCGCTCTGCGCCTGGAGGTGGAGAACTGGCGGTGGGCCGACGTCCCGTTCTTCCTGCGGGCGGGGAAGAAGCTGCCGCTGCGGGCGACGGAGGTACGGCTCCTGCTGCGCCGCGCGCCGCGGCTGGCCTGCCTTCCCGCGCCGACGCAGGCGGAGCAGAACCAGATCGTGCTCCGTATCGACCCCGATCCCGGTCTGCGGGTCCAGCTGGTCGGGCAGGGCGACGACGAGTCCTGGCAGCCGATCAACCTCAGCGCCTCGTTCGCCCCGGATGTCGGTGAGCCCTTCGAGCCGTACGAGCGGCTGCTGCACACCGCTCTGACGGGCGATCACCGGCTGTTCACGCGCGAGGACAGCGTCGAGGAGTCCTGGCGGATCGTGCAGCCGCTGCTCGACAACCCGCCCGAGGTGCATCCGTACCGGCCGGGATCGTGGGGCCCGGAGGAGGCGAAGAGGCTCGTACGCGGCCATCCCTCGTGGCGCGAGCCCTGGACGGGCCCGGCCCGCTGAGACCCGCTCTCGCGGTCCGGTTTTGAGGCGCGCGCGGTGTGCGCTACAGTCGATCTTGAGCTTGCCGCCGACACACCGGATCGCAAGACTCGCGTTGGTGGTCCAAGGAAAGACGCCCCGCTTCCTGCGGGGAAATGCAGGTGCAAGGCCTGCCCAGCGCTCCACCGAAGGCTCCGGACCCGCTCAGGGTCCGGGGCCTTCCGCGTGCTCCAGTGCCGTCGCGACCTCGCGGGTGCGGGGGTGGTCCTCGCCGTGGACGCGGGTCATGTCGGTCAGCAGGGTGGTGAGGAGCGCGGCGGACCCGGTGTGGTCGCCGGCGAGTGCCGGGACTTCGGCCTGCTGTTGGCGGGTGCGCAGGGCGCGCGGGTGGTCGGGGCCCAGCACCTCGTCAACAGTCGGGCGAAGGAGGGCCAGTTCGGTCGCGGCGGCGGCCGTGTCCCCCGAAAGGCCGCGCCAGTACGCGAGGTTGTGGCGGGCGATCAAAGTGTCCCGGTGGAGGCGGCCCACCGCTGCCTCCAGCCCGGCCACCGCCCGGACGTACGTGGCGACCGCTTCGCGCGGGTCGCCCGCCTCGCCCTCGTGCCGCCCCAGATCGGTGAGGACGCTCAGGGTCACCGGGTGGCCGGGGCCGAACTGCCGCTCCACGGCGGTGGCGATCGCGGCGCAGGCGTCCCGCGCGCCGCCGGCGTCCCCGGTCAGGCTGCGGCAGAGCGCGGCGTTCCGCCGCGCGTCGGTCACCAGGGAGTGGTCCGCGCCGAGCACGGTGGCCGCCCGGTCGGCGAGTGCGGTGAAGTGGTCCAGGGCGTCGGCCACCGCGCCCGCCTCCATGCGGAAGCGTGTCTCGTGGAGCCGTACGGTCAGGGTGTCGGGGTCCGAGGGTCCCAGGGTCCTTTCGGCCTCCCGCCGGATCTCCACCAGGGAGGCGAGCGCGGTCGCCGCCTCTCCCGACTCGCCGGTGGCGCGGGCGACCTGGCCGCGCAGGACGAGGACGTCGCGGTGTCCGTCGCCGAGTGTGGCGCGGGCCTGGGCGAGCAGCTCCCGGGAGACGTCGCGTTCCGCCGCGTAGCGGCCGAGTTCGGCGAGGTACGGGCCGACGCGGCGCAGGACCGGGTGCCTGCGCCCGTCCCGGAGCAGACCGCCGGGCGCGGTCCGGCGCAGGGACTCCACACCGCGGTAGAGGGCGGCCTCGGTGTCGGGCCCGTGCGGGGACTCCGCTGTGCCCGACCAGAGTTCCTCGATCGCGTCGGCGGCGGCGGCGACCGCGAGGGCGGGCAGGGCGGGGGCGGGTACGGTCTCGCGCGTCGCGCGCTGCACCAAGGCGTGTACCTCGACCGAGGCGGGGGTGCGGGACGGTGCGTGGGTGCCTTCGTGGGTGATCAGGCTGAGGCGGTGCAGGGCGCGCAGGGCGAGGAGGACGGCGCGTTCGGCGGAACGGGGGTGGGGGTCGGTGTTCCGGTGGGAGCTGTCCTGGTGCGCGCCGTCCCCGTGGGCGGTCATGGCCGCTTCGATCCAGCCCCGGGCCGCCGTCGTGTGCAGCACCGCCTCCGGGATGCCGTCCGGGGCGAGCATCGACACAAGTTCGAGCGCCGCCCTGGCACTTCGGGCCGGTGCGAAGGCCTCCGCCCGGTCCAGGGCCGGCTTCCAGGCGGTCTCCACCGTGTCGGTGTGTTCGTCGGCCGGGGAGGTCGCCGGCAGCAGGTCGGACAGGGTTTCCCGCCGGTCGTCGAACAGCCGGCGGTACGTCGTCAGCGGCATGCCGGTGTCGATGAGGACGGCCGCCGCCCGGGAGAGCGCGAGCGGGAAGTGGCCGAGGTCGTCGGCGGCGGGTCAGTGCCGACCTGAGCGGTACAGGTCGCGGAGCAGGGCGATTTCGGCTCCGTGGTGGAGCACTTCCTGGTTGACCCACCACACGATGTCGACAAAAGGCTCCTCGGCGTCGCTGCCGTGCGGGTAGGTGCAGTACCCCACGGCGTCGAGCGCGGCATCGTCCGCCGCCGAGAGTGCCTTCCGCCAGGCCGCCGCGCCCTCCTCGAAGGCCGCGACCGCGCTCGCCGCGTCGCCGGGGACGGGGTGGTCGTCGCGGGTCAGCACGTGGCGGCCGGCCGTGTGGTCGGCGCGGAGCGTCAGCATCTCGCTGAGGTGGCTCAGCCGCCAGGCGAGGGTGGTGAACGGCGGGGGCCAGGGGTGGGGGTACGGCGCGGCGTCGCGCCCCCACTCGCCCTGGCCCGCCAGGAGGGTCGCGCGTGCGCCCGGGCCGTCCGTGCGCCGCCGGACCGACCAGCAGTCGGGCACCGGCTCCCAGAGGTACTCCGCGTCCGTCAGCGGTCCGACCTCGGTCTGCGCGCCGTCGCCGCTGTCCATGACGGGCCCCGCCAGACGGCCGGCCAGGCGCTCGCACGCGAAGTCGAATTGTTCCAGCAGAGGAACCAGCCGTGGGGGGATCATTGGACGCTCCCATGTTCGACGGAGTTGCGGAAGGAGAGAGAAGGGCGGCCGAGTCCGTCAGCTTGGCACGTGCCTCACCTCACCGCATCTCCCTTACGCCCGCACCGCGCCTCGCGTGTCCACATGGTGTTGACGATCGGGGAGCCGGGATTGCTCGGGGCGGCGTTGGCCCCGACGAGGCCGTCCCGCCGTACGAGTTGGGGCAGTGCGCTCTGCGCGCCGACAAGTTGCCCTACAAGCCCGGTGGGTCGCCTTGGCGCACCACGGAGGTCCGGTGGGTGCGGAAGGTGCTCCGGTAGGTGTCCGGGGGCACACCGAGGGCGCGGTGGAAGT
Organism: Streptomyces sp. NBC_01317; assembly: GCF_035961655.1. Classification (NCBI taxonomy): domain Bacteria; kingdom Bacillati; phylum Actinomycetota; class Actinomycetes; order Kitasatosporales; family Streptomycetaceae; genus Streptomyces; species Streptomyces sp. NBC_01317. The sequence goes on along the minus strand of NZ_CP108393.1, from coordinate 7,353,128 downwards.
GCCGGCGCAGCGTCGCGGCGGTCCCCATGCCCGTGCGGGCGGCGATGAGTTCGACGCTGTCGTCGGTGGTTTCGAGGAGTTCCTGGGCGCGGTGGACGCGCTGGGTGTGCAGCCAGCGCAGGGGGGTGACACCGGTGGCGGCGGTGAAGCGGCGGGTCAGGTTGCGGGTGCTCATGTTCGCCCGGCGGGCCAGGTCGGGCACGGTCAGCGGCCGGTGCAGCCGCGCGCTCGCCCAGTCCAGCAGGTCGGCGAGCGCGTGGCCGGTGTCGGCGGGGACCGGTACGGCGACGAACTGGGCCTGGCCGCCCGCGCGCCGGGCGGGCACCACCAGGCGGCGCGCCAGCGCGTTGGCGACCGCCGCGCCGTGGTCGAGGGTGACGAGGTGCAGGCACAGGTCCATCCCGGCGGCCTTGCCGGCCGAGGTGAGGACCGTACCCTCGTCGACGTAGAGGACGTCCGGGTCGACACGGACCCGGGGGTGGCGCGCGGCGAGTGCGGCGGCGTGCTCCCAGTGGGTGGTGGCGCGGCGGCCGTCCAGCACTCCGGCGGCGGCCAGGACGAACGCCCCGGTGCACAGCGACACGACCCGGGCGCCCCGCTCGTGCGCCGCGCGCACGGCGTCCACCAACTCGCCCGGCAGGTCGGCCTCGACGTCACCGCAGGCCGCCACAATGACGGTGTCCGCGTCCGCCAGGGCGTCGTACCCGTGCGGGGTGTCGACGCGCAGCCAGCCGCCGAGCCGCGCCTGCCGGGGCCCGCAGACGCGGAAGTCGTACCACGGCTCGGCCAGGCCCCGGTCGACGCCGAACACCTCGCAGGCCGCGGCGGCTTCGAACAACAGGGCCCCGTCGTACAGCGCCAGCACCACAGAGGTCATGTCCGAAAGTGTACGCATCTCGTCGTTCCAGCCACTCGTAGCCGCCACCCCCGGCCGTGATCCTGGCCGAATGAACAGACAACAGCGGGCAGTCGCGGTCATCGGCGCCTACGGACACACCGCCGCCTTCGTCCTCGCCGAACTGCGCCGCCGCGGCCTCACCCCCGTCCTCGTCGGCCGGGATACCACCAGGCTGCGCTCCGCCGCCGAGGCGCACCCGGGAGCGGAGACCCACGTCGCGTCGCTCGCGGATCCCGCGTCCTTGGACCGCGCCCTGTCGGTCGCGGCGGCGGTCATCAACTGCGCGGGGCCCTTCGCCGACACCGCGGCCCCCGTGATCGACGCGGCGCTGCGGGCTCGCATCCCCTACCTGGACGTGGCCGCGGAGCAGGCCGTCGCGCTGGAGACGTTCGAGCGGTACGCCCTGCGGGCCCGCGAGGCCGGGGTGGTGGTCGCCCCGTCGGTGGCGTTCTACGGCGGGCTCGGCGACCTGCTGGCCTGCGCGGCGACGGGCGACTGGCCGGACGCGGACGACGTCACGATCGCGATCGCCCTCGACAGCTGGCTGCCGACCCGGGGCACCCGCGCGACCGTACGGCGCAACGCGGGCCGCCACCTGGTCTTCACCGGCAACCGCCTCACCCCGCCGCCCGCGCCGCCCGAAGGCCCGTCACGGACGGAGACCTGGCCGTTCCCGCACCCGCTGGGCGTCCAGGAGGTCACCGAGCTGTCCACCGCCGACCAGGTCACCCTCTCCCGCCACCTGCGGGTGCCCGAAATCCGCGTCCGTATCAACCGCGCGCCCCTGCGCGACCTGGGCGATCCCGGCACTCCCCCGCCCACGGCGGCCGACAGCTCCGGACGCTCGGCGCAGACCTTCGTGGTCGACGTGGTCGCACGCCGGGCCGGGGAGGAGCGCCGCGCGACGGCGTCCGGCCGTGACATCTACGCGGTCACCGCGCCCCTGGTGGTGGAGGCGGCGGTACGGATCCTCGACGGCCGGGCCCGCCGGGTGGGGGTGGCCGCCGCGGGAGAACTCTTCGACGCCCCGGACTTCCTGCGGGCGCTCGATCCCGCCCACCTCACCTACACCGCACCCGGCGCGCACCGGCCCTGATCACACTGGTCACCTCCGGCGCGACGTGGCACGCTTCCGGAGTGACCACCAGACCCACCCCGGAGCAGCACCTCCGCGATCTCGCGCGGCTGCGCCGCGTCCGCGACCGGATCGACCGGGAGTACGCGCGGCCGCTCAACATCGAGGAGCTCGCCCGTGGGGCGCACATGTCGGCCGGGCACCTCAGCCGCGCGTTCCGGCTCGCGTACGGCGAGTCACCGTACGCGTACCTGATGACCCGCCGTATCGAGCGCGCGATGGCGCTCCTGCGGCGGGGGGACCTCAGCGTCACCGAGGTGTGTTTCGCGGTCGGCTGTTCGTCGCTGGGCACCTTCAGCACCCGCTTCACCGAGCTGGTCGGTGTGCCGCCCAGCACCTACCGGCGCCGTACGGCGGGCGCCACGGCGGAGATGCCGCCGTGTGTCACGAAACAGGTGACGCGACCGGTCAGGAATCGAGAAGCGCGGGCCTCGGAGCGCACCTAGTGTGACCGGCATGGACCTCACGATTCACACCACGTTCCTCCCGCACGTCGACGCCGACGAGTCCCTGGCCTTCTACCGCGACACCCTCGGCTTCGAGGTGCGCAACGACGTCGGATACGGCGGGATGCGCTGGATCACCGTCGGCCCGGTCGGCCAGCCCGGCACGTCCATCGTCCTGGAGCCGCCGGCCGGCGACCCCGGCACCACGGACGACGAGCGCCGTACTATCGCCGAGATGATGGCCAAGGGCACGTACCTCCGTATCATTCTGGCCACCGCCGACGTCGACGCCACCTTCGCGCAGATCCAGGCCGCGGGTGCCGAGGTCGTCCAGGAGCCGACCGACCAGCCCTACGGTGTACGGGACTGTGCCTTCCGCGATCCCGCGGGGAACCTGATCCGGATCAACGAGGTCCGCTGAACGGTCCAGGACCGTTCGAACAGGACCGTTCCAAGAGGAAGACAGATGGAGACACGATGAGCAGGGCCCCCGAGGCGGACGCGCAGTCCCCCGCGCCGCACGTCGCGGACAGCCACGAGCTGATCCGCGTGCACGGCGCGCGCGTGAACAACCTCCAGGACGTCAGCATCGAGATCCCGAAGCGGCGGCTGACCGTGTTCACCGGCGTCTCGGGATCGGGCAAGAGCTCGCTCGTGTTCCACACGATCGCCGCCGAGTCGCAGCGGCTGATCAACGAGACGTACAGCGCGTTCGTCCAGGGCTTCATGCCGACGCTGGCGCGCCCCGAGGTCGACGTACTCGAAGGGCTGACCACCGCGATCATCGTGGACCAGCAGCGGATGGGCGCCGACCCCCGCTCCACGGTCGGCACCGCCACCGACGCCAACGCCATGCTGCGCATCCTCTTCAGCCGGCTCGGGCAGCCGCACATCGGCCCACCCGGCGCGTACGCCTTCAACGTGCCGTCCGTCCGGGCGAGCGGCGCCATCACCGTCGAGCGCGGCGACAAGAAGACGGTGAAGGCGACCTTCAACCGCACCGGCGGCATGTGCAACCGGTGCGAGGGCCGGGGCGCGGTCTCCGACATCGACCTCAGCCAGCTCTACGACGACTCCAAGTCGATCGCGGAGGGCGCGTTCACCATCCCGGGCTGGAAGTCCGACAGCTTCTGGACCGTACGGGTCTACGCCGGGTCGGGCTTCCTCGACCCGCACAAGCCGATCCGTGAGTTCACCGAGAAGGAGATGCGGGACTTCCTCCACCGGGAGCCGACCAAGGTGAAGGTCGAGGGCGTGAACCTCACCTACGAGGGGCTCATCCCCAAGATCCAGAAGTCGATGCTCTCGAAGGACAAGGAGGCGCTCCAGCCGCACATCCGGGCGTTCGTGGAGCGGGCGGTCACGTTCACTACCTGCCCGGAGTGCGACGGTACGCGGCTCAGCGAGGGGGCCCGCTCCTCGAAGATCGAGCGGATCAGCATCGCCGACGCCTGCGCGATGCAGATCAGCGACCTGGCCGCCTGGGTCGGCGACCTGGACGAGCCGTCGGTGGCGCCGCTGCTCACCACCCTGCGGCAGACGCTCGACTCGTTCGTGGAGATCGGTCTCGGCTATCTCTCGCTCGACCGGTCCTCGGGCACGCTGTCGGGCGGCGAGGCGCAGCGCGTCAAGATGATCCGGCACCTGGGGTCCTCGCTCACGGACACCACGTACGTCTTCGACGAGCCGACCGCGGGCCTGCACCCCCATGACATCCAGCGGATGAACGACCTGCTCCTGCGGCTGCGGGACAAGGGCAACACGGTGCTCGTCGTGGAGCACAAGCCGGAGACGATAGCCATCGCCGACCACGTGGTCGACCTCGGACCCGGAGCCGGTACGGCGGGTGGCACCGTCTGTTTCGAGGGCACCGTCGAGGGGTTGCGGACCGGCGGCACGCTGACCGGGCGCCATTTCGACGACCGGGCCGCCGTCAAGGAGACCGTACGGACGCCCAGCGGGGCGCTGGAGATCCGGGGCGCGACGGCGCACAACCTGCGGGGTGTCGACGTCGACATCCCGCTCGGGGTGCTCGCCGTCGTGACGGGTGTCGCCGGTTCCGGGAAGAGTTCCCTGATCCACGGTTCGGTGTCCGAGCGGGACGGGGTGGTGTCGATCGACCAGAGCGCGATCCGCGGCTCGCGGCGCAGCAACCCGGCGACGTACACGGGGCTGCTCGACCCGATCCGCAAGGCGTTCGCGAAGGCCAACGGGGTGAAGCCGGCGCTGTTCAGCGCCAACTCCGAGGGCGCCTGCCCGACGTGCAACGGTGCCGGGGTCACGTACATCGATCTGGCGATGATGGCCGGTGTCGCCTCTCCCTGCGAGGAGTGCGAGGGGAAGCGGTTCCAGGCGTCGGTGCTGGATTACCACTTCGGCGGCCGTGACATCAGCGAGGTGCTCGCGATGTCGGTGAGCGAGGCGGAGACGTTCTTCGGCGCGGGCGAGGCGCGTACGCCCGCCGCGCACACCATTCTCGGCCGGCTGGCGGACGTCGGACTCGGCTACCTCAGTCTCGGACAGCCGCTCACGACGCTGTCCGGCGGGGAGCGGCAGCGCCTCAAGCTGGCGACCCACATGGCGGAGAAGGGCGGGGTGTACGTGCTCGACGAGCCGACCACCGGCCTGCACCTCGCCGATGTGGAACAGTTGCTCGGGCTGCTGGACCGGCTCGTGGACTCCGGGAAGTCGGTCGTCGTCATCGAGCACCACCAGGCGGTCATGGCGCACGCGGACTGGATCATCGACCTGGGCCCGGGGGCGGGTCACGACGGCGGGCGGATCGTCTTCGAGGGCACCCCGGCGGACCTGGTCGCGGACCGTACGACCCTCACGGGCGAGCACCTGGCGGCGTACGTCGGCGACTGACGGGGGGCTGACGGGGCGACTGACGGGGCAGGCGGCTGACGGGCGGGACGGCCAGGCGGTCAGCGTGCCAGCAGGTCGTCCAGCTCGGCGGTGAAGAGCAGGCCGCTGTCGAATCCCATCCCGGTGAAGTGGCCCGCGAGTTCGAGGGACAGGACACCGTGCAGCCGGGTCCAGAAGGTCAGGCCCCGGTGGAGGGTCACGGCGGAGGCGGGGTGGTCGCGCGCCCACTGCCGGTGCTCTTCGAGATGCGTCTCGAACGGTGTCGCGGGACCGTCCGACGGCAGGCCCGCGAAGGCGTCGAGCACGGTTGTCATGATCTCGGCCGCGATGGCGGTGATGTCGCCGGGCGCGTGGTAGCCGGGGACGGGGGTGCCGTAGACGAGGAAGTACCGGTGGGGGTCCGCCAGGGCCCAGCCGCGCATGGCGTGGGCCAGCGCGGCCAGGTCGGCGCCGGACGCGGCGGCCGTACGGAAGGTGTCGGCGAGGCTCCGGTACGCGTCCCGGATGAGTTCGGTGATCAGGTCGTCGCGGCTGGCGAAGTACCGGTAGAGCGCGGGCCCGCTCATGCCCATCCGCTTGGCGATCGCGTTGAGGGAGAGCGCGGACGCCCCCGCCGTGGCGATCTGCTCCCACGCGTGTTCCTTGACCTCCGCGCGTACCTGGGTGCGGTAGCGCTCGCGGGGGGTCGTCGTGCCCGCCTCTGCCATGGCCTGCCGCCTTTCCGCACCTGCGCTTCTACAGTCTCAAGATTTAGTTAGAGGCTATCACGAGACTCGATCTCCTCGATCAGCTCCGCGGTCTCCATGATCATGCCCGCCGGTCCTGAGGGATTGACGTAGAGCGCGTACCCCTCGGGGAGCCGCTCGACCAGTTCGGCGACCGGGACGATCCGGGCCGCGAAGGCCCCGAAGGCGTCGTGGTACGCGGGCGAGGTGAAGACGGGGATCACCGGTTCGCCCTCCGCCGACCGCACGGCCAGCGCGCCGCCGTCGGCGCCCGTGAGGACGGCGACCTTGGCGGCGGCCAGCGTCCGCACGACGTCCTCGGTGGGCCCGTACCCCGTCACGGCGAGCTGGATGGCGGACTCGACCGGATCGGTGGGTGCGGGCCAGCCGAGGGCCTCCGGGGAGGGGCGGTACTCCTCGTTGTCCTCCCACGCCACGATCGCGCCGGTGGGGCCGGCCCGCCAGCGCCCGGGGATCGCCCAGTCCGGCGGCGCCTCCGCGTCCCGATCCTGGTCTGTGTCCCCGGGCCCGTCCCTGTCCCCGTCCTTGTCCCTGTCCCCGTCGGCGCCCGACCAGGCCGGATCGGGGAGGCTGAGCCACTGGTCGGGCAGGTGCCGGGCGGCCTCGATGATCTCCACCGGCGGCTCGGGTATCTCCGGGTCGAACCCGTCGTCGATCTCTGCCATGCGCGTTCCTCACATCAGTCCGGCTGTCCCGGGTGTCGAGTGATGTCCAGCGATACGACCGGCCCGTCGGGCGGCCCGAGAAACAGGCGGCCCCCGGCCGCGTCCAACAGCGCGAGCCGGATGCCCAGTTCGTACGCCGTGAGGGCGGCGAGCGCCTCGGCGAAGGCGGCGCTCGCCGCGTCGGTGCCCAGCCGGGCGAGGAGCAACCGGAATTGCTGAGTGCGTGTCAGACCGGCTGCGCGAACGGAGAGTTGGTCCCCTTGAAGGGACGCCTCCGCGTACTTGTCGAGCGTCAACGGTATGTGCAGAGCTGTCAGTTGCTCGATGGTGACCATCTCGTACGGTGGAAGCAGCGCCTCCGTACCGGGGATGCGGTCCTCCGCGTCCGGGACCTCCCCCGCCAGCCGGCTGTCCAGCCACGCTGCCAGCGCCTCGGGGGTGGCCGATCCGGAGCCCGCGCCGAGCAGTTCGGGAACGTCCCGGTCCAGCGCGGCGACCAGCAGGCGCGCGAACGCGCCGGGGTCGAGATCGAGGGCGGTCCGGTCGAACTCCGCGCTCTGCGCCCGTTCCGGGCTCTCTGTGCTCTCTGTGCTGTCCGCATCCTCCCCGTCGGCGGAGGGCACGGTCAGAAGCGCCGGGGCCGGTGGGGGGACGGGCACCGGAGCGGGAACAGGAGAGGGAGACGGGGGCGAAGGAACCCGTAGCGGCCCGGGCCGGAAAGTGAACCAGTCGGGCCGTTGCGGTACCGGTGTCCCCGTCAGGACGATGACCGCCTTGCGCAGAGCGGGATCGAAGACCAGCTGCGTCCCCTCGCGGGCCACCAGTGCCTTCCTCGCCGTACTCGACCGGGAGGCGATGCCCACCGCCACCTCGACCGGCGGCTCACCTGCGTCGGAGCCGATCAGGACGACGGGGGTGGCGAGGGGTATCGCGCCCAGCCGCTGGTCGTACTTGACCAGAGCGGCGACCTCGTCGTCCGGCACCCCGGGAACGGTGCCGGACGGCAGGTGCAGGTCGAGTTTCCCGCCGGAACCGTCGGCCACCAGGAAGTAAGGGGCGGCGGGCTGTCCCGAACCCGGCGCGGGCTGCCATGGGGAGGGGCTGGACACCCCGTTGGCGACCGTGCCGTCGGGCGACACCAGGTAGGTGTCCGTGACGATCTCCCCACGGATCGGCCGACTCCTCCAGTTGCGCCCCGGCACGGCCCCCCGCTTGGCCGACACGATGAGCGTCCTGCAGCTCAGCGCGCCCCGCTGCATGAGGTGGTACGCGGCGAGCTCCGCCGGATCGCGCGGATCGAGCCCGATGACCGCGGCGCCGGCCGCCAGCCGGAGCAGCGCCGACCCCCGCGTCAGGTCCACGGCCGGCCTCGGGCTGTCCCCGGGGTTCACGGGGCCGAGATGCAGGACCTTCTCCTCCAGGGCCCGCAGTTCCTCGGGGGTCCGCTCCCCGAGCGCCTCGCGCGCCTTGAGCGTCCCCCAGAAGAGCTTCACCCGGTCCGTGGCTCCAAGTCCCCAGAAGACCTCACCCCGCGCCCGCGTGGCGAGGTCGTCGAGATCCTCGTCCTTGAGCAGGGCCACCGCCCGGTCCACCGAGGGCAGCGGCACAAACGCGCGCAGCGGCAGCGGCGTTCCGTCGGCCCGGGTGGCCCCGGCGGCCTCCGCCGCGTACAGCATCGCCTTGATGTCGGCCGGCTCGACGGCGACCCGCGGGGGTGTGGGCCGCCCCGCCCGCTCCAGGTGCGCGCGGGTGACCTGGTCCAGCAGGTTCAGGCCGAACGGGCCGCCGAGCGCGGCCAGTTCCGGATCCGCCCGTCGCATCCGCTCCAACGCCCCGATCCCGCGCAGGAGTCGCTGGTACTCGCCCGAGGGATCGTCCTTGTCCTTCTCGACCCACACGCCGAGCGTCCAGCGCAGGGCCCGGACCAACGACAGGGTCCCCCGCCGTGCCTTCCCCGGGGAGACGCGCCCGTCCGCGGGGAGTCCGGCCCACCGCGCCAACCGGTCCAGCTCCGCGTCCTCCGGGTCAGGCCACAGTTCCCGCCAAGAGCCCTTCACCCCCTGAACGGTGGCCGCGGTCCCGTGCTGGTACGTACCGTCCATGGTCGTGCCCAGGTAGTGCAGCCGGTTGGGGGCGAAGACCGGCTGCCCGCTTCCGTTGGCGGCCGCTTGCGCCATGGACTCCATGTGGAGCGGATCGAAGACGAACGGGGAGGCGGTGCCTTCGTCCAGGTCGAACCCGTCGTCCGCGAGTGTGTCGGCCCAGCACGACGGAAGGACGATCGCGGGCTTGCGGCCGGCCCTGAGTGCCTCACCGCGGAGCTTCCGGAAACTCGGACGCCGTTTGATGAAGCCGCCCACCTGGCCACCACGGACGGACAGGACTCTTCCGTCGACATGCTCCAGCTCCGCCCGCAGCGGCTTGCCGTGCACGTGGAAGTAGTAGACCGGCCGGCCGGCCCACAGGACCGGGTCCGCGTCGCCGAACCAGTTGCCGCTGACCGGATCGAGGTGGCCGCTGGTGAGCATCTCCGGCAGCCGCCGGTGCAGTTCGTCCCTGGTGGCCAGGTCATGGTCCCTCATGGAGACACGTCCGATCGGCCGGTGGTTGTGGAGGAGGGTGACGGTCTTGACGCGGCGGTCCGCGACGAGCCCCACGTCCTCCACGTACAGCTCGTCGTGCGGCTCCTCCCGCGCGCCCTGCCCTTCGAGGCCTCCGGACTCTTCGAAGCCGGCCGGGTCCCGGTCCTCCGGCAGGCTGAGGGCCCAGTCGCCGAGCGCTCTTCGCGGGCGGAGGTCGGGGACTTCGATCCTGACCTCGTGGTCGGCGGGGTCGTCGGCGACCAGGTGAGTGGCCCGGCCGGTGTGGGTCCAGACCTTTCTGCCGGCCTTGAACGCGCTCCGGCCGGGCAGGTCGAGGCCCTGGCCACCGGCGTCCGGCACGAGCAGCAGCACGGGCACCTCGGCGCCGAGAGCGGCCAACTCGGGATCCATGGCGAGCAGTTCGGCGAACTCCTGCCACGAGATCCTGATGTGGCCACCGTTCCACGGCACCCTCACATGATCATGGCCTCCGTCGGCCACGACGGCGTACGGTTTCGGCTGTCCCTGTTCGCCGGGCCGGTGCCACGGCGACGGCTTCGGCGCTCCGACGGCCTTCCCGAGCCGGGTCTCGACGTAGGTGTCCGTCACCACGTTCGTGATCGGGTCGGTCGTCAGGTTGCGGCCTCCCGTACGGCCGTCGGGGCCGGCGATGCGGGTCGCCGCCCCGAACACACCGTTCCTGCTGAGGTGGTACGCGGCCAGCGCGTCCACACTCGTCGCGTGCCCGGCCCTCATGGCGTCCGCCGTCAGCTCGTAGAGTTCGGTGAGCGTGGTGTCGTCGACGGCGGCGTCCTCGTCCCGGTGCAGGATCCGGGCGGCCAGCACCTCGGGCTCGAAGAAGTCGACCAGCGTGGCCAGTTGCCTGACGGCGGCGGCGTAGGGGGGCAACCCCACCTCGACCGTCACCTTCTGCCGCCCGGTCCGCCCGTGGGGGCCGCTGTCCCGGCCGCGGCTGTCCACGACGATGCCGAAGCCGCCGAACAAGTGCGCCTGGCGCAAGCGCCTCAGGGCCCTTCGCAGGTGTTCCTCGAAGACAGCCTCGACCCTCTCCGCGCGTACGAGTCCGGTGACGCGGGCGGTCGTCCCTCTCTTCAGCCCCCTTCGGCCGTTGCCGTATCCGGTGATGCGTACGGTGACGGCCTTCTCGGGCGTCGGTATCCGCGCCTGCGCGCTCAGGGTTCCGGCCCAGGCGACCTGGCGGGCCAGCTCGGCGAGCTGCTCCTCGTCCTCGTCGCCCAGCAGCTTTCCCCGCTCCTCGAAGCGGATCACCGTCGAAGGAGGCGGCAAGGGGGAGTTCGCGGGGGTGGGATAACGCTCCGAATCGGACATGCCGTCGAGGTCGTGGCCGGTGTCGATCACCGCTTCGTCATCCGAATCCGTGTAGGTGCCGATGTCGTCGGCGTCGGAATCCGCCACGGCATCGTCCGCCGCGTCCGTATCGGCCTCATCCCCCTGCGCGGACGGCTGGGACAACGCGGGTACGGTCCCCCGCCCCGACGAGGCGGCCCGGGTGACGTCCGCCCGGTGGTCCCGGTCGGCCGCTCGCTGCCGGATGAGCAACACCTGCTCGGCGGGGGTGAGGCCGGCGTCCGCGACCGACAGCGGTGCGGCGCCACCGAGCAGGGCCGCGTGGATCTGCCGCGGGCCGGTCAACTCGATTCCGGCGCGGGCGAGTTCGTCGGTGGTGACCGGCTCCCCCGGGTCCAGCGAGGGTACGTCCGCCGGTACGTCGGCCTCCGGTGCCGCGTCGCTGCCCTCGTAGTGGTTGAACCCGTTGTAGTAGACCTCTATGTGCCGTACGGCGCTGTCGGGCCCCGCGACACCGCTCAGCCGCCGGTATCCCGATCCCAACGGCCGTACCACGTCGACCCGTACGTCGAACGCGTGCGCCAGGAGCGGCAGGAAGATCTCTCCCGCCTCCGTCCCCCAGCGGCTCTCCCAGTTCTCCACCGCGTCCAGGAGCCTGGCCGACTCCTCGCTGTCCAGCGGCGCGTGGCTCTGCGGATACACCGCGCTGAGCAGGCGGCGGAGTTGTCCGTCCGTCAGGGAGTCCAGACGCGGAAGCCGGCCCTGCTCCTCGATGTAGGCGAACATCCGGCCCGGCGCCAAGCCGCCGGCCTGTGCCTCCTCCACGGCTCGGGCGTCGTCCGTGGACAGGCCCTCGCGGGCGGGTTCGGACGCCAGGCGGGCGTCGACGTAGAGCCTGAGCAGTTCGTCGGGATCGAACGCCTCCGGCAGGGAGACGTGACCGACACCGTGGTGGGCGAGGTGACCGAGCGCCTCGGCGCGGTCCATCCGCTCGACACGGTGGGCGAAGGCATCGCTGACCGTCCTGCGGAACTGGCCCACGATCTGCGGATGGAGGACACCGTCGCTGCGGCCCACATAATCCGCCACAAGACCACGCACGGCCTTGATGACGGCGTTCCACGGCCCACGGGGCCGCCAGGTGGTGGCGTGGCTCCGCAGGTCCCGGTGGACCGTACCCGGATTCCCGAGCCAGTCGTGTGCGGCCCGGTCGACGGAGGCGAGGCCGAGGCGCTCGCGCAGGCGCTCGGGGTCGCTGGCCATGAAGGAGTACAGCAGGCACTCACCGTTGCGGGGAACCCGTACGGCGCGGCCCCGGGCGGTGGCGCTGTGGTCGATGGCGCTGTGGTCGGTGGTGGGGAGCGGGGCCGCCTTCTCGGCCGGGGGCATGGTCGCGGGCGGGGTGACCACACCCTCGGGGGTGTCGACGACCGGCGGCACGGGAGGCAGAGGCACGGCAGGCGGCGGCACAGGGAGGGGTGTGGCGGGAGGCGGCGTGGCGGGAAGCGGCGTGGCGGGAAGCGGTGTCACGGTGGTGCCGACCGACGGGTCGGGCTCGGTGGTCGGCAACGTCGTATCACCGGTCAGCGGCGCCGGGTCGGTGGACGGCGGCGGCACCGGTGGCGTCACCGTGCCCGACCGCGTCGACTCCACCGGCGGCAGGGCCAGTTGATAGTGGCGGTCCTCAAGGCTGAGCACCACATGGGGGAGATCACGGTCGGCGTCCCGCACCAAGCCCTGGAGATTGCCTCCCCCTGTGCGGCCCCCGGGCGTGAAGTGCTGGAAGCTGCCGTCCCCGCCGACCACCGTGATCCGTACCCCGAACGTCCGCGCGGCCAGCGTCGGGAGCAGGTCCGCGGCGGAGTGGTTCCAGCCGGTCTCGGCGTCGGCGTCGCCCCGCCGCAGGAGTTGCGCCTCCGCCAGACCCGCGCGGACCTCCGGGCTCAGGTCGGCGGCGTACGGCATGAGACCGCCGAGCGCGTCGAACTCACGGCGGGCCGGTGTGTCCGCTCCGAGGTCGAGCCCCGCGTTGTCGATCTCACCGCTGCTGAAGACGTCGGTGTCGTCGGGCGCGACAAAGGCCAGCAGATCCGCGTCCGCCGGATCGGTCAGCCGGGCGGCCAACCGCCGCCGCAGCAAGGTCATCGCGTTGCTGTCGGCGAGGTCGATGCCGACGGACGTCAGCAGCTCCGGGTCGGCCCGGTCGAGGCCCTCGGCGAGCGCGCGGAAGAACGACTCGCCGTCCTTCGGCACGTCGTGAAGCGTGTACGTGTCCTGCTCGGGCGAGGTGAGCACGGTGTCGGGGCCGGTACCGGTCCTCGTGTAGCGAGGAGGGTCCGGACGCGCGGGCGGGGTCGGCCTGGGCGGGGCCTGGTAGGTCACCGGCGGCGGTTCCTCCAGGCCGTCGAGCTGCCGTACGCCCTCCTCGGTGGCCGCCAGCCGGTGCCAGCGGGTGAGCTGGTCGGCCGCCGCCCGTACCCGGTGGTACTCCGCCGCCGCCCGTTCCGCCGCCTCCCTGAGCCCGCGCAGCTCATCCGCCGCCGCCTCGAAGGCGTCCCGTTCCGTGTCCCGGCGGGCGGTGGCGGCCGTGAGCGCCAGGCCGGCCTCGTCCGCGGGCCGTTTGAGCGCGGCGAGCCGGTCGGCTGCCTCCGTCTGTCCCGTACGCGCGGCTTCGAGCCGGAGATCGGCCGCCGCGCGCAGGGCGGCGGCAGCTGTCACGGCCTCGGCCAACCGGGTCCGGGCGGCGTCGTGTTCGTCCCGCAGGAGCCGCGCCCAGCCGTCGTGTTCCGGCTCGGCCTCGGCCTCGTACCGGGCGTGGGCGTCCACTTCGGCCTGGGCGGCGGCAATGCTGCTCCGCGCGCTGGCGTGGTCCCGGGTGGCGGCGTCCTGGGCCTGTCGCAGCGCGGTGTCCGCCGCGTCGAGGGCCGTGCGGGCGGGCCCGAGCGGAAGGCCCGCGACACGGGCCGCTTCACCGGCTCGGTCCAGGGCGTCCTGCGCGGTGTCGAGGGTCTCGCGCAGACCTGCGGCGCCACGCCGCTTCTTCCAGTACGCCTTGTCCCCGTCGACCCACCCCTTGCTCGCGCTCCCGACCGCGTCCCACGCCTTCCCGACCCGCTCCGGGAAGTTCGCGTCGGTGATCAGCATCAGTTCGCGGGCGATGTCCTCCCGTATCCAGGCGATGACGTACGCCTCGGACGTCATCGCCTGCGGACCCGACCGCGCCTGGCTGAACGTTCCGCCCCGGATCCGGTTCGCGGCCCGCGAGTCCACGATGTTGCGGTGTACGTCACCGATGCTCAGCCAGGAGCCGGGGACGGCGAACAGGAACGAGCGTCCGGTCTTCGGCTTGAGGTTGCGCGAGGTCAGGTGGTCGTCGCCGACCGGCATCCCGGTGCCGTCCAGGTCGTTGGGCCCGGGGAGGGTCAACCCCACCTGGTTGAGGCCCACGCCGTTCGGAGAGTCGTACAGGAACGCGCCGCCGAGACTCCCCGACTGGGTGTGCTCGTCGGCGGACGAGGTGCCCGCGATCTCCCCATACCGTCTGAGCACCTCTAGCTTCTTGCCGTCGGCGACCGTCAGCAGCAGCGCGCGGGAGAAGTCGGGTGTCGAGCGCAGGGAGAGCTGTCCGGTGTCGGTCCCGAGGAACGACTTCTCGCTCAGCCCGGCGAGTTGGTAGGCCTCGGGCTCCAGGGTGCGGGGGTAGAACGAGGTGACCGCCATGGTGCTGGTGCCGTCCTCCAGCGCCTGGGCGGAGCCGGTGCCGACCCGGGTCAGGCCGGTTCGCCTCGTCGTACGGAGGAGTTCGGTCAGGGTGGCGGCGGACGGGCCTTCGTCGCTCTCCAGGTCGCTGAGGGAGAAGCCGGCGTCGTAGGCGCGGGTGAGGAGGAGGTCGTTCGCGATGCGGATGTTCTCCAGGCCGATGATCCCGCGCGGGTGGAAGCCGTTCTCGGGAAAGGTGAACGACCGCTCGACGCCGTCCCCGTAACGGACCGTCAGTGTTGTCGGCACCACCGGGACGGGCACCGGCCTGGGCGCCCTGCCCCGGGCGAGAACGGCTCTCGGGTCCGGTGCGGGCAGGCGGGTGTCCGCGGGCGACGGACCGCTGCCGGACGGCGAGGGCTCCATCAGGCTCAGCGGCACGTGCTCGCGCAGGTCGCCGATGTCGGCCTCCTCGACGATCCGGTCCCTGCCCCGGAAACGGTCGAAGGCCGTGACCGCCTTGTCCCGCCCCTCCTCGGACTTCGGGGAACGGCCCGCCGGGGCTCCCGTGTTGGGGGTGTCGTCCGCCTCCAGGGTGATCCGCATCCGGTACGGGGTGACGATCTCCGCGTGCGGTTCGGTGGACGCCGCCCGGTAGATGGTGACGGTGGTGGTCGAGTGACCCGACGCCACCGTCTTCCGGTGGGAGCCGCTTTCGGTGTACGTGACGCCGGCGGCCGGGACATGTGTGTCGCCGGTGTGCAGCATCTGGGTGGTCAGGATCCCGACGTCCGGCCCGGAGGAGATCTCCGAGTTCTTCTGGACGGTCTCGATGGCCCGCCGGTTCTCCTCCAGCTCCGCACTGTGGTCGAGCCCCTCGAACACGGGTGTCCCGGGGATCAGTTCGACCCGCGCCCTGACCCACCGGTCGCCGATCCGCACCCTGCTCCAGCCCCAGCCTCCGACGGTGACCAGGGTGGAGGGGCCCGTGGACGTCATCTCGCCCTTCAGGGCCCGGGTGGCACGGGCCGTCACCAGCTGCCGGATCCTCTCCCGGCTCGCGTCGTCCAGGCCCAGTCGCGCGATCCGCTGCTCGAACACGCGCAGCACCTCGGTGGGGTCGAGCGTGTTCACCGCGTACGTACCGAATCCGGCGCCGCGCAACCAGGGCTGCGCGGACCAGAGCCGGTCCGTGTACCGGGGGACGTCGCCCAGGCCGTCGTCGAGCAGGCCCAGCCGGTGCGCGCTCTTCTCCGGCAGGTGCCCCAGCAGGCCGCCCGGGGTCGTCAGCGCCGTCCCCGCCGCTCCCGCGAGGGACCGTGGCACCAGCGGACTGCGCGCCGCCGCCCTCCCGATCGAGCCCATCCCGACCCGGCTCGCCGTCAGCGCGAACAGGTGGTGGACGTCCCCGGCGACCAGTACCTGGTGGGTGAATCCCTTGCGGTTCATGTCCGCGACGACGGTCCGTACGACGTTGAGGCTCTGCGCGGCCGACCGTGACAGGGGGTTGGCGACCACTCCGTACGCACTCAGCAGACCGTGCCCGGGGGCCTGGCCGTGGGAGAAGATCACCTGGCCGCCGAAGACCAGGCTCGTGCTCTTGCTGATCTTGCCGGCCGCCTGCCGGGTGCCGCCGAGGATCATCTCGGTGTCCATGGCCATCGACGAGGTGAGGGCGGTCATGTCGCCCACCGAGGTGGCGTAACGGAACGTCCCCCACAGTTCGCCGAAGGGGCCCTTGCCCAGCAGGCCGGTCCCCGGCATCCCCAGCGGCCCGG
This sequence comes from Streptomyces sp. NBC_01317, assembly GCF_035961655.1. Taxonomy (NCBI): domain Bacteria; kingdom Bacillati; phylum Actinomycetota; class Actinomycetes; order Kitasatosporales; family Streptomycetaceae; genus Streptomyces; species Streptomyces sp. NBC_01317. The sequence continues at coordinate 7,336,982 of NZ_CP108393.1, read as the reverse complement.
AACTCTGGTCGAAGCCGGCCGCCATGTACTGGGGTGTGAAGGTGCGGACGATCGCCTCCCGGGTGGGAGCGCCCTCCTTCACCAGCTGCCAGGCGCCTCCCGACGCCGCCTCCAGGACCCGGTCCACCTCCGCGGTCAGAAGGGGTGACAGCACCACACTGACGATCACGAACGGGTGCTGCTGGAAGGCGTGGAACCAGTCCGATCCCCGCGCCGTGTGCGGCCCGCCGCCGTCCCCGGGCGGCGCGAGGTCGCCCTTCGCCAGCGCGAGCGCCCGTTTCGTCGTGAGGGGTACGGGGGCGGGCTCGGCGGCCTTGTAGAGGTTGAGCGCGCCGTCCGCGTGCGGGTCGGCGGCGGGGGTGTGCTGGACGGGGATGCTGATCAGCACCTGCCCGGTCACCGCGCCGCCGCCGTGCAGCTGGAATCGGTCCCCCACCGGCGTCCGGCCGAAGAGGACGTTGCGCGGTTCCTCCAGCACGAGCAGTCCCGGCAGCCCCAGGCCCAGACCGCGGATCATGCCGCGGGGCCGCCAGTAGCCGCCCATCGAGGCGGTGAGCGCGAGGTCGTAGCGGTACAGGTGGGTGGGTTCGTTGCTCACCGACATCGGCTCGTTGGTGACGGTCGAGCCGAAGGAGGTCTCGGCGTCCCCCTGCCACCCCTTGCGCATGCCCAGCGTGACCCCGAGCGTGTTCTTGGGCAGGTCCGCGCTGTCGACGCTGTGGTCGCGGCCCGAGAACGTGCCCTCGAAGCCCAGTTCCGTACCGTGCTTGGCGCTCGTCTGTCCGTCCAGCCGGTCGATGCCCTGGGCGCTGAAACGCATCCCCTCGTTGATGTCCTTCCCCTCGTACCGCCGCCCCGTCAGCGTCCCGTGCACCCACAGCTCGTAGTAGGTCTGCCCGATCGTGTCCGGGTCGGACAGCCTGATCCGCAGGCCGACGGTGCTCAGGGCCTCCAGGTTGGCGGTGACGTTCTGCGCGGAGATCACACCGAGGATCTGGAGGGTGTTCTGGAGCGCCGTGTGGTACTTCGCGCGGCTGGACCACTGGGGCGGTACGGGCAGGGTCCTGGCCGCGTCCAGCACCTCGCCGGGGTGGCGCCTCAGCAGGTCGTCGAAGCGGGCGCGCCAGCTCTTCGGCAGGCCGGGCGGCAGGAGGTGGCCGAGCGGCGCCACCAGTCCCCGGCGCCGGGCGGCGACGGCGTTCACGACGCTGTCGGCGAACGCGTCCAGCAGCGTACGGCCCACGTCGTCCGCGTCGACCCGGGTCCGCAGGCCGTCGTCGAAGGTGAACTCCTTCACCCGGTGCATGCCCAGGGTCCGCGGTTTGTTCTCGGACAGGTACGCCGGGACGAACGGCGTGGAACCGTGGCGCAGGACCAGCCCCGTCCCGTCGTCCCAGCCGGCCAGCCGGCGGGCCTCGGCGCTGGTCATCCGGTCCAGGCTCCAGGTGAGGAACCGGGCCGGCGGCCCTGTGTCACCCGCCCGCCGTACGCGGACCGACTTCACGACCAGGTAGAGGGCGGTCCTGGGGCCCTTGACCTGTCCGGCCGACTTGAGGGTCCCGGCGCCGCCGAGTCCGGCCGTGTAGGTACGCGAGTGCCCGTACTGGGCGCTGGGCCCGAACAGGAGCCGCAGGTCGAACGGCACCGGGACCATGTCCCGGAAGTTGAACGCGGGTCCGGCGGCGGCCTGGAGCAGCAGGTTCCTGCCCTGCGCGCGGCTCCGCTCGCTGCGGACCGTCGACGTGTTGATGTCCCGCATCTCGGCCTTGTCCGTCTCGCCGACGAGCACGGCGGCGCGGGGGATCACCTCCTCCACCACGAAGACACCGAGGGGCGACTTCCTGTCGTCGTCGGCGAAGAGGGGCGGGGTGGTGACCCGGCCGCGCGCCATCATGCCGCCGTGCCGCTGGAAACTGTCCCCGGAGAAGAACGTGTCCAGCTCGGCGTAGGCGGTACTGCCCGGCAGCGCCCCGACGCGCCCGGCCGCCCAGTCGCGGATCGCCGCCACGGGGCCGTACCCCTCGATCCGGACCAGGCGGTACTGGGAGTTGCGGTCCAGGGTGATCGACGCCGGGATCCGGCCCGGCTCGGAGCTCCTGAGCACGCTGTCGGGCAGGCGCACCAGCAGCCCGTTGCGGACGGCGAAGCCGAAGCGTTCGCGCGTGGCCCGGCCGGCGCCGGGGTCGAGCACGGCGCCGGTGACGCGTGCCTCGAAGTAGGCGTCGTCCAGGTACGACCGGGAGTCGTCGAGCGTACGGGTCTCCATCTGGTTCATCCGCGCGTTCGTCAGCGTGTATCCGACCTTGTTGACGAACCCGAACCGGAAGGCGAGGCGGCCGAAGCCGCTGAACGCGGCGGTGCTCGCGGGGCCGAGCGGAGCACCGAGGCCGTAGTTGTAGTTGGCCTGCATGTTCTTGGTCAGGCCGAAGGTCGCGGCGCCCCGGTGCATGCTGTCGATCTTCGAGGCGTTCCCGAAGCCGTCCTCAAACGGCATCCAGTGGGCGTAGTGGCGCGCCTTGAGGTGGAAGACCCGGATCTTTCCCTTCGCGTTGACGTACGGGAAGGGCCGCCCGCCCTCCGTACCCAGCGTCTTCGGCTTCTCGCGGAGCGTCTGCCTGATGTCGGACAGGAGTTGGGTGTCACCCTCGGGCAGTCGTGCGTCCGGCCGGCTCTTCAGCTCGTCCGCGATCGCCCGCACGATCTCGTCGATGCCGCGCAGGACGACGGTGCTCTGGCCGAACGTGCCGGGGTTGGCGAGGAGTTCGTCCACCTCGTTCTTGGTGAGGCCGCCGGGCAGCAGGGACCTGAGGTGGTCGACGTAGGCGGGCATCCGCCTGCCGTCGGCGAAGGTGACGGGGGTGGCGGGGGTCCCCGAGGGCGGGGCGAGGGCGCGGTCGACCACGGGCGGGCGTGTGGGGCCGTCGGGGTCGGGGGCCGGCTCCTCGGTCCGGATCAGGTCCGAAGCGGAGTCGGAGCCCGGGTCCGAGCCCGGGTCCGGAT